>NZ_WWHX01000632.1 GCF_009862125.1 Streptomyces sp. SID5910
GCTCCAGGGGGAGGCGTGGAAGGCCGGGAACGGCAAGGGCGGGGCGGGGCCGCTGCTCACGGTGGACCGGCAGGCGCCGGGGAGCTGGACGTTCCAGCTCTACACGCCCGGCACCGACAACTGCAAGAAGGGCCCCGCGTGCAAGGCGCCGTCCGCCGACGGGACGCCGGTGAGCGAGGCGGCCGCGAAGAAGGCGGCGGCGCCGGTGCTGAAGGCGCTGGGCCAGGACGACGCCAAGCTGGACGCGAGCCAGGTCATGGGCGCCCGGCGGGCCGTGAACGCCGAGCCCGAGGTCGGCGGGCTGCCGACGTACGGCTGGACGACCGGCGTGGTCGTCGGCGCGTCGGGCGAGGTCGTCGGCGGCAGCGGACAGCTGACGGCGCCGGTCAAGGGGGACACGTACCCGGTCCTGAAGGCCGAGGAGGCGCTGGCGCTGCTGAACTCGCCGGGTGACGGCGCCCGGGCCGGCGTCGGCGGCTGCGCGGGGCCGGTGCCGCTGGAGGAGGGCACCGAGCAGGCGCCGTGCGACCCGTCGACGGCGACGGGCGCACCCGGGAAGCCGGAGAAGCCGCAGCAGAAGGACCGGCAGACGATCACGGTGCGGGACGCTGTGTTCGGGCTGGCCGCGCATCCGGTGCGGGGGCGGCAGACGCTGGTGCCGTCCTGGCTGTTCGAGGTGCGGGCGCCGGGCGCCGAGGACGCCTTCACGGTGACGTACCCGGCGGTCGACCCGAAGTACCTGGCCTCCCCCGCCCCGTCCCCCTCCCCCTCCGACGGGTCGACGTCGTCCCACGACGTGCCGGTGAGCGGCTGGACGGCCGAGGGCACCGAGCTGACCGTGCACTTCAGCGGCGGGGTGTGCTCCGACTACGACGCGACGGCGAAGGAGGACGGGGGGCGGGTGACGGTCACGGTGACCGCGACCTCGCAGCCCGACCAGGTCTGCATCATGATCGCCAAGGAGTTCGTGCGGACCGTGACGCTCGACGAGCCGCTGGGGAACCGGAAGGTCGTGGGGACGGACGGCAAGGACATCCCGCTGTTCAAGCCGGGCGCGCGGCTGCCGGCGCCGTCCAGTGCCCGCTGACACCCGCGGGCGGGGCGGAAAAAGGGCGGCGGCCCGGGGAGTGTCCCCGGGCCGCCGCCCTTCGTACGGTGTCGCGCGGCTCAGCTGAAGGAGTCGCCGCAGGCGCAGGAGCCCGTCGCGTTCGGGTTGTCGATCGTGAAGCCCTGCTTCTCGATCGTGTCCACGAAGTCGATGGTGGCGCCGCCCAGGTACGGGGCGCTCATGCGGTCGGTGGTGACCTTGACCCCGCCGAAGTCCTTCACGACGTCGCCGTCGAGCGAACGCTCGTCGAAGAAGAGCTGGTAGCGCAGGCCGGAGCAGCCGCCGGGCTGGACGGCGACGCGCAGCGCCAGGTCCTCACGGCCTTCCTGGTCGAGCAGGGCCTTGACCTTGGCCGCGGCGGCGTCGGTCAGGATGATGCCGTCGGTGACGGTGGTGGTCTCGTCCGATACGGACATCTACATCTCTCCCGGGTTGTACGGAGACTGCTTGCCGACGGTTCCAACCGACGGGGCCGCGGATTCATTCCAGGACGGACCCGTGGTCTGCTCCTCGGCCTTCTCTTCATGCTCGCACATGCCCCGGAGCGCGGACAGCGGCTCGGGGACCGGGATTCACGTCACATCGACATGATGGGCATCGTCAAAGTGACGTGAACCGGTTATGATATATAGCGTCAGTTAGACGAAAAGTAGAAAGGGTGCGTGTCGTGACCACCGCCCAGCCCCAGGAGCTCGACGTGCAGCCGACGCCCCTCGCCCTGTTGCTGCTCGGCCGCGAGGCCGACCCGAGGAGCGAGCGCGGCGTGGAGTGCCCCGGCGACCTGCCCTCGCCCTCCGACCCGGACCTGGTCGCCCGCGCCCGCGCGGCCAAGGAGAAGCTCGGGGACAAGGTCTTCGTCCTCGGTCACCACTACCAGCGCGACGAGGTCATCCAGTTCGCGGATGTCACGGGCGACTCCTTCAAGCTGGCCCGGGACGCCGCCGCGCGCCCCGAGGCCGAGTACATCGTCTTCTGCGGCGTCCACTTCATGGCGGAGTCGGCGGACATCCTGACCTCCGACGACCAGAAGGTGGTCCTGCCCGACCTCGCGGCCGGCTGCTCCATGGCCGACATGGCGACGGCCGAGCAGGTCGCCGAGTGCTGGGACGTGCTGACCGAGGCCGGGATCGCCGAGCAGGTCGTGCCCGTCTCGTACATGAACTCCTCCGCGGACATCAAGGCGTTCACCGGCAAGCACGGCGGCACCATCTGCACCTCCTCCAACGCCCAGCGCGCCCTGGACTGGGCCTTCGAGCAGGGTGAGAAGGTGCTGTTCCTGCCCGACCAGCACCTGGGCCGCAACACCGCCGTGCGGGACATGGGCATGTCCCTGGAGGACTGCGTCCTCTACAACCCGCACAAGCCGAACGGCGGGCTGACGGCCGAGGAGCTGCGCGCCGCGAAGATGATCCTGTGGCGCGGGCACTGCTCGGTGCACGGCCGCTTCAGCCTGGACTCGGTGAACGACGTGCGCGAGCGCATCCCGGGCGTGAACGTCCTGGTGCACCCCGAGTGCCGGCACGAGGTCGTGGCCGCGGCGGACCACGTCGGCTCGACGGAGTACATCATCAAGGCGCTGGAGGCGGCCCCGGCCGGTTCCAAGTGGGCGATCGGCACCGAGCTGAACCTGGTCCGCCGGCTGGCGAACCGTTTCGCCCCCGAGGGCAAGGAGATCGTCTTCCTCGACAAGACGGTCTGCTTCTGCTCGACGATGAACCGCATCGACCTGCCGCACCTGGTCTGGACGCTGGAGTCCCTCGCCGAGGGCACCCTGGTCAACCGGATCGAGGTCGACAAGGAGACCGAGGCGTTCGCGAAGCTCGCGCTGGAGCGGATGCTGGCGCTGCCGTAGCCGCGCCGTCCGGGCCGGTCCGCCGGCCCGGACTCGCTCTCTCGTCCTCCGGGGTCCCCCAGGACCCTCCGGGGGCCCTTCAGGATGCCCTTCAGGCGGGGTGGCCGCAGAAGGGCGCGGAGATGCTCAGTCCGCCGTCGACCACCAGGTTGTGGCCGGTGACGTACTCGGCGGCGGGCGACAGCAGGAAGTCCACGGCGTCGGCCACCTCCTGCGGTGAGCCGGCCCGGCCCTTGGGGATGTGCGGCACGATGTCCCCGTCCGTCAGACCCGTGGCGCCGAGATAGTGGGCCAGGGAGTCCGTACGGATCATCCCCCCGGTCACCGCGTTCACATTGACGCCCCGGGGTGCCAGCTCGGCCGCGAAGTAGCGCACCCACGCCTCCAGCGCCGCCTTCTGCGCCCCGATGGCGGCGTAGCCGGGCATGGCGCGTCCGGCGGCGAGCGAGGAGACCGCCACGATCCGGCCGCTCCGGTCCATCAAACGGACGGCGTGCTGGGCGGCGACCACGAAGGACTGGGAGTTCATGGCGTGGCTGCGGGCGAGATGGCGCAGCTCCACCTCGTCGACGCTCTTCGCGGGGCCCGCCGCGGCGTTGGCCACCAGATGGTCGAGGCGCCCGTGCCGGCGCGCGACGGAGTCGAACAGTCCCGCCACCGCCTCGGGGTCCTCCACGTCCGCGCGGTACAGGCTGCCCTCGCCGCCGGCCTTCTCGACCTCCTCCAGCGCGCTCCGGGCCGCGTCCTCGTCCCGCTTGTAGTTGATCACCACATGGCCGCCGCGCCGGGCGAGCGTGACCGCCACCGCCCGCCCGATGCCCCGGGACGCCCCGGTGACGACGCTGACCTCGGGCGCCGCGTCCGCCTCCGGCCGGGTCATGCCGCCCCCGCCAGTCCGGCGCCGAAGTCCTCCGGCGCGCACCAGCGCAGCACGGTCCCGCCGTAGCTCATGCCGGAGCCGAACGACACCAGGAGGACGTCGTCGCCCGGGTGCAGCCGGCCGGTGTCCAGGGCGTCCACGAGGGCGAGGATCACGCTGGAGCCGCTGGTGTTGCCGAAACGGTCCGCCACCACGACGGCCTTGGACTCCGGCTGGCCCAGCTCGCGGACCATCCGGCGCAGCAGGGTCGGGTTGGCCTGGTGGGTGACGATGAGGTCGACGTCGTCCAGCGTGGTGCCGGCCGCCTTGACCACCTGCTCCGCGAAGTCGGGCACGACGTCCAGGGCGAAGTCGCGCACGCCCCGGCCGTCCATGCGCATGTAGTTGGGCCCGCTGAAGCGGTTGGGCAGGGAGCCGGGCGGGTCCTGACGCTCCGTGAAGGCGACGTCGTACAGCTCCGGTTTGGTGCGCATCAGCGTGGGGCCGATGCCGCTGCCCTCGCGGCACGCCTCCAGCAGGTAGCAGCCGGCGCCGTCACCGAAGATGGCGTGTCCCGTGCGGTCCTCGGGGTCCAGGCACTGGGCGACCGTGTCGGCGATGACGACGGCGACCCGGTGGTAGTCCCCGGAGCGGATGTACTTCACGCCCACGTCCAGGGCGAACACCCCGCCCGCGCAGCCTCCGGCGTTCACGTCGAAGCCCCGGATGTCGTACAGCCCGGCCTTGCGCAGCACGGCCGCCGCCATGGCCGGGAGCATATGGTCGGGGGTGCCGGTGCAGCAGATGACCAGGTCGATGGTCCCGGGGTCGACGTCGGCGCGCGTGCAGGCGTCCCGGAGCGCCTCGACGGCCAGGTCGGAGGTCAGCTGGCCGGGCCGGGCGACCCGGCGCGTGTGAATTCCCAGCTTTTCCCGGATCCATTCGTCGCTGGTGTCGAAGCGGGCGACGACATCCGCGTTCGACACTTCCAGATCGGGAACGTAACGCCCTATCGACCGAATTCCCACGGGCATCGGAGACGAATTCCGCACCGTCCGCACACTCCTTACGTCATTTGCGACATCGTGGGCAGTCCCGAGAAATGCTTGCCGTATTCGGGCCGTTCGACCACTATGGGATCGCCCCTGCCGCGGTTTTCCGCTTTCTTCCGAGGAAAGGCCTGCCATGCCTCGTCCCGTCGCTCTTGTCACCGGTGGAACCTCGGGTCTGGGTCTCGCGACCGCCGAGCGGCTGCTCGCCGACGGCGTGCGGCCGGTCCTGCTCGGACGCTCCCGGGAGCGGGGCGAGCGGGCCCTGCGGCGGCTGGGTCCCGAGGCCGTCTTCGTGGCCGGTGACGTGGCCTCGGAGGGCGACGTCCAGCGGGCCGTGGAGACCTCGGCCGAGCGCGGGGTGCTGCGGGCCGTGGTGAACTGCGCCGGCCGGGCGCACGCGGCGCGGGCCGTGGGCCGCTCGGGCCCGCACTCGCTCAAGGAGTTCGCCGACGTGGTCGAGACGAACCTCGTGGGCACCTTCAACGTGGTGCGGCTGGCCGCCGAGCTGATGGCCGGCAACGAGCCGGTGGACGGGGAGCGGGGTGTCATCGTCAACACCGCCTCCATAGCGGCCTTCGACGGTCAGACCGGGCAGGCCGCCTACGCCGCCTCCAAGGCCGGGGTGGCGGGCATGACCCTGCCGCTGGCCAGGGATCTCGGCGGGGTCCTGATCCGGGTGGTGACCGTGGCCCCGGGGCTGTTCGACACCCCGGCGGCCGAGGTGCTGACCGAGGACAAGAGGGCCGCGCTGGCCGGTGTCGTACCGCATCCGCGCAGGTGGGGCCGGGCGGAGGAGTTCGCCGAGCTGGTGGTGCACATCCTCGCCAACCGCATGATCAACGGTGAGACCGTCCGGCTGGACGGCGGCCTGCGGCTGCCGTCCCGCTGAGCGCGGCGCCCCGGCGGCTACCACGCCACCGGCAGTTCCTGGCACCCGTACACGATGGCCCCGTCCCGCATCGGCACCTGCTCGGCCGGCACCGCCAGGCGCAGGTGCGGCAACCGGTCGAGCAGCACCTGGAAGCCGATCCGCAGCTCGGCCCGGGCCAGCTGCTGGGCCACGCACTGGTGCACGCCGAAGCCGAAGGCGACGTTGCCGGAGGGCACGCGGGCGACGTCGAAGCGGTCCGCGTCCTCGAAGCGGTCGGGGTCCCGGTTGGCGGCGGGCAGCGACACGGTGACCGTCTGCCCGGCCCGCACCGTCCGTCCGCCGAGCTCCACGTCCTCCTTGGCGCCGCGCGAGATGCCGAACTGGATGACGGTCAGGTAGCGCAGAAGCTCCTCGACGGCGCCGCTCATCAGTGACGCGTCGGCGCGCAGGGCGGCGAGCTGGCCGGGGTGGGTCAGCAGGGTGTAGGTGCCCAGCGAGAACATGTTGGCGGTCGTCTCGTGGCCCGCGGTGAAAAGCTGGAAGGCCACGCTGGTCAATTCCACGTCGCTGAGTTCGGCCGACTGCACGAGGCCGCTCAGCAGGTCGTCGGCCGGGTCTTTCCTTTTCACCGCGACGACGTTCGCGAGGAATTCGAAGATGACGCGGTAGCACTCCTTCACCTCGTCGGCGGAGGAGTCGATGCGGAGCATCTTCTCGGAGACCGGCTGGATTTCCTTCCAGTCGTCGTACTGGATTCCCAGCAGGTCGCAGATGACGCGGGACGGCAGCGGCATGGCGAACCCGGTGACGAGGTCGGCGCCGGTCGCGCCGTCCGCCTGCATCCGGTCGACCAGCTCGTGCGCGACCGCGGCGATCTTCGGTTCCATCTCGCGCATGCGCCGGGTGCTCAGCTCGCCGGTGAGCAGCCGGCGGTACTTGGTGTGCTCCGGGGGGTCCATGCCGACGAACATGCCCGGCACGTCCTCCTCGGGCGGCTGCCCGTCGCCCAGGACGTCGTGCACCGCCGAGTGCCGGATGCGCGGGTCGGAGCTGAACCGCGGGTCGGACAGCACCTGGCGGGCGAACTCGTGCCGGGTGACGATCCATCCCTCGTGGCCGTCCGCGTAGGTCAGCGGGGCCACGGGGCAGCGCGAGCGCATCTCGGACAGCTCCGGCGGGGGGTCCAGCGGGTGGACTCGCTCCGTCGGGATACGTGGGGCCCTGGCTCCCTGCTCGGTCATGCGCGCTCCTGGTTCGTGGTGCGGGCGCGGAGCAACTCCGCGGTGCGGTCCGCGAGGGCCGTGCGCTCCTCGGCGGAGAGCAGCCCCTCGGGCGAGGTGATCTCGATGCTGAGCCGGTCGCCGTAGGAGGTCACGACGAACAGCAGCAGGCCGTGCATGGTGGTCGTGGTGTAGCCGCGGAAGTCCGTCACGCGCAGGCCGGCGGGCGAGGTGAACTCGGGCAGCGGGCCGAGGTTGGTCACGACCAGGTCGACGGAGACGGGTTCGGCGGCCGCGAACTGGCCGGCCTGGAGGATGGCGCGCTCCGCCTCGCCGCTGTCGATGGCCTTGTCGAGCCGCTCCTTGACGACGCGGCCGACCTCGGTCGGGTCGGCGCCGCGGGGCACCGGGACCGATGTCTCCACGCCGCTGACGAAGTTGGTGGACTCCTCGACGGTCACCGGCGGTTCGGTCCGGCTCCGCAGGTCCACCGGGCAGCCGCAGACCAGGTCGGCCGTGCCCGGCTCGGGCCGCCCCTCGCGTACGGCCACGGTCGCCGCGCCCGCCACGAAGGCGTGCACGGAGCATCCGTCGGTCCGCAGCGACGCGCGCAGCGCGGAGGTCTCCCGGGCGTCGAGCCGCAGGCGTTGGGGGACCACGCGCAGCGGTGGCGGGGACGGCGCGGCGGCCAGCGCCGCGCGCAGGGCCGCCCGGTCCACGGCGGGTCCGTCGGCGCCGGCCCGGCCGCGGGTCTTCAGCAGGGTCTCGGCGGACAGCTGGGCGGGGGCCGCGGGAGCGGCGTAGGGCGGAGTTCGGTGCTCGGCGAGGGCGGTGTAGTTGCGGCAGAGCTTCTCCAGCAGGGTGACGCCGCCGCGTCCGTCGATCATGCTGTGGTGCAGCACCAGGATGACGTGCGCGGTGTGCGGGCCGCGCACCAGGACGAGCCGGCACAGCCCGCGGCCGGAGTCCAGCGGGCGTGCCATCTCCGCCAGATAGGCCGATTCCCGCTCCTCGTCGGCGTCCGGGACCTCCCGGACGGTGATCTCGGGGCGCTGTCCGGGCGGGAGACGGAAGAAATAGCCCTTCTCGTCCCGGCCGAGGCTTCCGGCCAGCAGCGGAACGGCGTCGCACAGTGCCTCGAAGGCGCGTATCAGCAGGTCCGTGTCGACGGCGCCGTCAATGGCCAGGGAATAGGAACCCGACCAGTCGACAAATGCGTGATAGGCCTCGCTGGGATCCAGATACCGCAGCCTCGACATCAAGCACTCATTCCCGTCGCGTCAATTCGAGCCTTACCGCACGCCCGGCCCTTTTCGAAAGAAAGCAGGGAAACTCTCACCGGCCGCGCGGAACCAGTATTTCCGCACGCCGACGGGGTGTCTTCGGCCTAAGAACCAGGTCCCCGGCCCGCCTCCCGGCGAGGCCGGTCGCCCTCGGTCCTGGACCATGGACCAGGTGACGACCGGCCACGGCGGGAGTGCCGGCGGCGTCAGGCGCTGCGGCGCCCGAGGGGGTGCCCGTAGGGGGCGGAGAAGGAGCCCAGGGCCGCGATCAGCTGGGTCCTGGTGCTGACGCCCGACTTGGACAGCACGTTGGAGACGTGGAACTTGACGGTCTTCTCGGTGACGGACAGGGCCGCCGCGATGGCCTTGTTGGACAGGCCCTGGCACAGCAGGTTCAGGACGACGTTCTCCCGCTCGGTGAGCCGGTCCCGCAGGTGGTGGTCCACGCCCGGGGTCGCGTAGCCGGCCCGGATGGCCTGGAGCATGCAGCCGGTGAGCTCGGGCGAGGCGTAGCCGCCGCCCGACACGACCGCGTGCACCACGTGGACCAGCTCGTCGTTGGCCGCGTCCCGGTGGACGACCCCGGACACGTTGCCCCGGACCAGATCGGCCAGGCGCTCGGGCGTCACCGTCTCGATGCCGTAGACCACGACGAGCGGGGCGTGGTGGACCGCCCTGGCCAGTTCGTGGACGGCTTCGGCCAGGCCGGCCTCCAGCAGGACGACGTCGGGCCGGTGCTCCACGACCCGCTTCACCGCCTGCCGTTCGTCCGCCGCCTCGGCCAGCACGGTGATGCCGGAGTCCTGGGAGAGCAGCGTCCGTACGCCGAATCTGGCGTGCGGGTGGTGGTCGCAGACGACCACCCGCACCGTGTCAGCTAGAGAATCGAACGAAGCGTTGTGCGTGAGGCCGACCGGCAATGCGCTCCCCTACCCCGTTATCGTTACTCTTCAGTAGCGTCCGCGGGAGGCGTAAGGAACCTTTCGTCGAAATGTGAACCACTGAGTGGCGCCCCCGTAACCACGGGCAGGCTAATCGAACGCCGGTGCCCCCACAAGAGAGTTCCGGCCACCGGCCCGGCTTCCGCCGCGCTCACGAGGGGATCCTCCGTCAGTCTTTCCCGTCCCCGTACCCGGTCTTTACCGTGGTCATCACGGAAATGGCGCCGCACGGGCAGTTCTCCGAGGCGGTCCTTACCGAAAGCTCTCGGCCAGGTGGCGCGAATTGCGTCATCAATACCACCGTCCCGTCGCCGTCCCGCTGGTCGAACACGTCCGGAGCGCTCAACGCGCACATGCCCGCGCCGCAGCAGCGCTCGGTGTCCACCGTGATGCGCAGGCTCACGGGCACGCCACCGGCTTCCGGGGCCGGACCGCGCTCGCCGTCATCGGCATGTGGTTGGGGTTGACCGTCGCCCACGGCATCTCCCGCACCGAGACCCCGTCGGGCAGCGTCAGCCGCCAGCGGCGGACGATCATGCCCAGCACCACGTGCATCATCGCCCAGGCGAACTGCTCGCCGATGCAGTGCCGGGGCCCCGCCCCGAAGGGGGTGTACGCGCCCTTCGGCAGACCGGCGGCCGGCCGTTCCAGCCAGCGGTCCGGGTCGAAGCGCAGCGGGTCGGGGAAGAGTTCGGGGTCCCGGTGCACGGCGTAGGGGCTGTAGAACAGCTCGGTGCCGGCCTTGACGTGCCCGCTGCCGAGGGGGAAGTCCCGTACGGCCCGCCGCGAGATGACGAGGATCGGCTGCCGCACCCGCATCAGCTCCTGGAGGACCCGGCGGCTGTAGGGCAGGTTGCCGACGTCGGCCATCGTGAAGTCCCGGTCGCCGACGACCTCCTCGGTCTCCGCGCGCACCCGCTCCTCGATCTCCGGGTGGCGGGCGAGTTCGTAGAACAGCCAGGCCATGGCGGTGGCGGCGGTCTCCGAACCGGCCATGGTGACCGACACGATCTGGTTGCAGAGCTCCTCGTCGGTCATCCCCTTCCCGGTCTCCTCGTCCCGGGCCGCGAGCAGCATCGCGAGCATGCCGGCCCGGCCGGGTTCCGCCGCGCCCCGCCGGTAGGCCAGCATGACGCGGCTGATGGCGTCGCGGAGTTCGGCGAAGGCCTTGTCGAACCGGCGGTTCATGGGCAGCGGCAGCTTCTCCAGCAGGTCGCCGGGCGAGACGGTGCGCCACATGATGGCCTCCAGGACGACGGGCAGGATGCCCGCCAGCTCCTCGTGGGCCGCGCGGTCGACGACCGAGCCGAACATGGTGCGGGCCAGGATGTTGAACGTGATGTCCCGCATGGCCTTGTCCACCGGGATCTGCCCGCCCGACCGCCAGCCTGCCGTCTTCTCCTCCGTGACCTCGCGCATCACCTCGACGTAGCGGGTGATCTCGTCCCGGTGGAAGGAGGGCTTGATCATGGCCTGCTGGCGGCGGTGCTCGTCGCCGTAGGCGTGGATCACGCCGTTGCCCGTCAGCGGCCGGACCTTGTCGTAGAACCGGCCCTTGTCCAGCAGGTCCTTGCGGTCCGTGAGCAGGGTGTGGATCAGCGGCGGCGAGGTCACGAACAGGGAGGGCATGGGGCCGAGGTCGACGCGCACCAGGTCGCCGTGGGAGCGCAGCGAGGTCAGGAACCCCAGCGGCCCGCGCATCAGCGCCAGCGCGTGGCCCAGCCCCGGCACCCGCCCCGGCGCCGTCGTGTAGGACGTGCTCACGCGGGGACCTCCTCGGCCCGCGGCAGCGCGCAGTACGCGCGGTCGCTGAAGACGGTGCGGTCCCGGTGCAGCGTCAGCACGCCCGAGCGCACCCCGTTCCACCGGTGGCCCGGGCCGTTGTACCGGGACGTCAGGTACGACCACTGGAGGTTGCCGGCCATCATGTGCCACAGCGCGTCCAGATAGGCGCGGATGTCCTCGCGCCGGCCCAGCTCGCCCGCCTCGATGGCGGCCCGCCGCGCCATGAACTCGGCCCGCTTGCCGTCGACCAGCGCGAACAGCCGGTCCACGGCCTCCTGGAGCCCGAGCCCCTCGCTCAGCCGCAGCACCGACAGGGCGTTGACGTAGTCGTCCATCATCGCCTCGGCGCGGAACGAGAACATGTCGTTGGTCAGCATGATGTGGACCAGGGCCGTGTCGACGAGCTCGCGCAGCTCCGGATGGCGCCGCAGGTCCTCGGTCAGGTCGATGCCCAGTCCGTACTCGCCGAGCACGAAGTACATGCCCATGCCCACGCTGTCCTTGCGGACCTCGATGTACGTCTCGTAGTCGAACACCCGGTCCTCGGAACGGGAGGTGATCTCGTGGACGCAGCCGGAGAGGAAGCGGCGGACCTCCCCCATGAACCGGTCCCACACCGCGGGCGGCATGTCCGCGCGCATGTCCTTCCACAGCCCGTGCAGCACCGAGCCCCACGCGAAGTCGGCGCCGTCGGCCTGGTCGTCGAGGATGCCCGCGACCCGGCGGAACGTCTCCTGGGCCGCCGCCGGATCCTTGCCGATCTTCGCGCGGTCCACCATCGCGTTGTCGAACACCGACAGGTACTCGGTGTACTTGCACAGGTGGCGCAGCCGGTCCTCGCGGGCCGTCGGCAGCACCAGGCAGGTCCACAGGGAGGCGGTCTCCTCCAGGAGCAGTTCCATCTCCCGCGGGTCCGTCATCGCGAACCCCATGGCCTCCTTGACCCAGGCGTCCGACTCCGCGCGGATGTCGTCGGTGCGCGGGTGGCTGCACGCGGGCAGCAGGTAGGGGAACTCGGGCAGATAGATCTCCGTGCCGTACGAGAACGGCTTGGGAATGGTCGACATGGAGTCACTCACCTTTCACGGTGCACGGAGGTCGCCGCCAGCGCCTCCAGCTCGGTCAGCGCGGAGGGCTCCACGCGGGCTCCGCGCAGGGCGCGGACCGCGCCGGCGTGCCGCTCGCGGATCATCCGCTCGACTACGGCCGTGGCCCCGGTCGCCCGCACCACGTCCCGCAGTTCGGCGAGGCCGTCCAGGTCCAGCCGCTCGTTCCCGTAGAGCAGGTCGAGACGCGCGCGCTGCCCCTCGTCGGCGCGCTCGCGGGCCACGGCGATCAGGGCGGTCGGCTTGCCCTGCCGGGCGTCGTCCGAGGGCTCCTTGCCGGTCAGCTCGGACGCCCCGAACAGCCCGATCAGGTCGTCGCGCAGCTGGAACGCCTCGCCCAGCAGCAGCCCGAACGTGTCGTACGCCGCCAGCAGTTCGTCGTCCGCGTCGGCGAGGGCGCCGCCGATCTGGAGGGGGTAGCGGACGGTGTAGCTCGCCGTCTTGTGCCGGATGATCTTCAGCGCGTCGTCGAGGTGGCCGCAGCGGGTCTCGCCGACCAGGTCGAGATACTCGCCGTAGACCGCCGACTGGCGCAGGCGGGCGAACAGCCGCCGGGCGTCCGCGCGCCGGGTGACCAGCGGGCTGTTGTGGAACAGCTCCTCCGACCAGATCAGACAGGCGTCCCCGACGAGCAGCGCGCCGCTCTGCCCGAACGTCCGGCTCTCGCCCGCCCAGTCCTGCTCGGCGTGCCACTTGTCCAGGGACAGGTGGACGGTGGGCCGGCCGCGCCGCAGGTCGCTGTTGTCGATGATGTCGTCGTGAATGAGGGCCGCGGTGTGGAAGAGCTCCAGCGCCGCGGCCACGGTGACGACCTCGGGGTCGTCCGGGGACCCGCCGGCGCCGCGCCAGCCCCAGTAGCAGAACAGCGGACGGATCCGCTTGCCCCCGTCGAGCGTGAAGTCACGCAGCAGCGCCAGCGCCGTACGGGCCGCCGGGTCGGACTCCCCGGCGAGCCGCTCCCGCAGGAAGGCGTCGAGGCTCCCGTTGACCCGCGCGGTGACCGCCGCGCTCTCCGTCAGCGCGTCGGTGACGGTCACTTGACGCGCCTGACGACCTTCATGGGCAGCTCCCCGGGGACCAGGGCGCCCATGGCGATCGGCTTCACCGGCTCGCCGCTGATCGGCTGCACCGACCACTGCTGCATCAGCGTGGCGAGGACGGTCTGCGTCTCGAACCAGGAGAAGGACTCGCCGATGCAGTTGCGCACGCCCGCGCCGAACGGCATGAACGCGCTGCGCGGCACCTGCTTGGCCCGCTCGGGCAGCCAGCGGTCGGGGTCGAACGCCTCGGGGTTGTCGTACGTCTTCGGGTCGTGGTGGACCGCGTAGATGGAGTAGAGGACCTCGGTGCCGGCCGGGATCAGGTGACCGCCGAGCTCCGTGTCCTGGACGCACTTGCGGCCCAGGGCCCACACCGGCGGATACATCCGCAGCGCCTCCTGGATCACACGCCGGGTGTAGTCCAGGTCGCGCAGGTCGCCGGCCTCGACGGGGCGGTCGCCGACCACCTTGTCGACCTCCTCCTGCATCCGGCGCTGCACCTCGGGGTGGCGGCCGAGCAGCATGCAGGTCCAGCTCATGGCGCTCGGCGTGGTCTCGGACCCCGCCGTCAGGAGCGTCATGAACTCGTCCTGGATCTGCTTGTCCGTCATCTCCTTGTTGCCGCCGGCCTGCGCCGCGAACAGCAGCGTCATCAGGTCGTCGACCTGGTCCGAGGCGCCCTTGGCCCGATAGTCGGCGATGATGCGGCGCCCCATCGAGTAGAGCCGGCCGATGGCGCTGTGGAACTCGCGGCTGGACTGGGTGGGGATGCGGTCCAGCAGGGCCGGGGGGATGGCCGCGCGCTTCTCGACGCCGGAGATGACGATCGGCATCGACTTGAACACCTCGGCGACGTCCTGCTCCACCATGTCCGTGGAGAACAGCGCCTTGATGACGATGCGGACGGCCAGTTCGTAGAACATGCTGTACATGCCGACGCGCTGGCCGTCGCGCCAGGTGCCGAAGACGTCGGTGGCGGACTCGCGCATGACGTCGACGTAGGTGCCGATCTTCTCGTGGTGGAAGGCCGGCTGCATCAGCAGGCGCTGCCTGCGGTGGAAGTCGCCCTCCGACAGCAGGATCCCGTTGCCGAGCAGCGGACGGGCCTGGTCGAACTGCATGCCCTTCTCGAAGGACTTGGCCTTGCGGACGAGGATGTCGTACAGCATGTCGTGGTCGCTGACCACGTACGCCTGCTTGGTGCCGAGCCAGATCCGTACCAGGCCGCCCTGTTCACTCACGCTCTGGAAGAACCGCAGCGGGTTGCGGAACATCTGCACGGCGTGGCCCGCGAGCGGAATGCGTCCCGGCATGGGAGGAACGGACGGTGCGGCGGTCGCGAGAGCCATGGTTGTCTTGCCTCCGAGTGGGGTGGGGCGGCGGATGGACGATGCGGCGCGGCCCGGTCGGTTCCGGCCGCCGGGCCGGAACCGGGCGCCGGGTCAGGACCAGGTGACCGGCAGCTCGGCGAGGCCCCGGAAGACGAAGCCGCCCGGCAGGTACCGCGGCTCGAAGCCGTCGGCGAGACGCAGCCCGGGGAAGGTCGCCACCAGCGTCTCCAGGGCGATGCCGGCCTCCAGCCGGGCGAGGGCGGCACCGACGCAGAAGTGGATGCCGTGCCCGAACCCCAGGTGCCGGGGCGGCCCCTGGCGGTCGAGCCGGAAGGTCTCGGGGTCCTCGACCCACTCGGGGTCGCGTCCCGCGGCCGCGAACATCACCCGCAGCCGGGCCCCTTCGGGGACCTCCGTGTCACCGACGCGCAGGGCGCGGGTGGCGACCCGGGGGGCGCCCTGCACCGAGGAGTCGAAGCGCAGGGTCTCCTCCACGGCGGCGCCGGCCAGGCCCGGGTCCTTGACGACCGCCTCCCACCGCTCGCGTTCCCGCAGCAGCTGGTGGACGGCGTTGGAGATCAGGTTGGTGGTGGTCTCGTGCCCTGCCGCGATCATCACGCGCAACGCGACCACGGCGTCCTCGACCGTGCAGACCGGGTCGTCCGCGTCGGCGGCCCGCACCAGCTCGGTCAGCAGGTCGTCGGCCGGCTCGGCGCGGCGGCTCTCCAGCAGGCCGAGCACGTACTGCTCGTAGGTGACCACGTTGCCGGCGCAGTGCACCTGCTGCTCCGGGGGGAGCGGGACGACCTGGAGGGCGAGCCAGTCGTTGTTCCACGCCTTGACCGTGGCGCGGTCCTCCTCCGGGATGCCGATGATGTCGCAGATCACCGTCATGGGGAGCGGGTAGGCGAACTCCTGGAGGAGGTCGAACCCGTCCTTCCGGGCGAGGCCGGCGGCGAGCCGGGCCGCTATCTCCCGGATCGAGGCCTCGCGGCGCCGCAGGACGCGCGGGGAGAAGAACTCGCTGACCAGGTTGCGGAACCGGGTGTGGGCCGGCGGATCGACGTTGTAGAGGGCGACCCGGAAGAACAGCGAGTCGTCCAGGATCTCCTTCGCCTCCGGGCAGAAGGGGTACGAACCGTCGAGGTTGTAGCGGCTGGTGAAGTCCCCGTGGTCCCGTTGCACGGCCTCGATCTCGGCACGTCCCGTGACGATCCATTCGTCCAGCGCGGCCTGGTGGACGACCGGCTCCGCCTTCCGTGCGCGGGCGAACGCCGCGTAGGGGCAGGCGGTGTACTCGGGGGACATCGGGTCGAAGAGTTCTGCCGCGGAAGTGTCGGACGACATCGGGAGCGCTGGCCTCCTGCTGCGAGGCGGTGGACCGGCCGCCGGCGGGCGGCGGGATCCTGTCCGCATGATCGGGTCTCAGGATCACCGACCGGCTCCGGGGGTGTCTTCCGCCGAGAGGCCAGGTTCCACCTGCCCGGCCGAAGGCGAGGAAGCGCGCTTCCCTGGTCGCCGGACCAGGTGGAGGCACCCTGCCCCGAACAGCACACCGGGCACCCGTACGCGACGGGTGCCCGGTGTGGGTGGTGCGGCGGACGATCAGCGCGGGGCGAGCTCCGGCTCCTGCTCGTCGTCGGAGGCGTCGGAGGCGTCGGAGGCGTCGGAGGACGCCGCCGGCGAGGGCGCCTCACCGCGCTTCGCCGCCCGCTTCCTCGCGCGCCGCTCCTTGCGCAGCTCCAGCATCGCGTAGAGCGTCGGGACGAGCAGCAGGGTCAGCAGCGTCGACGTGATCAGACCGCCGATCACGACCACCGCGAGCGGCTGGGCGATGAAGCCGCCCTCGCCGGTGACGCCCAGCGCCATCGGCAGCAGGGCGAAGATCGTCGCCAGGGCCGTCATGAGGATGGGCCGCAGCCGGTGCCGGCCGCCCTCGATCACGGCCTCCACGACGCCGTGGCCCTGCTTGCGGTACTGGTTGATCAGGTCGATCAGCACGATCGCGTTGGTGACCACGATGCCGATCAGCATCAGCATGCCGATCATCGCCGGGACGCCCATCGGGGTGCCCGTGGCGAGCAGCAGGCCGATCGCGCCGGTCGCCGCGAACGGGATCGACACCAGCAGGATCAGCGGCTGGGCCAGCGACCGGAAGGTGCCGACCAGCAGCATGAACACGATCGCGATCGCCGCGAGCATGGCCAGGCCGAGGTTCTTGAACGCGTCGTCCTGGTCGGCGGTGACGCCGCCGATCTCGGCCGTGGCGCCGGCCGGCAGGTCGAGACCGTCGATCTTCGACTGGAGGGCCGTGCCCACCGCGCCGGTGTTGTCGCCGGTCGGCTTGGCGGTGATCGTCGCCGCGCGCTGCCCGTCGATCCGGGTCATCGACACGGGCCCGTCCACCAGCTGCACGGTGGCGATGTCGCCGAGCTTGGCCGTGCCGAGGTTGAGGGCCTTCAGCTGGGCCATGGTCGCGGCGGGCTGGGCCGACCTGATGACGACGTCGCGCTCGGTGTCGTCCAGGACCGCCTTGGCGGCCGGGGTGCCGCGCACCGCCTGGGCGACGGCCGCGCCGAGCGTCTGGTCGGTGAACCCGGCCTCGGCGGCCTTGGCGTTGGCCTTGACCGAGATGCGCGGCACGCTCTGCGCCAGGTCGCTGGTGACGTCGGTGACGTCGTCGAGCCCGGCGACCGCCTTGCGGACCTCCTCGGCGGCCTCGCGGAGCACCTGCGCGTCGGCCGCCTTGACGACGACGCTCAGGTCCTGGCTGCCGAAGCCGTCACCGGCGGCGACCGTGGTGGTGCCGATGCCGTCGAGCTTCGCGAGCCCGTCCTCGATGTGGTCCTGGACGTCCTCGGCGTCCGCCGAGTCCTCCAGCATCAGCTGGTACGAGGCCTGGTTGGTGTCCGTGCCGCCGCCGAAGGCGGCCATGAAGCCGGACGAGCCGACGGTGACCTGGTAGTCCTTGACGCCCTCGGTCTCGCCGAGCAGCTTCTCGACCTTCGCGGCCTGGACGTCGGTCGCGCCGAGGCTGGTGCCGGGCTTCAGCTCCTGCTTGATGCTGAGGACCTTCTGGTCGCCCTGGTCGAAGAAGTTGGTCTTCAGCAGCGGCGCCATGCCGAACGTGCCGACGAGCACGACGACCGCGATGGCCACGCTGGTCAGGCGGCGGCGGGTGGCGAAGCGCAGGATCGGGACGTAGAGACGCTGGAGGCGGCTCTTCGCCTCCTTCTCCTCGGCCAGGCGGCGGGCCTCCTCGGCGTCCTCCGGGGTGCCCTTCGGCGGGCGCAGGAACCAGTACGACAGCACCGGGACGACCGTCAGCGACACCAGCAGGGACGCCAGCAGCGCGGCGGTGACGGTGAGGCTGAAGGAGCCGAACAGCTCGCCGACCATGCCGCCGACCAGACCGATCGGCAGGAACACGGCGACCGTGGTGAGCGTCGACGAGGTGACCGCCCCGGCGACCTCGCGGACGGCCCTGAGGATGGCCTCGTGGCGCTCCTCGCCGTAGCCGAGGTGCCGCTTGATGTTCTCCAGGACCACGATCGAGTCGTCCACGACCCGGCCGATGGCGATGGTGAGCGCGCCCAGCGTCAGCATGTTCAGCGACAGGTCGCGCGTCCACAGCACGATCAGCGCCAGCACCACCGACAGCGGGATGGAGACCGCGGTGACCAGGGTGGAGCGGATCGACGCCAGGAAGACCAGGATGACGAGGACGGCGAAGAGCAGTCCGAGGGCGCCCTCGGTGGTCAGGCCCTCGATGGCCTGCGACACCGCCGGGCCCTGGTCGCTGACGACGGTCAGGGTCGCGCCGGAGCCGAGCTGCTCGCGCAGGCCGGGCAGCTTGTCTTCGACGGCGTTCGAGATGGCGACCGCGCTGCCGTCGTGGTCCATGGTGACGGCGACGGAGAGGGACGGCTTGCCGTTGGTGCGGGTGAGGGAGTCGGCCTTGGCCTCCTCCTGCTTCACGGTGGCGACGTCGCCGAGGCGCACGGGCTTCTGCACGCCCTCGCCGGTCACCATCAGGTTCTGGATCTGCTCCAGCGAGGTGAAGCCGCCGCCGACCTGGACGGTGCGGTTGGCGCCGCCCTCGTCGAAGGACCCGGCCGGGACGGTCGCGCCGCCCGCCTGGAGGGACTGGGTGAGGGCCATGGGGCTCACGCCGGCCTTCGCGAGCTTCGCCTGGTCGGGGGTGACGGTGACCTGGAGGTCCCGCACGCCGTCGACGACGACCTGGGCGACCCCGTCGATGCCCTTCAGCTCCGTCACGACCGTCTTGTCGAGCTGGTCGGCCAGCGCCTGCTGGTCCTTGCCCGAGGTGACGGCGAGGACGACGGTGGGGATGTCGTCCGTCGAGCCGGAGATGACCTGCGGGTCCACGTCGTCCGGGAGCTGGGCGCGGGCCCGGTTGACGGCCTGCTGCACGTCGGCGACGAGCTGCTGGGTGCCGTTGCCGTAGTCGAAGGACGCCATGATCACGGCGTTGCCCTCGCTGGCCGTGGAGGTGACGCCCGAGACGCCGTCGACCGCTTCGAGGCTGTCCTCGATCGGCTCGACGACCTGCTTCTCGACCACGTCGGGCGAAGCACCCTGGTAGGGCGCAAGCACGGACACCATGGGCAGTTCGATCGTGGGCAGCAGCTGCTGCTTGAGCTGGGGGATGGCGATCGCGCCGAAGACGAGCGCGACGATCGACATCAGGCCTATCAGGGCCCGTTGCGCGAGGCTGAATCTCGACAGCCAGGACATGGATCAGGGTCTCTCTTCTGTGGCCGAGCGGAGGAAGGGCAACATGTGAGCGCCCACTCAACACCCTGAGCCATGGAAGGCCCCGGTTCCCTAGGCCCCAGGTCCATTTCCTTATCCGGCGCATACTCCCGCCGCAGTACGGCCGGGTGGGGATCACTCCACCCTTGGACGTACCAGCCCGGACTCGTACGCGATGACCACCAGTTGGGCCCGGTCGCGGGCGCCCAGCTTGGCCATCGCCCGGTTGACGTGGGTCTTCACGGTGAGCGGGCTGACCTCCAGCCGCTCGGCGATCTCGTCGTTGGAGTGCCCGCCGGCCACCTGCGTCAGCACCTCGCGCTCCCGCACGGTCAGCGAGGCCAGCTTCTCGGCCCGCGCCGGATCGCGGTCGGCGTCGTCCGCGCCGTCCCCCTGGGCGAGGAAGCGGGCGATGAGCCCCTTGGTGGCGGCCGGGGACAGCAGCGCCTCGCCGCCGGCCGCGACGCGGATCGCGCTCAGCAGCTCCTCCGGCTCCGAGCCCTTGCCGAGGAAGCCGGAGGCGCCGGCGCGCAGCGACTGCACGACGTAGTCGTCGACCTCGAAGGTGGTCAGTATGACCACGCGGACCTGGGCGAGGGACGGGTCGGCGCTGATCGTGCGGGTGGCGGCGAGGCCGTCCGTGCCGGGCATCCGGATGTCCATCAGCACCACGTCGGGCCGGTGCTCGGCGGCCAGCCGGGCCGCCTCCGCGCCGTCGGACGCCTCCCCCACCACCTCCATGTCGGGCTCGGAGTCGACGAGCACCCGGAAGGCGCTGCGCAGCAGTGCCTGGTCGTCGGCGAGCAGGACACGGATCGTCATTCGGCATCCTTCGCGGCGTCGTCACGGTTTCTGACGGGAAGGATCGCATGGACCCGGAAACCGCCCCCGTAGCGGGGACCGGTGGTGAGGGTGCCGCGCACGGCGGTGACGCGCTCCCGCATGCCGAGCAGCCCGTGACCGCCGCCGCCCGCGGGGGCCCGCGTCCCGCCGGCGCCGTCGTCGAGGACGGTGACCTCGATGTGCGGCCCCACCCGGACGATGCTGACCTCGGCCTTCGCCTGCGGCCCGGCGTGCTTCTGCACGTTCGTCAGGGCCTCCTGGATGATCCGGTACGCGGCCAGGTCGACGGCGGTGGGCAGGGTGGTGCCCTGATCGGCGCGGGCCACCTCGACGTGCAGGCCGGCGTGGTGGAAGGTGGCGACGAGTTCGTCGAGCCGGTGCAGGCCGGGAGCCGGTTCGGTGGGGGCCTTGGGGTCGTCGGACTGGCGGAGCAGACCGACGGTGGCACGCAGCTCGTTCAGCGCGGACCGGCTGGCCTCCCGTACGTGGGCCAGGGCCTCCTTGGCCTGGTCGGGCCGCTTGTCCATGACGTGGGCGGCGACGCCGGCCTGGACGTTGACGAGGGCGATGTGGTGGGCGACGACGTCGTGCAGGTCCCGGGCGATGCGCAGCCGCTCCTCGGCGACGCGGCGGCGGGCCTCCTCCTCGCGGGTCCGCTCGGCCTTCTCGGCGCGTTCCCGGATGGCCCGCACGAAGGCGCGGCGGCTGCGCACGGCGTCCCCGGCGGTGGCGCCGATGCCGGTCCAGGCGAAGACGGCGAGGTTGTCCTGCGCGTACCAGGGCAGGGGGCCGGCCAGCATGGCGGCGCCGGTCAGCACGGTCATGGTGAGCGCGCCGACCCGCCAGGTGGTGGAGCGGTCGGTGGTGGCGGCGACGGTGTAGAGGGCGACGACGGCGGACATCACGACCGGGGCGCGGGGGTCGCCGGTGACGCACTCGACGATCGAGAGGCAGCCGGTGAAGGCGAGCACCGGCAGCGGGGCGCGGCGGCGCAGGACGAGCGCGGCGGCGCCGAGCACCATGAGCAGCAGGCTGAAGGGGTCGGGGGTGCGGACGCCCCAGGTGACGCCGTCGGGGCCGTGGGGGTCGGCGAAGGATCCGGCGACCATGCAGACGAGGACGGCCGCGGCGAGGGCGGCGTCCAGGGCGAGGGGGTGCGCGGCGAGGCGGCGTCGGGCTCGCGCGAAGGTGCTCACGCGTGTTTACGGTAGCTGGAGCGGGCGTCTCTTCGGAGGGTGCCCGGCGTTCCCGTGGGCGTCCCGGGGGCTGCGCCCCCGGACCCCCGCTTCGGCCTGAACGGCCTCGTCCTCAAACGCCGGACGG
>NZ_WWHX01000633.1 GCF_009862125.1 Streptomyces sp. SID5910
GTGCCGCCGTCGCGGGCGGCGGCCAGGCCGTGCCGGGTCGCGGCGAGGTGGGAGGCCGCGGCCCACAGGCGCCGGCGGGCGTCCGCCTCCTGGTCGGCGTCGGGTGCGGTGGCGTCGAGGCGGGCGGCGAGGACGACGTGCGTGGCGTCGAGGTCGGCGTGCAGCCGCCGGGCGCGCTCGCGCAGCAGGCGCGGGTCGCGGTCGCGGGCGTCGAGCAGGTCGTCCAGCAGCTCGCCGCGCACCCGCTGTTCGGCCTCGGCGGCGGAACGCCGGGCGAGCAGCAGCAGGGACGTCACCATCGCGGCCCGCTCCAGGGTGAGCTGGTCCACCGGATCGAGTCCGGGATGGCCGCGCAGGACGAGGGCGCCGAGCAGCTCTCCGCCGGCGGCGACTGCGGCGATCCAGTCGTCGTCGTGCCGCACCGCGTGCCCTTCCGCGCGGGACGCCTCCAGCGCCCGGGCGGGTGCCGCGGCGGCCTCGGTGAACTCGACCGTGCCGGCCAGGACCTGGGAGACCGCGGCGGCCACGTCGTGGACACCGCCGCCGCGCAGGACCAGCTCGGCGAGCCGGTCGTGGACGTCGGAGGCGCGTTCGATGACGCCACTGCGGTCCTTGATGATCTCGTTGGCCCGCTCCAGCTCGGCGAGGGCCGAGCGGGTCTCCGCGAGCAGGTTCGCGGTGTCGATGGCCGCCGCCGCGAGGGCCGCGAAGGAACCGAGCAGCGCGATCTGCTCCCGCTCGAAGACCCGGGCGCGCCGGTCCGCCGCGAACAGCACGCCGATCACGTGGTGCCCGAGCATCAGCGGGACGCCCAGGATGGCGACGAGTCCCTCGTCCCGTACGCCCGTGTCGATGGTGCGGGTGTGCTGGAAGCGGGCGTCGTTGAAGTAGTCGTCGGTGACATAGGGCCGGGCGGTCTGCGCGACGAGGCCGCCCAGCCCCTCCCCCATGCCGAGCCTCAGCTGCTGGAAGCGGGCCGCGACCGAGCCCTCGGTGACCCGCATGTAGGTGTCGCCGCGTGCCGGGTCGTTGAGGCTGAGGTAGGCCACGTCCGTGCCGAGCAGCGAGCGGGCCCGCTGCACGATCGCGCGCAGCACGGCGTCCAGGTCGCGCAGCCCGGCGAGGTCGTGGGCCGTCTCGAACAGCGCCGACAGTTCGGCCTCGCGCCGGCGCCGGCCCTCCAGCTCGGAGCGCACGCGCAGCGCGAGGAGCTTGGCCCGCTCCAGGGCCGCTGTCCGCTCGGCCGGTCCGCCCTCGGCGCGGGCCAGGAGCACCGGCTGCTCGTAGGCGTCGGCGGAGGCGCCCCGGGCCAGCAGCTCCAGGAAGGGCGCCTCGGCGCCGGCGGGCACCGCATGGTGCTCCGGTGCCGCGGCGGCGTGGACGGAACGCTCGGCGGACTGCGCGTGATCGCGGGACATGGACACAGGATCACCCATCGCACGGTCGTCCCGGCAGCCCTGTGGAAAACCGGGGCCGCCGGGAGCGGGCGGCCCTCGCCGCCCTGTGGAAAACCCGGCCGCCGGGGTCTCGCCCCGCTCGGCAGGCGGTCAGTGCGCGGTCCAGCCGCCGTCCAGGACGAGGGAGGTGCCGGTGACGAAGGCCGCCTGCGGGCCGCACAGGTAGGCCACGGCCTCGGCGACCTCCTCCGGTTCGATGAGCCGGCGCAGCGCGCTGTCCCGCAGCAGCACGTCGGACAGCACCTGCTCCTCGGGGATGCCGTGCGCCCGGGCCTGGTCGGTGATCTGCTTCTCCACCAGCGGGGTGCGTACGTAGGAGGGGTTCACGCAGTTGGAGGTGACGCCGTGGGCGGCCCCCTCCAGGGCGGCGGTCTTGGACAGTCCCTCCAGGCCGTGCTTGGCGGACACGTAGGCCGCCTTGTAGGCGGAGGCGCGCAGTCCGTGCACGGAGGAGATGTTCACGATGCGCCCCCAGCCCTGCCCGTACATATGGGGCAGGGCGCCGCGGATCAGGCGGAAGGGCGCCTCCAGCATGACGGTGAGCACCGTGTGGAAGACGTCCGGCGGGAACTCCTCCAGGGGTCGCACCATCTGGAGCCCGGCGTTGTTGACGAGGACGTCGGTGCCGGCGGCCGCGTGCTCGGCGGCGTCCAGGTCGGTCAGGTCCAGGACGTGCGGTTCGACGGTGCCCGCGAGGTCCACGGCGAGCTCGGTGAGCGTCTCCAGCCCGGCGGCGTCCCGGTCGACCGCTCTGACCTCGGCCCCGGCGGCGGCGAGCCGCAGCGCACAGGCGCGGCCGATGCCGCCGGCGGCGCCGGTGACGAGGGCGGTGCGGCCGCCGAGGTCGAGCGGGGAGGCGTGGGGGGCCGGGAGGACACGGGGCGAGGTCATGTCCCGACCCTAGGCAGGGCCCACCCGGCGACCCATGTGGGCACGCCCCATAGTTCAGATACAACCAGTGGGGTCGAACCATGTGGGTGCGTCCGACAGTGCCTGCTTGATGCGGGACCGCCCGAACTCCCCGAGATCCGGCAGGGCGTCCACCGCGAACCAGCCCACGTCCAGCGACTCGTCGTCGTTGACCCGGGCCTCGCCGCCGACCGCCCGGCAGCGGAACGTGATGTCCATGAACTGGCAGACGTCGCCGTTCTCGTACGTGACCGGATCGAGCGCCTGGACGAGGACGAGCCGTTCGACGACGCACCGGACGGCGGTCTCCTCCTCCACCTCGCGCACGGCGCAGGCGGCGGGCTGCTCCCCGGGTTCCGCGATGCCCCCGATCAGCGACCAGCGCCGGTTGTCGGCCCGCCGGCCCAGCAGCACCCTCCCCTCCTCGTCGAAGACGACGGCGGTGACTCCGGGGAGCCACAGCAGCTGGTGTCCGGCAGAGGCGCGCAGGTCGCGGATGAAGTCGGGAGTAGGCATGGGCCCGACCCTAACGGGCCGGGCGGGACGCTCCCGATGGCGCCGGGGGGCGTGCGGCGGGCGGACGGTCACACAGCGCGGGCGCGCCGCCCGCGCACACCGGCGCCGACGGCCCAGCCGAGCCCGCCGACCGCGACGAGCACCAGGGCGATCTCCGGCCACACGCCCCACCGGGTGGCGGGGGTCTCGGAGGACCGCAGCGGCACCTTCTGGACCAGGGAGTCGGCCACAAACATGCCGGTCTTCTGGGTGATCCGGCCGTCCGGCATGATGATCGCGCTGACGCCGCTGGTCACCGGCACGGTGACGGTCCGGCTGTGCTCGACGGCGCGGATGCGGGACATGGCGAGCTGCTGGTAGGTCATCTCGCTGCGGTCGAAGGTGGCGTTGTTGCTGGGCACCGAGATCATCTGGGCGCCGTCGGTGACCTCGGAGCGCACCGCCCAGTCGAAGGCGGCCTCGTAGCAGGTGACGAGGCCGACCTCGGTGCCGGCCATGGTGAAGACGCCGGGCTCGGTGCCGCGGCTGAAGTCCCGGCTGACCATGGAGGTCCAGTCGTCGTTGATCGCCCCGATCATCGAGCGCAGCGGCAGGTACTCGCCGAAGGGCTGGATCTGCCGTTTGTCGTAGGTGTCGACGGGGCCCTTGTCCGGGTCCCAAAGGATCTGCTCGTTGAGCAGCTTGCCGTCGCGTTCGACGACACCGCCGACCGAGATGGGCACGCCGATCGCCTTGGCGGCCCGGTCGATGACGTAGCGGGCGTCGGCGTTGGCGAAGGGGTCGATGTCGGAGGAGTTCTCCGGCCAGAGCACGAAGTCGGGGCGCTCCGCCTTGCCCGCCTGGACGTCGGCGGCCAGGCGTTCCGTCTCGCGCGCGTGGTGGTCGAGCACGGCCCGGCGCTGGGCGTTGAAGTCGAGGCCGGCGCGCGGCACGTTGCCCTGGATGACGGCGACGGTCGCGGTGCCGTCCTCGGCCGCGTCGGTGACCAGCGGCCGGGCGGCCACGGCGCCCACGACGGGCACGGCGACGGTGAGCAGGGCCGCTGCCGCCGCGCCCCTCCGTAGGGTGCGGGTGCGGCGGGCTCCGACGGCCAGGCGGACGGTCTCGGCGAGGCCGAAGCCGCACAGGACGACCGCGAAGCCGAGGACCGGAGTGCCGCCGACCGCGGCGAGCGGCAGGAACACGCCGTCCGCCTGACCGAACGCGATCTTGCCCCAGGGGAAGCCCTGGAAGGGCACGCGCGCGCGTGCGGCCTCTCCGGCGATCCACACGGCCGCCGCCCACACCGGCCACGCCGGGAGCCTGGACACCGCGGCGACTCCCGCGCCGACCAGCGCGACGAAGACCGCCTCGATCACGACCAGGGCGAGCCAGGGGCCGGGGCCGACCTCCACGCCGGTCCACACCAGCAGGGGCAGCAGGAAGCCGAGACCGAACAGGTAACCGAGGCCGAGGCCCGCCTTCCAGCTCCGGCCGCGCAGCACCGCGCCGAGGACGGCGAAGGCGGGCAGGGCCAGCCACCACAGGGTGCGCGGCGGGAAGCTGACGTAGAGCAGCACGCCGGAGAGCGCGGCTGCGGCGGCCGGGAACAGGCGCGTGAGCCGCGCGGCGAGGCGCGAGGCGGGTGCGGCCTGCGGCTTCAGCCGGTCCGGCTCGCCGACGGTGGTTGCGGTGACGGTCACCCACCGGAGTGTACGGCGCGTGACTTCGCGGCCGACAGCACGGTTCGCGGGGCTCGCGGCGGCCGGTGCCGCATCGTTTCGGCACAACCGGCCGCCGGGCGGGCTCCCATCCGCCGACCAGCCGTTACGGTGTGCCCGAGCCTCGGTCGTCCGGTCCTGCCGTCCGGCGGCGGGGCCCGTCGAGGTCGGGGGCGACACGGGCGGGGGGCACGGTGGGTGCGAGGGGGCGGAAGACCGCGGCCGCTGCGGCGGCGGACGGCGAGAGACGGAGCGGTTCGGACGCGGCGGGTGTGGTGATCCTCGGGGCCTGTGCGTCCTGGTCGCTGATCACGGCCGCCGCGCGCGACGGGCGTCCGGAGGGGGTGCTGCTCGCGGTGCTGGCGGTGGCCGCCGGCTATTCCGTGGGGCGGATCTGCGGCGCGCTCCTGCCGGTCGCCGCCGCCTGTGCGGCGGGGCTCGCCGGTGCGGCCCTGACGATGGCCGTCCCGCATCTGGTCACCGGGCCGCGGATCACCGTGCCGCTCGGGCACGCCGGTGCCACCGCGGCCCTGCTGGTCCTGTCGGCGGGCGCCGCGTGCTGCGGGGCCTGGGCGAGTCCGGTGCCGGCCGTGCGGCTGGCGCTGCGCCTGCTGGCCGCGGGGATCGCCGTGACGGCAGCCGTCCTGGGCTCGGCCGCGGGCTGCGCGGCCTGTGCGGTGGTACTGCTGTGCTCGCTAGCCGCCGGCCGCGTCCGCCACCGTGGTGCCGTGCTCGCCGGGCTAAGCCTGATAGCCGGACTGGTGACCACCCTGACCTGGGCGGTCGCCGCGAGGGCCGTGCCGGACGGTCTCGCCGCCTTCGTCGAGGCCCGGCTGACCTCCGCCCGGGTTCTGCTGTGGGGCGACGCGCTGGACCTGCTGCGCGGGGACGCCGTTCTCGGCGTGGGCCCGGGGCGTTTCGGGGAGCTGAGTCCGACGGCACGGACGGTGGCCGACGGCAGGCCCCACTCGGCGGCCTGGCAGCAGGCGGCCGAACAGGGCGTCGTCGGCGTCGTCCTGCTGGGGACGGCCTTCGGCTGGGTGCTCTACGCGCTGTGGCGCTCACCGCGCCCGACGCCGGTCGTACTGACGGCGGGGGTGGCACTGACGGGGCTGGCGACGATCGCGACGGTCGGCAACGCGCTGAGCTTCACCGCCGTGTCGGTCGGCGCAGGCCTACTCGCAGGCCTGGCCACGGCCCATCCCCTCACCGAGGAGCCCCCGACACCGGCGCCGGGGACGGGGCGTCAGGGTCACCGGACCTTCCGGTGAGGCGCGGGCGGGCACCGTGGGCCCGGCAGGCGCCGGGGCGCCCTGGGTACTGCGGTCATCGGATGCCCTGGGGCCGGCGGCCACCGGGTTCCCTGGGTTCTGCGGCGACCCGATGACCCGAGCTCGGCGGCTGCGGAGGACGCCGCCACCGCCAAGGCAGCCGCCGGCCGCACGTTTCCGAACCGACGGGGCCGGGCGCATCGCGTACGACGGCTCCCGGACGACCGCCGATCCTGAGGCCGGGCGGCCACCGGGCGCCCTGGGCCCGCCGGCCACCGGATGACCCGGGCACGGCGGCTACAGAGGACACCGCTACCGCCGGGGCAGCCGCCGGCCGCACGTTTCCGAACCGACGGGGCCGGGCGCATCGCGTACGACGGCTCCCGGACGCCCACCGGTCCCGAGGCCGGGCGGCCACCGGGCGCCCTTGGTTCTGCGGCAACCGGATGACCCGAGCTCGGCGGCTACGGAGGACGCCGCCCCCGCCGGGGCTGACGCCCGCCGGCCCTGGGGCCCGGTGGCCACCGGCTGCCCTGGGTTCTGCGGCCACCGGGTGCCCCGGGATCGGCGGCTACGGAGGACGCCGCGACCACCGAGGCAGCCGTCGGCCGGGCGTTCCGAACCGGCGGGGCCGCAGACGTATCGCGTCCGACGGCGACCGTGCGGTGCGCTTCAGTGGGCCGCTGGGCCCGGGGTCTTCGGGCGGAGGCGGTCCTTGATGACCTGGACGGCTGCTTCCGCGTCGTCCACGGTGACCGTGAAGGTGTGGCCGTCCCACAGCCGCAGGATCAGGCCCTCGCCGCGTCGTACGACGACGGCGGTGCCCTTCTCCGGCCGCCAGCGGTAGCCCCAGCCGCCCCAGTGCCGCGGGGTGACGTGCGGGGTGAACTCGGCGCCCACGACGTGCGAGAGGGGGATGCGCCGGCGGGGCAGGCCGATGTGGCCGCAGCGCACCTCCAGGCACTCCTCGTCGACTCTCAGCGCGACGTGCACGAAAGCCAGCGTGCCGAAGAGCACGAGCAGTCCGGCCGCGATGCAGCCGACGACGGCCATGGTCAGCGGGGCGACGCCGGTTTCCCAGGCCGAGTCGACGGCCAGCGCGATACCGAGTGCCACGCAGGCGACGCCGATCAGCGCCAGGAACCACTGGACGCGGTTGGTGGCACGACCGGTCCAGACGTCCGGTACGGGGGTGCTCTCGCCGGGGCGATGCCTCATGGATATGAGGTTACTCATGTTTCGCTGCGCGGGTACCTCGTCGCGCAGGGTGACTGGGCCGAGCGGGCGCCCGGCCCCCCGGTCAGCGGGCGGGTGTGACCGTCCGCAGCAGCCGGCCCTCCTCGTAGGCCGCCGCGGTCGCGGGCAGGGTGCCCTCGCGTCCGCTCAGCAGCA
>NZ_WWHX01000634.1 GCF_009862125.1 Streptomyces sp. SID5910
CCCGCACGGTCTGCGCTCTCGGGAGGAACTGCCATGACCGCCACTCTGGAGCAGCTGCGCCGCTGCCACTTCGCCGTCGACCTCGGCGCGTCGAGGACCCGGGTCTATGTGAAGGGCTCCGGTCTGGTCGTCGACCAGCCGTCCGCCGCCGCGGTCAACACCCGCACCGGCGCGCTCATCGCGGTGGGCGAGCTCGCGGAGAAGATGACCGGCCGCACCCCCGGCTACATCCGTGTCGTCCGGCCGGTCTCCGGCGGCACGATCGTGGACATCGAGATGGCCCAGCGCATGCTGCGGCATCTGCTCGGCGACAAGATCCGCCGGGCGCTGCGCCGCAAGCCCCGGCTGCGCGCCGCCGTCTGCACCCCGCACGACGCCGACCCGCTAGCCCAGCGGGCGGCGATCGAGACGCTGGTCGGGCTCGGTGCCCGGCGGGTGGAGCTGGTCGACACCCTGATCGCCGCCGCCGTCGGCTGCGGACTGCCCGTGGAGCAGCCCGAGGCCACGATGATCATGGTGTGCGGAGCGCACGCCACGCAGGTCGCGGTGCTCTCCCTCGGCTCGATCGTCACCGCCGAGCGCATCCCGGTGGGCGGCGAGGCCGTGGACCACGCGATCGTGCAGCACCTGCGTCACCAGCACGAGCTGGTGCTGCCCAGCCAGTCGGTGCGCCCGCTCCAGCTCGCCCTGTCGGGCAACGGGCTCACCCCGCAGGGACCGGCGTCCACCGAGATCCACGGGCGGGACGTGGCGACCGGCCTGGCCCGCAGCGTGAAGGTCGACACCGCCGCGGTGCGCAACGCGATCCAGACGCCGCTGACGGCCGTGCTCGACGGCATCGGCAAGGTGCTGCGCGACTGCCCGCCGGACCTGGTCGCGGACCTGGCCGACCGCGGGATCATGATGGTGGGCGGCAGCGCGCTGCTGCCCGGCTTCGACCAGATGCTGCGTCAGGCGACGGGCATGCCGGTGCACATCGCGGAGCGGCCCGACGTGTGCGCCGTCCAGGGGCTCGGCACGATGCTGGAGGGCCGGGTCGAGCCGCTGGTGCTGGACCCGCTGGCCGACTGACCGCCGGGGACCCGCCGGCATGAGCGCGCGGCCCGCGTCGCGGCTGACCCGCCTCCTCGACGCCGTCCTCGGCGTCGGCACCGACCTGGACCTGCGCAGCACCCTCCAGCACGTCATGGACAGCGCCACCGAACTGACCGGCGCCGCCCACGCCACCCTGACGACGCCCGACCCGGACCCGACCGCCTGCCCCGGACCCGGCCCCGGCGCACCCCACCGGGACGGTCCCGCCCGGGCCGGGTCCGCGCACCGGCTGCGGGTGCCGATCCACGTGCGGGACGAGATGTTCGGCGAGCTGTGTCTGGAGGGGCCGCTCGGCGGCGGGCCCTTCACCGCCGAGGACGAGCAGCTGCTGCGGGTCCTCGCCGCGCAGGCCGGCATCGCGATCGGCAACGCCCGGCTGTACGAGACGGCGCGGCAGCGCGAGCGCTGGATCGAGGGCGCCGCGGCCGTCACCACCGCGCTGCTCACCGGCGGCAGCGCGGACGACGCCCTGACGACGGTCGCGGAGCGGGCCCGGCTGCTCGCCGGCGCCTCGGCCGGCGTGATCCTCCGGCCGACCGCCGAGGGCGGCATGGAGATCGTGACCGCCTCCGCGCCCGACGACCCGGAGGGCATCGTCGGCGCGACCATCGCCCCGGGCAGCCCCGTCCTCGAACAGCTCCTCGGCGGCGAGCCGGTGTTCCTCGCGGACTCGGCGACCGACCCCCGCATGACGACGCACGTACGGCACCGGTTCGGCCCCAGCATGATGCTGCCGTTGCAGGCGAACGGCCGGCTGATCGGCACCCTCGCCCTGCCCCGCCGCCGCGGCGGCCTCCCCTACACGCCCCTCGAACGGCGGCTCGCGACCCAGTTCGCCTCCCAGGCCGCGCTGGCCCTCGTCCTCGCCGGCGCCCGGCACGGCCGGGAACGCCTCGCGGTGTACGAGGACCGCGACCGCATCGCCCGCGACCTGCACGACCTGGTCGTGCAGCGGCTGTTCGCCACCGGCATGATGCTGGAGTCCACCCAGCGCCGCCCCGGCGCGGAGGACGTCGGCGACCTCCTCGGCCAGGCGGTGGACGAGCTGCGCTCCACGGTCCAGGAGGTCCGTACGGCGATCTTCGCGCTCCAGCAGCCCCCGCCCGGCCCCCCGGCCGGCCTGCGCGGCCGGGTGCTGCGCGAGACGGCGGCCGCCGCCGCCCTGCTCGGCTTCCCGCCCTCCACCCACTTCACGGGCGCCGTCGACACCCGCGTACCGGACCGGGTCGCCGACCGTCTCCTGGTCGCCCTGCGCCAGGCCCTGGCCGCCGCGTCCCGCGCCCACGGCACCGGCCGCGTCGAGGTCTCCGTCGACGCCACCGCGTCCCTGCCGGACGGCCGCGACGCGGTGCGGCTGACGGTCTCCCACGACGGGACCGCCGACGGCACGGCCGACGGCGCACCGCCGACGACCACCTGGCAGTCACCCCTCTGAACGGAAGGGGCGGACCGCCCGGCCGCGCCGGGACAACGCCTTTACCCGACCGTGGACAGGTCAATCCCCGCGCCCGGGTGTAGTCCCGCCGGGCGACGGGCAGGCGCACCAGCAGACGGGGGCCGGGTGACGTGCGAACGTCGTCGGGGATCAACGAGGACGGACAAGGCGGTGACATGACCTCAGCGGCACCACCACGTCTGGCGGGGAGGCCGGCCACCCTGGTGATCGACGGCCATGTGGAGGCGGACCGGGCACTGCTCGTGCCACGGGGAGAACTGGTCCACGGGTGCGCGGACACCCTGGCCGAGGCCCTGGCCGCACTGCCCGCGGACGTCGAGCGGGTCGACCTGGACATGGGCGACGTGGTCTTCATGGACACGGCCGGGTTTCAGTTCCTGGAACTGCTGCGCGACTACGGCGACCGGCGGGCCGTGCCGGTGACGGCCCGCGACTGGACCGGCCAGCCACGCCGGATCCTCGAACTGCTCGGCCTGGACACCACCGCTCCCCTGAACGGCACGCCGCAGCCGCCCACCGCGGGGCCGGCGAGCTCGGCGGTGGCGGCGGAGCGGTCGGAGCGGCTGCACGTGCTCCAGGAGGAGGTGGAGCAGCTCCGGCAGGCCATCGCCTCCCGCCCGGTCATCGACCAGGCGCGGGGCGTCCTGATGGCCCTGCACTCCTGTACGCCGGACGAGGCGTGGCACATCCTGCGGGAGGCCTCGCAGCTGTCCAACACCAAGCTGCGCACGGTGGCCGCGGCGGTGACGGACGGCGCCCGCGACGACGGACCGCCGCCCCCGCCCGAGGTGCGCTCGGCCCTGCGGACGGCCCTGGACCGGGCCGGCCGCTGAGAAGCGTTCCCGGTGGCGTGGTGCCGTCGGCGCGGGCGGGGTACTCGGCGCGGGAACCCGGCCCGGCCGAGGGAGGTACCACGATGAGCGAACAGACCCCGTCCCAGGCGGAGGGCGAGCGCGACGACGAGCCGGACGCCACGGACGGCCCGAACCCGGCGCAGACCACGCCCTCCCAGGCGGAGGGCGACCGCGACGACGAGGACGGCGAAGAAAAGGGCGAGGGCGGCCGGTGACCCGGCGTCCCTCGCGCGAAGTGGGGCGGGTGGGACTCGAACCCACGGCCGACGGATTATGAGTCCGCTGCTCTAACCGGCTGAGCTACCGCCCCATGACGGCGTGTCGCGTACATGTGTGCGCGCCGTCTGCCGCAGCATAGCCGCTCATACGATCTCCTGCCTCGGCTGGTCGGCTCACCGCGACGCCATCACGACCTTGAGGACTCCGCAGCGTGGCGCATGGTTCCCGGGAGTTCCCAGAAGATCCCGCGGCATGTGTCCGGACATGAAAAAGGACCCCGGAGGGTCCTCGTCCACCTTGCTCCCCCGACTGGACTCGAACCAGTAACCTGCCGGTTAACAGCCGGCTGCTCTGCCAATTGAGCTACGGAGGACCGAGCTCCCCGGACTGGACTCGAACCAGTAACCTGCCGGTTAACAGCCGGCTGCTCTGCCAATTGAGCTACCGAGGAAGGTCTCGTATCGCATCGAACGCGTCTGCCTGGGTATTCGCCAGGGGGCGTGCGCTCGCTGCGACACATACATTAGCGCAAGCAGGGGGGTGCTCCGCCAATCGGTACTCCTCGGCACTGTCAGAGCTAGGCAAGGGAAGGTGGCCGCCATGCGTTACCGGCTCACATTCGTCGTCGGACTCGCCGTCGGCTACGTGCTCGGCACGAAGGCCGGGCGCGAGCGTTACGAGCAGTTGCGGAAGTCCGCCCGGCAGGTCGCACAGAACCCGGCGGTCCGCAACACCGCCGAGTCGGCGGCCCAGCAGGGGCGGCACTTCGCGGACAAGGCGTACCACGTGGTGAGCGACAAGGTCGGCGACCGGATGCCCGACTCGGTCGCCCAGCGGGTGCGGTCGCTGCGCGAGCGCAACGGGACCGCCTCGGACGACTGGGGCACCAGCAACACCTGAGGCGCGTGCCCCCACCCGGTACGGACACCTCTCCCCGTGCGGCAGAATTTTGCGCATGGGGATAGTCGCCGGGTTGGACAGTGCGCCCGATTTCACTCGTATCGTCGTCTGTGATGCGGACACGGGTGCCGTGCTCCGGCAGGGATACGCGCCGCATCCCGTCGAGGGCCCCGAGGGCGGTGGCCGTCCCTCCGACGTCGACCCGCAGGCCTGGCTGCTCTCCCTCGGGGAGGCGGCCGGCGGCGGGTTGCTGGAGGGCGTGCAGGCCATCGGGGTCTCGGCGCAGGCCAACTCGGTGGTGCCGCTGGACTCCCAGGGCAACACCGTGCGCCCGGCCATGGTGGGCGGCGACAAGCGCTCACAGGTGGCCGCGGCCGATCTGATCGACGCGCTCGGCGGGCGCGAGGCGTGGGCGCAGTCCGTGGGCTGTGTGCCGCAGGCCCCGCAGCCCGTGACCAAACTGCGCTGGCTGGCCCGCACCGAGCCCGATGCGGCCGCGCGGACCACCGTGCTGCTCCAGGCCCACGACTGGCTGGTGTGGCAGCTGCTGGGCCGGCCGGCCCGCAGGACCACCGACCGGGGCGGCGCCTCCGGCACCGGGTACTGGTCGCCGGCGACCGGCGGGTACCGGCCCGATCTGGTCGAGCTGGCCCTCGGCCACCAGGCGATGCTGCCGGAGGTGATCGGCCCGGCCGACGCGGCCGGTACGACGCCGGAGGGCCTGCTGATCTCCGCGGGGACCGGCGAGACGATGGCCGCCGCCTTCGGGCTCGGCATCGGGCTCGGGGACGCGGTGGTCTCCCTCGGCGCCTCCGGTTCGGTGATGGCCGTGCACCCCGAGGCCCTCGTCGACCAGAGCGGCATGATCACCTCCCTGGCGGACGCCACCGGCATGCACCTGCCGGTCGTCACCACCCTGAACGCCGTACGGACCCTGCGCGGCACCGCCGAACTGCTCGGTCTGCCGGACCTGGAGAGCCTGTCCGACCTGGCGATGAAGTCGACGCCGGGCGCGCACGGGCTGGTGCTGCTGCCGTATCTGGAGGGCGAGCGGACGCCGAACCTGCCGCACACCGCGGGCACGCTGGCCGGCCTGAGGCGCGAGTCGATGAAGGCCGAGCACCTGGCGCGGGCCGCGTTCGAGGGCATGCTGTGCGGCCTCGCCGACGCCCTGGACGTGCTGCGCGGCCGGGGCGTGGAGGTGCGGCGGGTGTTCCTGCTGGGCGCGGCGGCCGAGCTGCCGGCCGTGCAGGCGGCGGCGCCCGCGCTGTTCGGGGTCCAGGTCGTCGTACCGCAGCCGGCGGACTACGCGGCGATCGGCGCGGCCCGGCAGGCGGCGTGGGCGCTGGGCGCCTCGCGGGGCACGCTGGACCCGCGCACTCCCCCGGCCTGGCAGGGCGCGGTCGCGCAGGTGCTGGAGCCGGGCGAGGAGCTGGCCGTGGGTCAGGCGGTGCGGCAGCAGTTCGTGTCGGTGCGGGAGCAGACCCATCCGGGGGCGCTGCGCGCGTAGGGCGGCGACGGCCGGTTAATGGGTTGAGGTAACGCGGGTGGAGTGTCCGACGATAGGGGCCAGGGGCAACCAATCGCCCCTGTCGCCGACTCCGAGAGACCCAGCGTGCTCATACGACTCCTGCGGACCTGTCTCAGGCCCTACAAGAAACCCATCGCCCTGCTGGTGGCGCTGCAGTTCCTCCAGACGTGCGCCAGCCTCTACCTGCCGACCCTGAACGCGGACATCATCGACAACGGTGTCGTCAACGGCGACTCCGGCTACATCCTGGGCTACGGCGCTCTGATGATCGGCATCTCGCTGGTGCAGGTCGTGTGCAACATCGGTGCCGTCTACTACGGCGCCCGTACCGCCTCGGCGCTCGGCCGGGACGTGCGGGGCGCCGTCTTCGACCGGGTGCAGTCCTTCTCCGCGCGGGAGCTCGGCGGCTTCGGCGCGCCCTCGCTGATCACGCGGACGACGAACGACGTGCAGCAGGTCCAGATGCTGGCCCTGATGACGTTCACGCTGATGGTGTCGGCGCCCATCATGTGCGTCGGCGGCATCGTGATGGCGCTCGGCCTGGACGTGCCGCTGTCCGGGGTGCTCGTCGGCGTGGTGCCGGTGCTGGCGATCTGCGTGACGCTGATCGTGCGCAGGCTGCGGCCCCTGTTCCGGTCCATGCAGGTGCGCCTGGACACGGTGAACCGGGTGCTGCGCGAGCAGATCACCGGCAACCGGGTCATCCGCGCCTTCGTGCGGGACGAGTACGAGCAGCAGCGGTTCCGTAAGGCCAACACCGACCTGACGGACGTGGCGCTGGGCACCGGCAACCTGCTCGCGCTGATGTTCCCGGTGGTCATGACGGTGGTGAACCTGTCGTCGATCGCGGTGGTGTGGTTCGGCGCCCACCGGATCGAGAGCGGCGGGATGCAGATCGGCGACCTCACCGCGTTCCTCGCCTATCTGATGCAGATCGTCATGTCCGTGATGATGGCCACCTTCATGTTCATGATGGTGCCGCGCGCGGAGGTGTGCGCCGAGCGGATCCAGGAGGTCCTGGGGACCGAGAGCAGCGTCGTGCCGCCCGTGGCGCCGGTCACCGAGCTGCGCCGGCACGGGCATCTGGAGATCCGCGGTGCGGGCTTCCGGTATCCGGGGGCCGAGGAGCCGGTGCTGCGGGGCATCGACCTGGTGGCCCTGCCGGGCGAGACGACCGCCGTCATCGGCTCGACCGGCAGCGGCAAGTCCACGCTGCTCGGGCTGGTGCCCCGGCTGTTCGACGCGACGGACGGACAGGTGCTGGTCGACGGGGTGGACGTGCGCACCGTCGAACCGAAGACGCTGGCCAAGGTCGTGAGCCTGGTGCCGCAGAAGCCGTACCTCTTCGCGGGCACGGTCGCGACCAATCTGCGCTACGGCAATCCGGACGCCACGGACGAGGAGCTGTGGCACGCGCTGGAGGTGGCGCAGGCCAAGGAGTTCGTGGAGCGACTGGAGGGCGGGCTCGACGCGCCGATCTCGCAGGGCGGGACCAATGTGTCGGGCGGCCAGCGGCAGCGGCTCTCGATCGCGCGGACGCTGGTGCAGCGCCCGGAGATCTACCTCTTCGACGACTCGTTCTCGGCGCTCGACTACGCCACCGACGCCGCGCTGCGCGCCGCGCTGTCCCGGGAGACCGCCGAGGCGACCGTGGTGATCGTCGCCCAGCGCGTGGCGACCATCCGGGACGCCGACCGTATCGTCGTGCTGGACGAGGGGCGGGTGGTCGGCATGGGCCGGCACCACGAGCTGATGGCGGACAACGAGACCTACCGGGAGATCGTGCTCTCCCAGCTGACGGAAGCGGAGGCGGCCTGATGGCGGGGCCTGGCGGTCGCATGATGGCCGGGGGCGGCCCCGACCAGCGTTCGATGGACTTCAAGGGATCGGGCAAACGGCTCGTCGCCCGGTTCAGGCCGGAGCGGGTGACGATCTACGCGCTGCTGGCCTGCGTGGTGCTCAGCGTCGGCCTCAGCGTGGTCGGGCCGAAGATCCTCGGCAAGGCCACCGACCTGGTCTTCGCGGGCATCGTCGGGCGGGACATGCCCGCCGGCGCCACCAAGGAGCAGGTCCTCGCGTCCATGCGGGAGCGCGGTGACGGCAAGATCGCCGACATGCTGCGCAGCACGGACTTCACGCCGGGCGAGGGCATCGACTTCACCGCCGTGGGACACGTCCTGCTGCTGGCGCTGGCCGTGTTCGGCGCGGCCGGGCTGCTGATGGCGGTGGCGACCCGGCTGGTGAACCGGGCGGTCAACCGGACGATGTTCCGGATGCGCGAGGACGTGCAGACGAAGCTGTCGCGGCTGCCGCTGTCGTACTTCGACAAGCGCCAGCGCGGTGAGGTGCTGTCGCGGGCGACGAACGACATCGACAACATCGGGCAGACGCTCCAGCAGTCGATGGGCCAGCTGATCAACTCGCTGCTGTCCATCATCGGC
>NZ_WWHX01000635.1 GCF_009862125.1 Streptomyces sp. SID5910
GGCGGCAGCCGGCGTGCGAAGGGCGCCGCCCTCGCCGCCGCCGCGGCGGTCCTCGTCGCGGCGATCGCCACCGGCGTCGTCCTCCTCGGCGAGGACGACGACCCGGGTTCGCGGGCCCAGACCCTGCCGACCGCGACGACTCCCACGACCCCCGCGCCGGAGACCGGGTCGCCGACCCCCTCGCCGACGCCCTCCGAGCCCTCCGCCGACGACCCCGCCGTCGTCGAGGACCAGCTCAACGGCATCACCTTCCCGCTGCCGGACGGCTGGGTGCGCCCCGAGCACATCTCCGACGGCGACGTCATGATGAGCACGGACGGCACCTACGACTGCCCGGGCGACGGCGGCGTGTGCCGGCACGGCCTCGTCATCTCCCGCACCGTCACCGCGAACGCCGAGAGCTCCCCGAAGGCCCTCGCCGAACAGGACATCGAGGACGCGGCCGACGCCGCCTACGACCACGACGTGCTCGGCAGCAAGCCGTACGGGGGCGTCAAGTCCCACGAGGTCGTCGGCTCCGGGCCGGTCGCGGTCGCCGGACGCGCCGGGTACTACGTGCGCTGGCGGGTGACGACGGGCAAGGGCCCCGGCGGCTACGTGCAGTCGCTGGTGTTCCCGTCCACCGTCGGCACCGAGTCCCCGGTCCTCGTCCGCTACGTCTTCGACGCCGGCGAGGACGGACCGCCGCTGGCCGACATGGACCGGATCACCAAGGGCATCCGGCCCGTCGGAGACGCCGGCACGGGCGGCGGCGTGGGCAGCAGCATCGGCCCCTCCGCCTGACCCGGGCCCGGCCTACAGGAAGGTGAGCCCCTCGCCCCGGTACGTCGGCGCCGTCGCCGTCACCGCGTCCCCCTCCACCAGGTGCAGGGTGTCGAAACGCTCGCACAGCTCACCGGCCTTGGCGTGCCGGAACCACACCTTGTCGCCGATGAGCAGGTCGTCCGCGGGGGAGCCCAGCAGCGGCGTCTGCACCTCGCCGGCGCCCTCCTGCGGGTCGTAGCGCAGCCCCTCCGGGAGGTACGGCACCGGGAGCCGGTCGGCGCCGGCCGCGCCGGAGGCCGGATAGCCGCCGCCGAGCACGGTCACCACCCCGACGCCGGGCCTGCGGACGACGGGCTGCGCGAAGAGAGCGGCCGGACGCCCGCTGAACGACGTGTAGTTGTCGAACAGCCGCGGCACGTACAGCCCGGACCCGGCGGCGATCTCGGTGACCGCGTCCTCCGCGGCGGTGTGCTGCACGCTGCCCGTGCCGCCGCCGTTGACGAACTCCAGGTCCGGCACCACGGCCCGCACCGCCCGCACCACCGCGGCGCGCCGCTCGGCCAGTTCGCGGCGGGCGGCGGCCTGCATCAGCCGCACCGCCCGCGACCGCAGCGGCCGTCCGGCCACCGCGTCCCCGACTCCCGCGACATGGCCCTCGTACGCCATGACGCCGACGACCCGGAACCCCGGCCGCCGGGCCACCGCCCGCGCCAGGTCGGCGACCTCGGCGGGGGAGTGCAGCGGGGAACGCCGCGCCCCGACCCGCACCCGCCCGCCGAACAGGCGCAGCGAGGTGTCCAACTCCAGGCAGACCCGCACCACTTCGCGGCCGCCGTCCCGGGCCTCGTCGATGAACCGCAGCTGCGCCGGGTCGTCGACCATCACGGTCACGGCGGCGGCGAGCTTGGGGTCGGCGGCCAGCTCCGCGTACCCGGCGCGGTCCGCGGACGGGTAGGCGAGCAGCACGTCCTCGAACCCGGAGCGCGCCAGCCACAGGGACTCGGCCAGCGTGAAGGACATGATCCCGGCGAAACCGTCCCGGGCCAGGGCGCGTTCGAGCAGGGCACGGCAGCGTACGGACTTGCTGGCGACGCGGATCGGCTTGCCGCCGGCCCGGCGGACCAGATCGTCCGCGTTGGCGTCGAAGGCCTCCAGGTCCACGATGGCCACGGGGGCGTCCAGATGGGCGGTGGCCCGGTCGTAACGGGCCCGGTCGGCGGCGCGCGCAGTCATGAGCGAAGCCTGCCAGACGGGATTACCGCAGGGTAGGGGGACGTTCCGGGCCAATGCCACGAGCCCGCGGACTGGTTCCCCTCCGGGCGGGGGCACGCCGTAGAGTGACGCGCACGCACGGCGGAACGGCCCGGGCGGCAGGGCCCCGGGGCCCGCGCCGGGATGGCGGTCCGCCCGTGCGGGTATGCGTGCCCGGGACGGCCAGTTCGCTCCGGGCCCGGGCAGGGGACGCCGGCCCGCGCCGGACCACCGGCCCGGGCCCTGGAAAACGGGGGGTGCATGAACACGGAAGCACGCCCCCCCACCTTCCCCCCACGCCCCTCGACCCCGCCGCCTGCGGAGACCCCGCGCCGCCCGGAGACGCCGCCTGTCGTGGGCGCGCCGCGCCGTCCGAGCGTGCCGCTGCCGCCGGAGGCCGCCGCATCGCGCCCCGGATCCTCGCCCCGTGGGGAGATCCCGATCCGTCCGGAGAAGCCGCCTGCGGCGGATGCGCCTCGCCGCCCGAGCACGCCTTTGCCGCCGGAGAGCGCTGTACCTCCCCCCGGGTCCTCGCCCCAGGGGGAAACACCGCGCCGCCCGGACACGCCACCTGCCGCAGGCGCCGCCTCCGCGCCTCCGCCGCCGCGTGCCACCGCGCGTTTTCCGGACGCCCCGCCGGTCGTCGGTCGTGCCGGGGCGGTGCGGGGGCGTGACGTGCCGGTGGGGCGTGCGCCCGCCGAGACCCCGTCCGAGACCACCACCCGCCTGCGGCCGATCCCCGCGCAGGCCGAGCCGCACGCTCCCGACCCCGCCCTGTCGTGGGGCGCCGCCTCCGCGCCGCGGCCCCGCGTGTCGTTCGCCGAGCCCGAGGGGTACGACGAGCACGCCCGGCCCCGCCCGCTCGGCGCACGCCTGCGGCCCCAGGCCGTCGCCGCGGCCGTCTGCCTCGTCCTCGGCGCCGGACTCGTCACCGGCGCCGTCACCGGCAGCTGGCTCGCCGGAGACTCCGGCGACGCCGACGCCCGCAGCGCCTTCACCGCGGCCGGCGACCTGTGGCACAGCGTCCCGGTCGACCAGCTCTTCCCGCCCACCGTGCAAGGGCAGGGCGCCGGCCCCGGCGGAGCCGACCGCACCTGGACCCGCGTCGCCGTCGCCCCGGACAGCGGCTGCGCGGGCGCCTTCGACCCGCTGCTGGGCAAGGCCCTCGCCCCGGCCGGCTGCGCCCGCCTGCTGCGCGCCACCTACACCGACGCCACCCAGAGCCACGTCACCACCGTCGGCCTGCTCTTCACCAAGGCCGACGCCGCCGCCATGACCTCGCTGGCGAACCGGTTCGAGAAGGAGGGCCTGACCCGGCGCGCCGACCTCGTGCCGCTGCCGTACGCCGCCGAGGGCACCGTCGCCGCCGGCTTCCGCGCGGACGCGCGCGCCTCCTGGACCGTCTCCGTGCTCACCGACGCCCCCGTCGTCGTCTACGCCGTCTCCGGCTGGGCCGACGGCCGCACCGTCGGCCGGCCCGAGCCCGCGGAGGAGGCCATGGAGTCCGGCGCCGCCTCCGCCCCCGCCCAGGCCGGCCTCGGTCACGAGGCGCAGGGCCTCGCCGACCGCGTCGAACGCGCCCTGCGCAAGAACGTCGGCCCCGCCACGGAGCAGCCCTCGTGAACACCGCCACCCGCCGTACCGGCGGCGCCCTGAGCCTCCTCCTCGCCGCCGCGCTCGTCCTCGTCCCGGCGCCCGCCGCGCACGCCGACGGCATCCGCGCCAAGCAGTGGGCCCTCGACGCCATGCACACCGACGAGGCGTGGCGCACCACCAAGGGCGCGGGCGTCACCGTCGCCGTCCTGGACACCGGCGTCGAGGCCGACCACCCCGACCTGGCCGGCAACGTCCTCACCGGCAAGGACCTCGTCGGCTTCGGCGCGGGCGAGGGCGACCGCGCCTGGGCCCGGCACGGCACCGCCATGGCCGGGATCATCGCCGGTCACGGCCACGGCCCCGGCGACACCGAGGGCGTCATGGGCGTCGCGCCCGAGGCCAGGATCCTCCCCGTCCGCGTGATCCTCGAGGACGGCGACCCGTCCCGCACCAAGGCACGCAAGACCCGCGGCAACGCGCTCGCCGACGGCATCCGCTGGGCCGCCGACCACGGCGCCGACGTCATCAACCTCTCCCTCGGCGACGACTCCGCCTCCGCCCACCCCGAACCCGCCGAGGACGAGGCCGTCCAGTACGCCCTGAAGAAGGGCGTGGTCGTCGTCGCCTCCGCCGGCAACGGCGGCGAGAAGGGCGACCACATCTCCTACCCGGCGGCCTATCCGGGCGTCATCGCCGCGACCGCCGTCGACCGCTTCGGCACCCGCGCCTCCTTCTCCACCCGCCGCTGGTACGCCACGGTCAGTGCCCCCGGCGTCGACGTGATCATCGCCGACCCGGACCACCGCTACTACGAGGGCTGGGGCACCAGCGCCGCCTCCGCGTTCGTGTCCGGCGCCGCCGCCCTGGTCAGGGCCGCGCACCCGGACCTCACCCCGGCCCAGGTCAAGAAGCTCCTGGAGGACACGGCCCGCAACGCCCCCGCCGACGGGCGCGACGACTCCCGGGGCTACGGCTTCGTCGACCCCGCCGCCGCCATCGAGGCCGCGGGCCGGCTGAAGCCGCGGGGACTGAACCCGGCGGCGTACGGCGAGAAGTACTTCGGCTCCGGGCCGGACGCCCCAGCCTCCGACGACGCCACCTCGGCCTGGGCAGCCCCGCTGGCCGGCAGCGCGGGCGGCGTCCTGATCGTCGCCTCGGTGGTCCTGTGGCGCGGCCGCCGCGAACGCTACGACGACGCCTGACCCTCACCCACCGCCTGCCCGGCGTCCGCGCGGCCCCTCCCCGGCGTCCGAGCCGCCCCTGCCCGCCGCCCGCGCGGTGTCCGCGTCGTTCCTGCTCGCCGGCCGCCCGCCCGGCGTCTGTGTCGCCCTCACCCGCCGGCTGCCCGCGTCCGCGCGGCCCCTGCCTGCCGCCCGCCCGGTGTGTGTGTCGCCCTCGCCCGCTGCCCGCCCGTCACCCGAGCCGCCCCTGCCCGCCCGGCGTCCGAGCCGCCCCTGCCCGCCCGGCGTCCGCGTCGCCCCGGCTCGCTGCTTGTCCCTCGCCTGAGCCGTCCCCGCTCGCCGCCTGTCCGTCGCCCGAGCCGCCCTCGCTCGCCGCCTGCCCGTCGCCGCCCGAGCCCTACCCGCTCGCCGCCCGCCCGGCGTCCGCGTCGTCCGAGCCGGTGAACACCGACACCGCCGCCCGTGCCGCCGCCTCGGTGAGTGAGACCCCCTCCGCCTGCGTCGCGGTGCCCCGTGAGAGCACCGCCACCAGGCGGTCGTGGCCGCCGGACGTGATCCGTCCGATGCTGTTGATCACCCACAGCCCGGTGGTGCTGCGCCGCAGCCAGCCGTTCTTCAGCGCCCACGCGCCGTCCGTCCCGTCGGCCGCCGCCGACACACCCCACCGCTGGTCCGCGGCTATCCGCCCCATCAGGTCACGGAGATACGTCCGGGAGGCCTCGTCCAGCGCGGAGCCCTCCGCCTCGAACACCTGCCGCAGCAGCGCGATCTGGTCCGCGGCCGTCGTCCGCGTCAGCCCCCACAGCGGTCCGTCGCCGCCCTCGGTCGCGGTGAGACCGAGGCGTTCGTTCGCCGCGTCCAGCCCCTCCGCCGCCCCGATCGCCCGCCACAGCGCCGACGCCGAGTCGTTGTCGCTGTTCTCGATCATGTCGACGGCGTACGCCTTCTCCTCGCCGGTCAGCGCCCGCCCCGCGTCCTGCGCCCGCAGCAGCAGCGCCGCCAGGATGTCGACCTTGACGATGCTCGCGGTCTCGAAGACCCCCGTGCCGTACATGGCACCCTCCCCGGACTCCAAGTCGAGCACCGCCACCGACACCTCGGCGCCGTCCGCCACCGGCACCGCCTCCATCGCCGCCGCGAGCAGCGCGTCCCGGTCCACGGCCGCCTCCGTCGCGCTCTCCACCGGTGCCTCCCCGCCCGCGTCCGCCGAGGCCGCCGACGATACGGCGCCCCCGCCCGGGTGTGCCCCCGCCGTCACGTACACCGCCCCGGCGGCGCCGGCGCCCACGACGACGACCGCGGCGAGGGTCGCGGACAGCAGGGCGCACCGCCGGGCGCTGGGGGACTCCATGCCCGCGATGCTCGGGGCGCCCGCTGTGCACACCGTGGGACGGAGGTGAAACGCGGGTCAGAGATGCCTGAGAGGCCGATGAGGACGGTCCGCCGGCCCCCGCTAGGCTCGGGGACCGTGGCGAACAAGAACATTCCCGACTCCGGCTTCTCCGACGACGACGGCTCCGCCGACCCCCGGCTGAGCGCGGCGCTCGCCGCCTGGGCCGAGGACCGCACCGCCCTGGCACCGGTGCTGGAGGCGCTCAAGGGCGCCCGGCTGCTCGTGCCCGTCGTGGCCGTCCTCGGCGAGGTCGAGGAGGACGAGAAGGGGCTGCGCCGCGAGAAGACCAGCGACATGGCCGTGCCGACCCTCAAGGCCGGAGACCGCACCGCCCTGCCCGCCTTCACCTCCACCGCCTCGCTCGCCCGCTGGGACCCCGAGGCCCGCCCCGTCGCCGTACCCCTGCACCAGGCCCTCCAGGCCGCCGCCCACGAGAAGGCGGACACGGTCGTGCTGGACATGGCCGGACCGGTGCCGTTCGAGCTGACCGGGGCGGCCCTGCTGGCGCTGGCCGAGGGACGCACGACCACCGATCCGCTCGCCGACCCGGCGGTCGTGGAGGCCGTGCGCGCGGCCGTCGCCGCCGAGTCCGCCGTGCTCCGCGCCCACCTCGGGCCCGGGCAGGCCGACGGCACCCTGGTCCTCGTGCTGGACCCCGCCGCGGCCCCCGCCGAGGCCGCCCGCGCCGTCGCCGGGCGGCTGGCGGCCGACGAAACACTGAGGGCCCGCCTGGTGCGCGGCCTCGACCTGGCACTCCTGCCGGCCGGGGCCACGCCTCCGGGCGAGCCCTTGTACGTACGCGGGTGACTCAGCCGTAGACGGCGCCGGTGTACTTCTCGCCCGGCCCCTGACCCGGCTCGTCCGGCACCAGCGACGCCTCGCGGAACGCCAGCTGGAGCGACTTCAGCCCGTCGCGCAGCGGCGCCGCGTGGAACGAGCTGATCTCGGTGGTGCTCGCGTCCAGCAGACCGGCCAGCGCGTGCACCAGCTTGCGCGCCTCGTCCAGGTCCTTGTGGGCGTCGCCCTCCTCGGTCAGTCCGAGCTTCACGGCGGCGGCGCTCATCAGATTGACGGCGACCGTCACGATCACCTCGACCGCGGGAACCTCCGCGATGTCGCGGGCCATGGCGTCGAAGTCGGGCGTCTCAGGAGGGGTCTCACTCATGCAGCTCACGATAGGCGCAGCAGCGGCCGGGGCCCCACTCGGTCTCGGTTAGCCCTTCCCCTGCCGAGCTGCTAACCTTGTGTAACGACCGGTCGGACACGCACGCCCCATGGGCAGCGGGCCCGGCCCACAAGTGGAGGCTTTCGAACTCCCACCTGACCGTCCCCCGGGACGGCGGGTCACCGGTCAGGCGGTCCCGTCCCCGTGGCGGCGGCCAGCCCGAGTTCGCGCCCCGCGGCCATCGCGGCGGTGCTCCGGTAGCAGTTCGAGGAGCCCCGCTCGTGATCGTCGTCCGGGGCATTTTTCATGCGCCGGCGCGGTTAGGTCTATCGAACACAGACGTAACGCGGCTGTCCGCCAGACCGCCGTGTGGTGCTACCGAGGAGGATCCATCAGCGCCGAGCCCCGCATCAACGACCGGATTCGCGTTCCCGAGGTGCGACTTGTCGGTCCCAGCGGCGAGCAGGTCGGGATTGTCCCGCTTGCCAAGGCCCTGGAGCTTGCGCAGGAGTACGACCTCGACCTCGTCGAGGTCGCGGCGAACGCCCGGCCGCCCGTGTGCAAGCTCATGGACTACGGGAAGTTCAAGTACGAGTCGGCCATGAAGGCCCGTGAGGCGCGCAAGAACCAGGCGCACACGGTCATCAAGGAGATGAAGCTCCGGCCGAAGATCGACCCGCACGACTATGACACCAAGAAGGGTCACGTCGTCCGGTTCCTCAAGCAGGGCGACAAGGTCAAGATCACGATCATGTTCCGTGGTCGCGAGCAGTCCCGGCCGGAGCTCGGCTACCGACTGCTTCAGCGTCTCGCGGAGGACGTCCAGGACCTCGGCTTCGTGGAGTCGAATCCGAAGCAGGACGGCCGAAACATGATCATGGTCCTCGGTCCGCACAAGAAGAAGACCGAGGCGATGGCCGAGGCTCGCCAGGCGCAGGAAGCCCGCAAGGCGGACGCGAAGGCCAATCCCGGCAAGTCGCAGAACGCCGCGGACGCCGACGCCGTGAACGACGACGCCGTGGAGACCGAGGCCCCGGCCGAGGCTTCCGCCGACGCGTGACCCCGGGGGACGCGAGTCCCCAGGACGTAACCGATACAAGAGCGACGCTCCACCGTGCCCGGTTCTCACGACCGGGCATCGGAGCGCCACCGACGAGGAGATAACGGCGCTATGCCGAAGAACAAGTCGCACAGCGGTGCCAGCAAGCGCTTCAAGATCACCGGCTCCGGCAAGGTGCTCCGTGAGCGCGCCGGCAAGCGCCACCTGCTCGAGCACAAGTCGTCCCGCGTGACGCGTCGCCTCACCGGCAACGCCGAGATGGCCCCGGGCGACGCCGCGAAGATCAAGAAGCTTCTCGGCAAGTGACGTCCGCGGCGCCCGCACGGAGCGCCGTACGTCATTCAGGACCGGGACCCAATCGATACCGGGCCGCGTGAGTTCCACCGCGGCCCCGCTACAAGGAGTTAACTAGTGGCACGCGTCAAGCGGGCAGTCAACGCCCACAAGAAGCGCCGGGCGATCCTCGAGCAGGCCTCCGGCTACCGCGGTCAGCGTTCGCGCCTGTACCGCAAGGCCAAGGAGCAGGTCACCCACTCGCTGGTCTACAACTACAACGACCGCAAGAAGCGCAAGGGTGACTTCCGCCAGCTGTGGATCCAGCGCATCAACGCCGCTGCCCGCGCCAACGGCATCACGTACAACCGCTTCATCCAGGGTCTGAAGGCCGCCAACGTCGAGGTGGACCGCAAGATCCTCGCCGAGCTGGCCGTCAACGACGCGGGTGCCTTCGCGGCGCTCGTCGAGGTGGCCCAGAAGGCGCTGCCGAGCGACGTCAACGCGCCGAAGGCGGCGTGACGCTGCGCTGGCTCTGAGCCGACGTGACTGGACCCGCAGGTTTTGAGCCTGCGGGTCCGCTTGCGTCTGCCCTCTTCTGTCGTATCGCGCGTGCGGCCCGTTGTGGCTGGTCGCGCAGTTCCCCGCGCCCCTAGGGCACTTCCCGAAGGTACGTCGCATGGTTGCCGCTCCTGATCTGATCTCCCCTCGTTCCCCCCGTGTCGCCGCCGCGCGGCGGCTTGGGAAGCGGAACTTCCGGAGTAAGGAGCGGCTGTTTCTGGCCGAGGGGCCGCAGGCCGTCAGGGAGGCCGCGGAGTACGGGGACACGCTGACCGAGGTGTTCGCCACCGTCGAGGCCGCCGAGCGGTACGCCGACATCATCGGGGCCGCCCGGGACACCGGCGCGCGGGTCCACCTCGCCGCCGACGCGGTGATCGAGGACATCTCCACCACCGTCACCCCCCAGGGCCTGGTCGGGGTCTGCCGGTTCGTCGACACCCCCTTCGACGACATCCTCGCCGCCCGCCCCAAGCTCGTCGCCGTCCTCGCGCACGTCCGCGACCCCGGCAACGCCGGCACCGTGCTGCGCTGCGCCGACGCCGCCGGCGCCGAGGCCGTCGTCCTCACCGACGCCTCCGTCGACCTCTACAACCCCAAGGCCGTACGCGCCTCCGTCGGCTCCCTGTTCCACCTGCCGGTCGCCGTCGGCGTCCCCGTGGAGCGGGCCGTGGCCGAGCTGCGCGACGCCGGCGTGCGGGTCCTGGCCGCCGACGGCGCGGGCGAGGACGACCTCGACGCCGAGCTGGACGCCGGCACCATGGGCGGGCCCACCGCCTGGGTCTTCGGCAACGAGGCCTGGGGCCTGCCCGAGGAGACCCGGGGGCTCGCCGACGCCGTCGTCCGCGTCCCCATCCACGGCAGGGCCGAGAGTCTGAACCTCGCCACCGCCGCGGCCGTATGTCTCTACGCGTCGGCGCGTGCACAGCGCGCCGCCGGAGGGTGCCGCTCCGTCACCGACGCCTAGTAGGGTGACCAGCTCGGGGACCCCAGACCAGCGGGAAGGCGGGGCACGGGGATGAGCGTCGGCACGAGCAGGGCACCGGGACCACACCGGACGGGGCGCCCTCCCGCGCCGCGCCGGCCCGGAGACCTCGCCGACCTCGGCCTCGACCCCGACGAGCTGCCCGACGGCCTCGTCGTCGCCGACGAGCACGGGAAGGTGATCTGCTTCAACGCGGCCGCCACCCGCATCACCGCCGTCCCCGCCGAACACGCCCTCGGACAGCCTCTCGACCAGGCACTGCCCCTGGAGGACCTCGACGGCCGGCGCTGGTGGCAGCTGACCGACCCGTACGGCGGACTCGCCATCCGCGTCGGCCAGCCCGAGCGCAACCTGCTGCTCCCCGGCGGCCGAGAGGTCCTCGTCTCCGCCCGCTACGTCCGCACCGAGCGCACCGGCCCCGTCCACCGCGTCGTCGTCACCCTGCGCGACACCGAGGCCCGCCGCCGCACCGAGCGCAGCCACGCCGAGCTGATCGCCACCGTCGCCCACGAACTGCGCTCGCCGCTCACCTCCGTCAAGGGCTTCACGGCGACGCTCCTGGCCAAGTGGGAACGGTTCACGGACGACCAGAAGCGGCTGATGCTGGAGACCGTCGACGCCGACGCCGACCGCGTCACCCGGCTCATCGCCGAACTGCTCGACATCTCCCGCATCGACTCCGGCCGCCTTGAGGTGCGCCGCCAGCCCGTCGACATCGGCGCCGCCGTCGGCCGCCACATCCAGGCCTACGTCGCCTCCGGACAGCCCGCCGACCGCTTCCTGCTCCGCCTCGGCCGGCCCCTGCCCGCCCTGTGGGCCGACCCCGACAAGATCGACCAGGTGCTCAGCAACCTCCTCGAAAATGCCGTGCGGCACGGCGAGGGAACCGTCACCATCGACATCACGCCCACGGCGTCCCCCCGCGAGGAGGAGGACACCGGCACGTCGGTCACGGTGAGCGACGAGGGGCCCGGCATCCCGGAGGAGTCCATGAACCGCGTCTTCACCCGCTTCTGGCGGGGCAGCAAGCGCGGTGGCACCGGCCTCGGGCTCTACATCGTCAAGGGCATCGTCGAGGCCCACGGCGGCACCATCACGGTCGGCCGCGCCCCCGGCGGCGGCGCCGAGTTCCGATTTACGTTGCCCGTGGCGGCCCCGGCGTACCTCACCTGAGAAGGCCGGCGCCCCCACGGGCGTAATCAGCGTTCCACCGCCCCGTTAGACTCGGTCTTTGGCACCTTTGCGTCCAGATCCGCAGACGAAGCGTCCCCGCCCCGTCTCCGGACCGTAGACGGGGCGTTCCAGCCAGCCAATCGGAAGCACGGGAAGAGATGTCGGCACCGAATAAGTCGTACGACCCTGTCGAGGTCGAGGCGTTGAAACCGGAAGAGATCGAGCGCATGCGGGACGAGGCGCTCGCCGCCTTCGCCGCCGCGGACTCCCTCGACGCGCTCCAGGAGGCCAAGGTCGCCCACACCGGCGGCACCTCCCCGCTGTCGCTGGCCAACCGCGAGATCGGCGCCCTGCCCCCGCACGCCAAGGCGGACGCGGGCAAGCGCGTCGGCATGGCCCGCGGCGCGGTGAACAAGGCGCTGGCCGCCCGCCAGACCGAGCTGGAGGCCGAGCGCGACGCCCGCGTGCTGGTCGAGGAGGCCGTGGACGTCACGCTGCCCCACGACCGCGTACCGGCAGGCGCCCGCCACCCCCTCACCACGCTCTCCGAGCGCATCGAGGACGTCTTCGTGGCCATGGGCTACGAGGTCGCCGAGGGCCCCGAGGCCGAGGCCGAGTGGTTCAACTTCGACGCCCTCAACATCGGCCCGGACCACCCGGCCCGCGGCGAGGCCGACACGTTCTTCGTGGCGGGCCCTGAGGGCGGCTCCGAGTCCGGCGTCGTGCTGCGCACCCACACCTCGCCCGTGCAGATCCGCTCCGCGCTCACCCGCGAGCTGCCGGTCTACGTGATCTGCCCCGGCCGCGTGTACCGCACCGACGAGCTGGACGCCACGCACACCCCCGTCTTCCACCAGGTCGAGCTGCTCGCCATCGACGAGGGCCTGACCATGGCGGACCTCAAGGGCACCCTGGACCACATGGTCCAGTCGCTGTTCGGCGCGGAGATGAAGACCCGGCTGCGGCCGAACTTCTTCCCCTTCACCGAGCCGTCCGCCGAGATGGACATGCTCTGCTACGTCTGCAAGGGCGCGTCCGTCGGCAACCCCGACCGGCCCTGCCGCACCTGCTCCAGCGAGGGCTGGATCGAGCTGGGCGGCTGCGGCATGGTCAACCCGCGGGTGCTCACCGCCTGCGGCGTCGACCCGGAGAAGTACAGCGGCTTCGCCTTCGGGTTCGGCATCGAGCGGATGCTGATGTTCCGCCACAACGTCGAGGACATGCGAGACATGGTCGAGGGTGACGTCCGGTTCACCCGGCCGTTCGGGATGGAGATCTGATGCGGGTCCCGCTTTCCTGGCTGCGGGAGTACGTCGACCTGCCGGCCACCGAGACCGGCCGCGACGTGCAGGCCAAGCTGATTTCGGCCGGTCTGGAGGTCGAGACCGTCGAGCACCTGGGCGCCGACCTCAAGGGCCCCCTCGTCGTCGGCCAGGTGCTGACCATCGAGGAACTGGAGGGCTTCAAGAAGCCCATCCGCTTCTGCACGGTGAACGTCGGTCAGGCCAACGGCACCGGTGAGCCGCAGGAGATCGTCTGCGGCGCCCGCAACTTCGCCGTCGGCGACAAGGTCGTCGTGGTCCTCCCCGGCGCCACCCTGCCGGGCGGCTTCTCGATCGCCGCGCGCAAGACGTACGGCAAGACGTCCCACGGCATGATCTGCTCCGGCGACGAGCTGGGCATGGGCGACGACGGCACCCACGGCATCATCGTGCTGCCGCCGGAGACCGAGGTCGGCAAGGACGCCATCGAGCTGCTCGAACTGGTCGACGAGGTCCTGGACATCGCCGTCACCGCCAACCGCGGCGACTGCCTGTCCATCCGCGGCGTCGCCCGCGAGACCGCGATCGCCTACGGCCTGCCGCTGCGCGACCCGGCCCTGCTCGACGTGCCCGGCCCCAACGCCTACGGCTACCCCGTGAAGATCGCCGACCCCACGGGCTGCGACCGCTTCACCGCCCGCACGGTCACCGGCCTCAGCCCCGAGGCCCGCTCCCCGATCTGGCTCCAGCGCCGGCTCCAGAAGGTCGGCATGCGCCCGATCTCGCTCGCCGTCGACGTCACCAACTACGTGATGATGGAGCTGGGCCAGCCCCTGCACGCCTACGACCGCTCCCTGGTCCAGGGCACCATCGGCGTGCGCCGGGCCGAGGAGGGCGAGAAGATCGTCACCCTCGACGGCGTCGAGCGGAAGCTGCACGCCGAGGACCTCGTCATCACCGACGACCGCGGCCCCATCGGCCTCGCCGGCGTCATGGGCGGCGCCGACACGGAGATCGCCGACCACGGCGACACCGACAACGCGACGAGTGACGTGGTCATCGAGGCCGCCCACTTCGACCAGGTCGCCATCGCACGCACCGCCCGCCGGCACAAGCTGTCCTCCGAGGCGTCCCGCCGCTTCGAGCGCGGCGTCGACCCGCAGGCCGCGGCAGCCGCCGCCCAGCGCACCGTCGACCTGCTCGTGCTCCTCGCGGGCGGCACCGCCGAGGCCGGCGTCACCGAGATCAGCGCGCCGTCCGCGCCGCGCACGATCGCGATGCCGGCCGACCACCCGGACAAGGTGGCCGGTGTGACGTACGGCCGCGAGACCGTCGTACGGCGCCTCCAGGAGGTCGGCTGCGACGCGTACGGGCAGGACGAGCTGATCGTCACCGCCCCGTCCTGGCGGCCCGACCTCACCGACCCGAACGACCTGGCCGAAGAGGTCATCCGCCTGGAGGGCTACGAGAACCTGCCCTCCACGCTGCCCCGCCCCCCGGCGGGCCGCGGCCTGACCGCCCGGCAGCGGCTGCACCGCCGGGCCGGGCGTGCCCTGGCCGGTGCCGGTTACGTCGAGGCGCTGAACTACCCGTTCGTCAGCGAGCAGGTCTTCGACCAGCTCGGTCTGGACGCCGACGACCCGGCCCGCCGCGTCGTCAAGCTGGTCAACCCGCTCAGCGACGAGGAGCCCGCGCTGCGGACCACGCTGCTGCCGGGCCTGCTCGCCGCGCTGCGCCGCAACGACGGCCGGGGCTCGCACGACCTCGCGCTGTTCGAGACCGGGCTGGTCTTCCACCCGCGCGACGAGCAGCGCGTCGCCGCGAACCTGCCGGTCGACCGCCGCCCGAGTGCGGACGACATCGCGGCGCTGGACGCCGCGCTGCCCGACCAGCCCCGGCACGTCGCCGTCGTCCTCGCGGGCGCCCGCGAGCAGGCCGGCTGGTGGGGCAAGGGCCGTCCGGCCGACTGGGCCGACGCGGTCGAGGCGGCGCGCCTCGTGGCCCGGGAAGCGGGGGCCGAACTGGGCATCCGCAAGGGCCAGTACGGTCCCTGGCACCCAGGGCGCTGCGCCGAGCTGTTCGTCACCGTGGACGGCGAGGAGCGGGTCATCGGGCACGCCGGCGAGCTGCACCCGCGGGTGGTGAAGACCCTGGGGCTGCCCGCGCGTGCCTGCGCGATGGAGCTGGACCTCGACACCCTGGAGCGGGTCGGCGACGACACCCCGCAGGCGCCGAGCATCTCCACGTTCCCGGTCGCCACGCAGGATGTCGCGCTGGTCGTCGACGCGTTCGTCCCGGCCGGTGAGGTCGAGGCCGCGCTGCGCGAGGGCGCGGGTGAACTGCTGGAGTCCATCCGGCTGTTCGACGTCTACGACAACGCGGAGCAGCTGGGTGAGGGGCGCAGGTCCCTGGCGTACGCGCTGCGCTTCCGCGCGGGGGACCGGACGCTGACGGTCGACGAGGCGTCGGCCGCCCGCGACGCGGCGGTTGCCCTCGCGGGCGAGCGTGTGGGAGCAGTGCTCCGGAGCTGACGGTTCGCCCAAGGGGCGTGGGGTTGCTGCCGGTCGGCGGCCGACGGTTGTCGGTGGCTGGTCGCGCAGTTCCCCGCGCCCCT
>NZ_WWHX01000636.1 GCF_009862125.1 Streptomyces sp. SID5910
GGGGCGGCACGGGTGGGCGCAGCGGCACCCGGCTAGCGCCGGGCCACCCGTCCCACCCCCGCCCCGCACCAGCGTCCGGCGCCTACACAGGCACGTGCACCGTCTCCACCCGGCTGGCAACCAACCGCTCCCGCTCCCGCAGAGCCGCCCGCTTCCGCAACCGCAGAATCTGCGAAACCCCCACCGCCTGAAGCACGAACACCGAAGAGAACGCCACCGTGTAGTCGTCCCCCGTCGCATCCAGCAGCACCCCGACCGCGAACAACGTCGTCATCGACGCCACGAAGCCCCCCATGTTCGTGATCCCGGACGCCGTCCCCTGCCGCTCCGGCGGATTCGCCGGCCGCGCGAAGTCGAACCCGATCATCGACGCCGGCCCGCACGCCCCCAGCACCGTGCACAGCACGACCAGCAGCCACATCGGCGCGTGCTCACTCGGATAGGCCAGCGTCGCCGCCCACAGCAGCGCCGTCGCCCCCACCGTGCCGAGCGCCAGCGGCAGCCGCGCCCCGTGGTGCCGGGCGATGATCTGGCCGTAGACCAGACCGACCGTCATGTTGGACAGCACCACCAGCGTGAGCAGCCCCCCGGCCGTGCCCCGGGACAGCCCCTGCGCCTCGACGAGGAACGGCAGGCCCCACAGCAGCAGGAACACCATCGCCGGGAACTGGGTGGTGAAGTGCACCCACAGCCCCAGCCGGGTGCCCGGCTCCCGCCAGGACGCGGCGATCTGCCGCCGTACGTACGCGGCCCCCCGGTGCGACACCGGTTCCGGCTCGTGCCCCTCGGGGTGGTCCTTCAGGAAGAGCACCAGCAGGACGAGGACGACCACGCCGGCCAGCGCGCTGCCCGCGAAGGCCGCGGTCCAGCCGATGCCGTGCAGCAGGCGGGCCAGGACCAGCGTGGAGACCAGGTTGCCCGCCATGCCGACCAGTCCGGCGAGCTGGGCGACCAGCGGCCCGCGCCGGGCCGGGAACCAGCGCGTGCCGAGCCGCAGCACGCTGATGAACGTCATCGCGTCGCCGCAGCCGAGCAGCGCCCGCGAGGCGAGCGCGGTGCCGTACGTCGGCGAGAAGGCGAAGCCCAGCTGCCCGGCCGTGAACAGGACGACGCCGATGCCCAGCACCTTCTTCGTGCCGAGCCGGTCGACCAGCAGGCCGACGGGTATCTGCATGCCGGCGTATACCAGCAGCTGGAGGATGGAGAAGGTGGACAGGGCGGAGGCGTTGACGTGGAAGCGGTCGGCCGCGTCGAGGCCGGCCACGCCCAGGGACGTACGGAAGATGACGGCGACGAAGTACACGGCGACGCCGATGCCCCAGACGGCCATCGCGCGCCGCCCGCCCGGCGGGTCGCCCGGCAGGGTGCTCTTGCCCGGCACGGCGGAACTCATCGGACCTCACCCCGCGCCAGGTGCGAGAACCAGCCCACGTGCCGGTGGACCACGCCGACGGCCGCCTCCGCGTCCCCGGAGCGCAGCGCGTCGAGGATCTCCTCGTGCTCCGTGAGCGTCTTGGCGATCCGGTCGGGGTGGGAGTGCATGACGGCGACGCCCATCCGCAACTGGCGGTCGCGGAGCTGGTCGTAGAGACGGGAGAGGATCTCGTTGCCGCCGCTGCGGACGATCTCGGCGTGGAAACAGCGGTCGGTGACGGAGGCGCCGGCGAAGTCCCCCTCGGCGGCCTGCTCGCGCTGGCGGGCGAGCAGGTCCTCCAGCCGCTCGATGAGACCGGGCGGGGCGGGTACGGCCTTGCGCGCCGCGTGCTCCTCGACCAGCAGCCGCGTCTCCACCACGTCCGCGATCTCCTGCGCGGAGACGGGCAGGACCAGGGCGCCCTTCTTCGGGTAGAGCCGGATCAGCCCCTCGACCTCCAGCCGCAGCAGCGCCTCCCGCACCGGGGTGCGCGAGACGCCCACGGCCTCCGCGAGTTCGCCCTCGGTGAGCAGCGTCCCGCCCTCGTAACGGCGCTCCAGGACGGCCTGCTTGACGTGGGTGTACACGCGGTCGGCGGCGGGGGGTTGCTTCACGGCCATGGTCATGCCCACAGGATAGATACAACAGGGACGCAAGAGGGGTTCCGTCCAGCATCCGGACGTACATCCACCCATCAGGGGGAAGCGCACCAAGAGAGCACAACCGTCCGTGCTATTCACGTGTCCCACAGGCGCGGCCCATGCTGGATCACGAGCGCAACGGGGCCACACCATTGGGGATTTCACAACAATCGGGGTATCTCAGTTGATAAACGGCATTCAGGGCATCCGTCTTCGCCGAGCCGTCGCCGTGGCCGTGACCACCGGCGCCGTGCTCGCGTCCGGAGCCCTCTCCACCGCGCCCGCACTGGCCGTCGCACCCGCGCAGGCCGCGTCCGCCCCCGCGCGGGCCGCCGCCGCGCCCGCGATCGCCGCCAAGGGCGGCTTCGTGATGAACGACGCGACCGGCGCCGCCCTCTACACCAAGGCCGCGGACACCAGGCGCTCCACCGGATCCACCACGAAGATCATGACCGCCAAGGTCGTGCTCGCCCAGCCCAAGCTCAACCTGGACGCCAAGGTCACGGTCCAGATGGCCTACAGCGACTACATCGTCTCGAAGAACGCCTCGTCCGCGCGCCTGATCGTCGGCGACAAGGTGACGGTCCGCCAGCTCCTGTACGGCCTGATGCTGCCGTCCGGCTGCGACGCGGCCTACGCGCTGGCCGACACGTTCGGCACGGGCAAGACCCGGGCGGAGCGGGTGAAGTCGTTCATCGGCAAGATGAACGCGCAGGCCAAGAGCCTCGGCCTGAAGAACACGCACTTCGACTCGTTCGACGGCATCGGCAACGGCACCAACTACTCGACGCCGCGCGACCTGACGAAGATCGCCAGCAGCGCCATGAAGAACTCCACGTTCCGCACGATCGTCAAGACCAAGAAGTACACGGCGAAGACGACGACGAAGAGCGGCGGCACCCGCACGATGGCGGCGTGGACCAACACCAACACGCTGCTGAGCAGTTACAGCGGCGCGACCGGCGTGAAGACCGGCTCGGGTCCGGAGGCCAAGTACTGCCTGGTCTTCTCCGCGACCCGGAAGGGCAAGACGGTGATCGGCACGGTGCTCGCGTCCACGTCCTCGACCCAGCGCTCCACGGACGCCACGAAGCTGCTGAACTACGGCTTCACCAAGTAGGACCGGCATCCGGTACGACGGAACCGCGCGCCCCGTGGCGGGACGCGCGGTTCCGTTTCCTTCGTCGAAGGGGCGTCACGCCCAGGTGAGCAGCCGCTTCGGCTGTTCCAGGATCGCCGCCACGTCGGCGAGGACCTTGGAGCCCAGCTCCCCGTCGACCAGGCGGTGGTCGAAGCTCAGCGCCAGGGTGGTCACCTGACGCGGCTTCACCTTGCCCTTGTGCACCCACGGCTGGAGCTTGATCGCGCCGACCGCGAGGATCGCGGACTCGCCGGGGTTGAGGATCGGCGTGCCGGTGTCGACGCCGAAGACGCCGACGTTGGTGATGGTCACCGTGCCGCCCTGCATGGCGGCCGGGGAGGTCTTGCCCTCCCGGGCCGTCGACACCAGCTCGCCCAGCGACTCCGCGAGCTGCGGCAGCGTCTTGGCGTGGGCGTCCTTGATGTTCGGCACGATCAGACCGCGCGGGGTCGCGGCCGCGATGCCCAGGTTCACGTAGTGCTTGACCACGATCTCCTGGGCGGCCTCGTCCCAGGACGCGTTGACGTCCGGGTTGCGCCTGATCGCGACGAGCAGGGCCTTGGCGATCAGCAGGAGCGGGTTCACCCGCAGGCCCGTGAACTCCTTGTCCTGCTTCAGCTCCTCGACCAGCTTCATCGTCCGCGTCACGTCGACCGTCACGAACTCCGTGACATGCGGCGCCGTGAACGCCGAGCCGACCATCGCCGCAGCCGTCGCCTTGCGCACGCCCTTGACCGGGATCCGGGTCTCGCGCGCCGTGTCGTACGACACCGCGGGCGCCGGGACCGCGGGCGCGGGCGTGGCGGCGGGGGCCGCCTCGGGCGCCTCGGCCGGTGCGGTCGCGGGCGCCACCGCCGCGTGCACGTCCTCGCGCGTGATGACGCCGTCCGGGCCCGAGGGCACGACGGTCGCCAGGTCGACGCCGAGGTCCTTGGCCAGCTTGCGCACCGGCGGCTTGGCCAGCGGGCGCTCGCGGGTGACCGGCCCGTGGCCGTTCATCTCGGCCTGGATCGCGGCCGAGGCCTCCTGCGCCGGGGCGCCCGGGCTCTTGCGCGGGCGGCGGCGGGTCGAGGAGGTGGCGACCCCGTAGCCCACGAGGACCGGCTGGCGGCCCTCCGGCTTCTTCTCCTCCGCCTCGGCCGGTGCCGGCGCCTGCGCCGCGGGCGCCTCGGCCGGTTCCGGCGCGGCCTCCTGCACCGGGGCGGCGGCGGCCGCGGCGTCGCCGACGGCGACCGCGATGATCGACGTGCCCACGTCGACCGTGGTGCCCTCGGGGAAGTGCAGCTCGCGGACCACCCCGTCGTAGGGGATGGGCAGTTCGACCGCGGCCTTGGCCGTCTCGACCTCGCACACGATCTGTCCGTCGGTGACCGTGTCACCGGGCTGGACGTACCACTTGAGGATCTCGGCCTCGGTGAGTCCCTCGCCCACGTCGGGCATCTTGAACTCGCGGACGGAGCCTTCAGTCATCGTCGTCAACGCCCTCTCCTCAGTACGCCAGCGAGCGGTCGACGGCGTCCAGCACCCGGTCCAGGTCGGGCAGGTACTCCTCCTCCAGGCGGGCCGGCGGGTACGGCGCGTGGTAGCCGCCGACCCGGAGCACCGGGGCCTCCAGGTGGTAGAAGCAGCGCTCGGTGATCCGCGCCGCGATCTCCGCGCCCGAGCCCAGGAACACCGGCGCCTCGTGCACCACGACCAGGCGGCGGGTCTTCTCCACCGACGCCTGGATGGTGTCGAAGTCCAGCGGGGAGATGGACCGCAGGTCCACCACCTCCAGGGACCGGCCCTCCTCGGCCGCCGCGTCGGCGACCTCCTGGCAGAGCTTCACCATCGGGCCGTAGGCCACCAGCGTGAGGTCGGTGCCCTCGCGGACCACCCGCGCCTTGTGCAGCGGGCCCGGGATCGCCTCGGTGTCGACCTCGGCCTTGTCCCAGTAGCGCCGCTTGGGCTCGAAGTAGATCACCGGGTCGTCGCTCTGGATGGCCTGCTGCATCATCCAGTACGCGTCGGCCGAATTCGACGGCGAGACCACCTTCAGGCCCGCCACGTGCGCGAACAGCGCCTCCGGGGACTCGGAGTGGTGCTCGACCGCGCCGATGCCGCCGCCGTAGGGGATGCGGATGACGACCGGCATCTTGACCTTGCCCAGCGAGCGGGCGTGCATCTTCGCGAGCTGCGTGACGATCTGGTCGTAGGCCGGGAACACGAAGCCGTCGAACTGGATCTCCACCACCGGCCGGTACCCGCGCAGGGCGAGGCCGATGGCGGTGCCGACGATGCCGGACTCGGCCAGCGGGGTGTCGATGACCCGGTCCTCGCCGAAGTCCTTCTGGAGCCCGTCGGTGACGCGGAAGACGCCGCCGAGCTTGCCGACGTCCTCGCCCATGATCAGGACCTTGGGGTCCGCGTCCAGCGCGCGGCGCAGCGACTCGTTGATCGCCTTGGCCAGCGCCATGCTTGTGGATGTCACGGTTTTCGCTGCCATGTCAGACCCCCTCGGCCTCTGCGAACGACGCCTGGTAGGCGGCGAACTGGGCGCGCTCCTCGTCGACGAGCGCGTGCCCGTCCGCGTACGCGTTCTCGAAGATGGCGAACCGGTCCGGGTCCGGCATGGCACGGACCACTTCGCGCACTCGTTTGCCCAACGCCTCGCTCTCCGCCTCCAGTTCCCCGAAGAATCCCTCGTCCGCGTGGTTCGAGGACTCCAGGTAGCGGCGAAGGCGCAGGATCGGGTCCTTGGCCTCCCAGGCGGCGCGCTCGTCGTCGTGCCGGTAGCGGGACGGGTCGTCCGAGGTGGTGTGGGCGCCCATGCGGTAGGTGAAGGCCTCGATCAGCGCCGGGCCCTCGCCGCGCCGGGCGCGCTCCAGCGCCCACCGGGTGACCGCCAGACAGGCCAGCACGTCGTTGCCGTCGACCCGGACGCCGGGGAAGCCGAAGCCCTGGGCGCGCTGGTACAGCGGCACGCGGGTCTGCTTCTCGTTGGACTCCGAGATCGCCCACTGGTTGTTCTGGCAGAAGAAGATCACCGGGGCGTTGTAGACCGCGGCGAAGTTGAACGCCTCGCTGACGTCGCCCTGGCTGGAGGCGCCGTCGCCGAAGTAGGCGATCACGCCGGAGTCCGCGCCGTCCTTGGCCACGCCCATCGCGTAGCCCGTGGCGTGCAGCGCCTGGGAGCCGATGACGATGGTGTAGAGGTGGAAGTTGTTGCTGTTGGGGTCCCAGCCTCCGTTGTTCACACCGCGGAACATGCCGAGGAGGTTGGTCGGGTCCACCCCGCGGCACCAGGCGACGCCGTGCTCGCGGTAGGTGGGGAAGACGTAGTCGTCCTCGCGGGTGGCGCGGCCGGAGCCGATCTGGGCGGCCTCCTGGCCCAGCAGCGAGGCCCACAGGCCCAGCTCGCCCTGACGCTGCAATGCGGTGGCCTCGGCGTCGAAGCGCCGGGTGAGCACCATGTCGCGGTACAGGCCGCGCAGCTCGTCGGGGGTCATGTCGGCGACGTACTCGGCGTACTCCGCGTAGGCCGCCTTCCTGACGCGCTTGCCCTCGGGCGTCAGCAGCTGCACGAGCTCCGTCGCGGAGCCCTTCCCGGCAGCGGTGCGGGTGGTGCGCCTGGCGCCGGTGGTGCCGGCCTCGGTGCCGGTA
>NZ_WWHX01000637.1 GCF_009862125.1 Streptomyces sp. SID5910
GCCTCAGCGGACCGGGACGCCGCCTGACGCCTGGGCCGCCGGCAGGGCCCGGGGGCGCGCGCCGCGCCGCTCGGGCCGCCAGGTGGACACCAGTGCGGCGGCGAGGAGCAGTTCGGCGATGTCACCGCCGTAGTACATGATCTCCGCGCCCCGCCGCACCTGGTCGACGGGCGCGTGGACGTCGACGAGGAACCCGCCGTACATCGCCTGGGAGAGCAGGGCGTGCGCGGCGATCGCGATGCCGAGGTACACCAGCCGGGCCGGTACGCCGGGCCGTGCGGGTGCCGGGTCGGGGCCCGCCACGGCGTGGGCGAAGAGGCACCCGGACACCAGGAAGTGGGCGTTCATCAGCCAGTGTCCCGCCGGGTGGCCCATGGCCGCGCCGTAGAGCGGGGTGCAGTACAGCACGCCCAGGGTGCCGGTGCTCAGCGCGAGCGCCGTGGCGGGGTGGGTGACGAGGCGGGCGGGCCGGCTGTGCAGCAGCCCGGTCACCCGGCGGGCGTGCGCCGGCGGCAGGGTGCGCAGCGCCAGGGTGACCGGCGCGGCGAGGACCAGCAGCAGGGGCGCGTACATGCCGATGAGCATGTGCTGGGCCATGTGGCCCCGGAAGTCGGTGTGCGCGGCCGGCCCGAGCGGCGGGAGCAGGGCGACGGCGAGCAGCGCGGCCCCGCCGAGGAAGGACGCCGACCTGGCCCTGCTCCAGCCCTGCGCTGCGTTGCGACGCCTGGCCCGGCGTACGGCGAGCAGGTAGGCGGCGGTGACGGCGAGCAGGGGCAGCAGGACGAGCAGGGCCGTCGCGGCGCCCGAAACGGCGTCGCCGCCCGGCGCGGGAGCGTGGTGGTGCGGGGAGTGCGCGTCACCCGTGGGGCCCATGGCACTAGGCCTCCCGTCCGGTGTGCCGGGGGGCCTCGGGGTCGAAGGGCCGGCTGCCGCGCCGGAGCAGGTGGCCGGCGAGCAGGAACAGGGCGCCCAGGACCAGGAACCCGGCGTCCCACCACGCCTGGTGGGGGCCGCCGTGGACGTGATGAATGCCCAGAATCTGGTGGTCCAGGAGTCCTTCGACCAGGTTGAACAGGCCCCAGCCCGTCAGGATCCAGCCCCACAGCACCGGCGAGGCCCACACCGCCCGCCGGTTGTGCGTGACCCGGGAGTACAGCAGGGCCAGGCCCAGCAGCACCGAGATCCAGCACACGGTGTGGAAGATGCCGTCCCACACCGTGTTCATCTCCAGGCCGGGGACGGTGTCCGGGTCGTAGTACTTCACTCCGATGCGGTCGTGGTCGGTGCTGGTGAGCATGTGGTGCCACTGGAGGAGCTGGTGGAGCAGGATGCCGTCGACGAAGCCGCCGAGCCCGACCCCGAGGAGGATGCCGGGCAGCCGGATGCTGTTCGGCGCCGTCGCCGCCCGGGCCTCGTCTGTCGTGGTGGCCATCGCCTGTTCTCCGTCCCGTCGGCGGGTGCGCTCGGACCTTCCGGACACGGTTTCCCCGCCCGGCGGGTCCCTGTCACCGACTGGCGGGATCTTGGCGCCGTTTTCCGTCACTCGGGTGACGGCCACTCACGTGCGGGTGCGCGTCGTAGGGTGAGGAGGCGAACGGACGATCACCGGCGGCCGGGCCGGCCGGCGGGACCGAGGAGACGTATGGACACCGGGCAGCGGGACGACGCGGACGCGGAGTTCGTCACCTTCTGGCAGGAGCGCCGGGTGTGCTTCCTGTCGACGCCGCGCGCCGACGGCAGCCCCCACCTGGTCCCGGTCGGCGTGACGTACGACCATGCGACGCGCACCGCGCGCGTCATCACCGGCCGGGACACCGCCAAGGTGCGCAACGTCGGGCGGGCCGGGAAGGCCGCCGTCGCCGTGAGCCAGGTGGACGGCCGGCGCTGGTCCACGCTGGAGGGCGTGGCGACCGTACGGGACGACGCCGAGGCGGTCCGGGACGCGGAGGCCCGGTACGCGGCCCGCTACCGGCAGCCCCGGGAGAACCCGGCGCGGGTCGTCATCGAGATCGACGTACGGCGCTTCCTCGGCACGGTGCGCCCCCACCGGGACGCTCCCGCCGAGGAGTGACGTTCAGGCGTCGCGTCATCCCTCCGTGATGCCGGGGGTCCGGCGGGCGAGGCGGCTCGGCCACCACGCGGCGGCGCCGATGTCGCGGGCCAGGGCGGGGACGAGCAGCGAGCGCACCACCAGCGTGTCCAGCAGGACGCCGAAGGCGACGATGAAGGCGATCTGCACGAGGAAGGCCAGCGGGATCACGCCGAGCGCGGCGAAGGTGGCGGCGAGCACGACACCGGCCGAGGTGATCACGCCGCCCGTGGCGGTCAGACCGCGCAGGATGCCCTGCCGCACCCCGTGGCGCAGCGACTCCTGCCGCACCCGGGACATCAGGAAGATGTTGTAGTCCACGCCGAGGGCGACCAGGAACACGAACCCGTACAGCGGGACGGAGGCGTCCGTGCCGCTGAAGCCGAACACATGGCGGAAGACCAGGGCGGAGACGCCCAGGGTGGCGAGGAAGTTCAGTGCCACGGTCGCGACGAGCAGCACCGGCAGCAGCAGGGAGCGCAGCAGGCCGGTCAGGATGACCAGGATGATGGCGAGCACCACGGGCACGATGAGCGTCCGGTCGTGCTCGGCGGTGCGCTGGGTGTCGTACTGCTGGGCGGTGTAGCCGCCGACGAGGGCGTCCGCGCCCGGCACGGCGTGCACCGAGGTGCGCAGGCGTGCCACCGCCTCCTTGGCCGCGTCGCTGTCCGCCGGCGCCTCCAGGGTGGCGTCGATCCGCACCCGTCCGTCGACCACCTTCGGGGCGCCGCCGCCGGGCCGGCCGGACGCGGTCACCGCGGCGGCGGAGGCGACGCCGCGGGTGTCCCGGGCGGCCGCGAGGACGGGGGCGGCACGGTCCGCGTCCGCGATGATCACGGCGGGGTTGCCGGAGCCGCCCGGGAAGTGGCGGGCCAGGGTCTCCTGGGCGGCGACCGAGGGGGCGTCGTTGACGAAGATCTCGTCCAGCGGGACGCCCTTGGATTCGAGGGAGGGCCAGAAGGCGGCGCAGGCGAGGAGCCCGGCGAGGCAGAGCGCCCAGATGCGGCGCGGCGCCCGGTCCACGAGTCCGGCGACGCGGTGCCACACGCGGTGGCCGCCCTCGGGGTCGTCGGCCCGGACGGGCCCGGCCGGCCAGTACGCGGCCCGGCCGAGCAGGACCAGGACGGCGGGCAGGAACGTGAGGGTGCTCGCGACGGCGCAGACGATGCCGATGGCGCCGACGGGTCCGAGGGCGCGGTTGTTGGTCAGGTCGCTGAGCAGCAGGGCCAGCAGGCCGAGGGCGACGGTCGCCGCGCTGGCGACGACGGCTCCCCAGGACGCGCGCAGCGCGGCGCGTGCGGCGCCGAACCGGTCGGGGTGCCGGGCCAGTTCCTCGCGGAAGCGGGCGGTGAGCAGGAGCGCGTAGTCGGTGGCGGCGCCGATGACGAGGATGGAGAGGATGCCCTGGACCTGCCCGTCGACGCGCACGATGCCGCGGTCGGCGAGCGCGTAGACGATCGCGCAGGCCAGGCCCAGCGCGAAGACGGCGCCGAGGATGATGACCAGGGGCAGCAGGACGCTGCGGTAGACGAGCAGCAGGATGACGAGCACGGTGATCAGCGCGACGCCGAGGAGCAGCCCGTCGATGCCCGAGAAGGCGTCGGAGAGGTCGGCCTGGGAGGCCGCCGGGCCGGCGAGCTGGGCCCGGGTGTCGGGGACCCGCTCCGCGGCCTCGCGGATGTGCGCGAGGACGTCGGGCAGGCGTTCGCCGAGACCGGGTTCGACCTGGACGACGGCCTGGAGGGCCTCGCCGTCCTCGGAGGGCAGCGCGGGCGACGCGGCGCCGACGGTGCCGGGCTCGCCCTTCAGGCCCGCGACCGCGCGGGTGGCCTCGGTCCGGTGAGCGGTGACGTCGCCGCCGCCGTCGGCGGTCCACACGACGATCACCGGCAGCGTCTCGTCCGGCTGGAAGGCCTTCTGCGCGTCGACGACCCGGGTGGACTCGGCGCTGCGGGGCAGGAAGGAGGCCTGGTCGTTGGTGGCGACCTCGCCGAGTTTCCCGGCGTACGGGCCGAGCGTGCCGCCGATGCCGAGCCAGACCAGGAGGAGGACGACGGGGACGAGCCACCGGGCTCGTGAGGTGCGGGGCATCGGTCTGCGGGTCTCCAGGTCTTCCGGTGCTCGCGGAGTGCCGGCCGTGCGGGACGGCAACCGTTCGGGAGGCCGGCGGAGTGACTCGATCATAAACAATCTCAATGATCGAGTTACCTCGACCGTCGCCTCGGCCTCGCGGCGGTGCCGGGTCGGAGTCAGCGGTCGTCGGCGGACCGCACGAGTCGGAGTTCCTCGTTCATGGCCGTCACAAACCGCACCACGGCCGCCAGTTCGTCCGCGTCGAAGCGGTCCCGGGCCGCCGCCGCGGCCTCGGCCAGCGGCCGGAAGTGCGTGCGGGCCGCCGCGCGGGCGTCGGGCACGTAGTGCAGATGGACCACCCGGCGGTCGGCGCTCTCCCTGACCCGGCGCACGTGCCCGGCGCGTTCGAGGCGGTCCACGCAGGCCGTGACCGCGCCCGAGGTCAGCCCCAGGTGCTCGCGCAGCCGTCCCGGTGTCATCGGCTCCTCGGCGTCCAGGATCGCCGCGAGCGCCTGGACGTCGGTGGCGTGCAGCCCGTGGGAGGCGGCGAAACCGTGCACGAGACGGTTGATCTCACCGTTCATCCGCCGCAGTGCGGCGGCGAGGGCGTGGAGGTCGCCCGCCTCGGCACCGGAAGGGGTCTCCCGTTCGTGCGCGCGCCGTCCGCGCTGGTTCGCTGTCGCCACGCGATCAGCGTATAGAAGGGTCACATCCGCCCACGGCGCGCCCATGACGGCCCGTTCGGGGAAGAGGTCAGCACGACGGATGTCCCACGAGAGACGGAACCCCATGAGCGAGGGAAGCGAAGGACCCGGCGGCGCGGGCGGTGACGGCGCGGCGCGCGGCCGTTGCCTGGTCACCGGCGCCACGGGCTACATCGGCGGCCGGCTCGTGCCGGAACTCCTCGCCGCCGGTCACGCGGTGCGGTGCCTGGCCCGGTCCCCGGGCAAGCTGCGCGACCACCCCTGGGCGGCGGACGTGGAGGTGGCGCGGGGCGACGTCCTGGACGGGGACTCGGTGGGCCGGGCCCTGGAGGGTGTCGACGTCGCCTACTACCTGGTGCACGCGCTGGGCACCGGCCGGGACTTCGAGGCGACCGACCGGCGGGCGGCCCGCACCTTCGCCGAGCGGGCGAGGGCGGCGGGGGTGCGCCGCATCGTCTACCTCGGCGGACTCACCCCGTCGGGCGTACCGGAGGGCGAGCTGTCGCCGCACCTGAGGTCGCGGGCGGAGGTGGGCCGCATCCTGCTGGCCTCCGGGGTGCCGACGACCGTCCTGCGGGCCGCCGTCATCATCGGCTCGGGCTCGGCCTCCTTCGAGATGCTGCGCTACCTCACGGAGCGGCTGCCGGTGATGGTGACGCCCAGCTGGGTCCACACCCGCATCCAGCCGGTCGCCGTGCGGGACGTGCTGCGCGCCCTCGTCGGCAGCGCGCGCATGCCGGCCGACGTCAGCCGCGTCTTCGACGTGGGCGGGCCCGACGTCCTCACCTACCGGGACATGATGCTCCGTTACGCCGAGGTGGCCGAGCTGCCGAGGCGGCTGATCCTGCCCGTGCCGATGCTCACGCCCGGCCTGTCCAGTCACTGGGTCGGCCTGGTCACGCCGGTGCCGGCGTCGATCGCGCGCCCGCTCACCGAGTCGCTGCGCCATGAGGTGGTGTGCCGGGACGACGACATCGAGCGGTACGTGCCGGCGCCGCCCGGGTATCCCCTCGGCTTCGACGACGCGCTGCGGCTGGCGCTGCGCCGGGTGCGGGAGGCGCGCGTCACCACGCGCTGGTCGTCCGCTTCCGTGCCGGGCGCGCCCAGCGATCCGCTGCCCACCGACCCCGACTGGGCGGGCGGCAGCCTCTACACCGACGACCGCGCGCTCGGCGTCGACGCCCCGCGCGAGGCGCTGTGGCGGGTGATCGAGGGCATCGGCGGCGACAACGGCTGGTACTCCTTCCCGCTCGCCTGGGCGGTACGGGGCTGGCTGGACCGGCTGGTGGGCGGGGTGGGCCTGCGCCGGGGCCGGCGCGACGCCAGCCGGCTGCGGGCGGGTGACGAGCTGGACTTCTGGCGGGTGGAGGAGATCGTCCCCGGCCGGCTGCTGCGGCTGCGCGCCGAGATGCGGCTGCCGGGCCTGGCCTGGCTGGAGATGTACGCCGACACCGACGACGCGGGCCGGACGCGGTACCGCCAGCGGGCCCTGTTCCATCCGCACGGGCTGGCGGGCCACGCCTACTGGTGGAGCGTGTCGCCCTTCCACGCCGTGGTGTTCGGCGGCATGGCCCGCAACATCGCCCGGGCCGCCGCGCGTACGCCCGGACCGTCCCGCCCGGCGCCGGACGCCTGAGCCCCGAGGCGTCTGCCGGTCCCCCCTCGCGAAGGAGCACCATGGCCGTTCGGGTCGTCCTGTTCACCGCCGACCTGCGTCTGCACGACCATCCGCCGCTGCGCGCCGCCCTCGACGGGGGCGGTGACGTGGTGCCGCTGTTCGTCCGGGACCGGGCCGTCGAGGCCGCCGGGTTCGCGGTGCCCAACCGGCTGGCCTTTCTCGCCGACTGCCTGAGCGATCTGGACACGCGGCTGCGGGAGCGGGGCGGGCGGCTGGTCGTGCGCTCCGGTGACGTGGTGGCGGAGGTGTGCGCGGTGGTACGGGAGGCGGAGGCCGAGGAGGTGCACATGGCGGCCGACGTGAGCGCCTACGCCCACCGCCGCGAGGAGCGGCTGCGCGACGCCCTGCGGGCCCAGGGGTGCCGGCTGCACGTCCACGACGCCGTGACCACCGTCGTGGCCCCGGGCGCCGTCACGCCCGCCGCCTCCGACCACTTCGCCGTCTTCACGCCGTATCTGCGGCGCTGGTCCGAGCAGCGGCTGCGGGAGCCCCTGGCGGCCCCGCGCCGCGTCCGCGTGCCGGAGGGCGTCGGGTCGGGGCCGCTGCCGGCGCGCCCGGATGCCGCGGAGCTGTCCCCCGGGCTGCCCGCGGGCGGCGAGAGCGAGGCACGCAAGCGGCTGACGGCCTGGCTGCGCGGCCCCGTCGCCGGCTACGCCGACCACCACGACGACCTGGCCGGTGACGCCACCTCACGCCTCTCCCCCGACCTGCACTTCGGCACGCTGTCCCCGGTCGAACTCGTCCACCGGGCGCGCCGCGCCGACGGGCCCGGCGCCGAGGCGTTCGTGCGGCAGCTGGCCTGGCGCGACTTCCACCGCCAGGTCCTGGCCGCCCGCCCGCACGCCGCCGCCCACGACTACCGGACCCGCGACGACCACTGGCGCACCGGCGCCGGGGCCCGGCGGGACACGGACGCGTGGAAGGAGGGACGCACCGGATACCCGATCGTCGACGCGGCCATGCGGCAGCTCCGCCACGAGGGCTGGATGCACAACCGCGGCCGGCTGCTGACGGCGTCCTTCCTGACCAAGACGCTCTACGTGGACTGGCGGGTGGGCGCCCGGCACTTCCTGGACCTGCTGGTCGACGGCGACGTGGCCAACAACCAGCTCAACTGGCAGTGGACGGCGGGCACCGGCACCGACACCCGCCCCCACCGCGTCCTCAACCCCCTCACGCAGGCCAGGCGGTTCGACCCCGACGGCGCCTATGTGCGCCGCTGGGTGCCCGAGCTGGCGGGGATCGAGGGACGGGCCGTGCACGAGCCGTGGAAGCTGCGCGGCGACGCGCGGGCCGCCCGCGACGCGTATCCCGACCCCGTCGTGGACCTGGCCGAGGGCCTGGCCCGCTTCCGGCGGGCGCGCGGCCGCGACTGAGCCGGGGCGGGCCGCCGGGCGAACGTGAGCGGGGCCCCGGCCGTCAGGTGAACGGCGCGTTCGGCGCCCGGGTGCCGGGGCTGTCGGGGCGGGCCGTGTGGTCGGCGTGGTTCCGGGTGCGGCGGGCCTCCTTCATCTCCGCCTCGTACAGGTGGCTCCGACCCCCGGCCAGTTGCCCCGCCACCTGGCTCTCCAGGTCCTTGAACGCCCGGTAGTAGGTCTGGTCGTACGCCTCGACGATCTGGAAGGTCCAGCGGCCGGGGATGACGTTGCGCCCGAGGATCTCCGTCTCGACGCGCTCCGCCCACTGCGGGTGGCCGGCCTCGCGCAGCAGGCGTACGGCGCGGTCGAGTTCCAGGTCGGCGGTGCCGGTGAGCTGGTGGAAGGAGTAGAGGTGTCCGCGGGCGCGCTCGACCGTCTCCAGTGCCTTGGACAGGGACCCGAGGGCCTCCACCGTGTCGTCGCCGACGCCGTCGGGACGCCGGTGCGTGTCAGTCATGGGGTGTCCCTCCGGTGCGGTGCGGTGCGGCGTCAGGCCAGCGGGTCGTGGCCCCAGTTCATGAGCGAGTGCCGCCAGCGGGTGTCGCGGACGTCGCCCGAGGGGCGCTGGGCCAGGTGCCGGCGGACGTAGCCGACGACCTTGCGCATGTGGTGGTAGTCGTCGTCCGAGAGGTCGCCCTTCTTCGCCCGCAGGATCTCCACGATGCGGCGGCCGGAGGCGTGCCCGGTGGACTCCCCGCCGTCCTGGTGCTGACCGGCGTCGCGGGACTCGTCGGTGGCGAGCCACTTCTCCAGCTCGGCCGGGGTCATGTTCACCAGTTCGCGGAAGTCGTCCCGGGTGTCCTTGCGTTCCTCGTCGTCCACGCCCGCTCACTTCTTCTTCTTGAGCGCGGACGGCTTGTGCACGGCGGACTTGCCGGACTTGTCGCTGCGGACCTGGTACTGCGGGTCGTCGGGCGAGGCGTCCACCGTGCGGCCGGCGGCCTCGGTCCGTTCGGTGATCTTCTTCTCGACCGTTCCCTCGGTCTCGCTGCCGTGGCTGCTCCAGGCGACCTTCTCGCCCTTCTTCGGCTCTTTCCCCTGGTCGCGCTTGCCGGCCATGTCGGTGCTCCCTGCTGCCTCGGCCCTAGGTCGTGTCCGCACAGTCCCTCCTGCCCCGCGGACACGCCCTGAGCGTGGACGGTTCCCGGCCAGCCTGGACCGTGTGCCGCCGCCGCACCACTCGGGCGTGCCCGGACGGGAGGGTGCCGTCCGGGCGCGTGCCGTCAGGCCCCGACGTAGGCCGCGAGGTGCTCGCCGGTGAGGGTGGAGCGGGCGGCGACGAGGTCGGCGGGGGTGCCCTCGAAGACGATCCGGCCGCCGTCGTGGCCGGCCCCCGGACCGAGGTCGACGATCCAGTCGGCGTGGGCCATGACGGCCTGGTGGTGTTCGACCACGATGACGGACTTCCCGGAGTCGACCAGCCGGTCGAGCAGGGCGAGGAGCTGTTCGACGTCGGCGAGGTGGAGGCCGGTGGTGGGCTCGTCCAGGACGTAGACGCCGCCCTTGTCGGCCATGTGGGTGGCCAGCTTGAGCCGCTGCCGCTCGCCGCCGGACAGGGTGGTGAGCGGCTGGCCGAGGGTGAGGTAGCCGAGGCCGACGTCGGCGAGCCGCTCCAGGATCCGGTGCGCGGCGGGCGTGCGCGCCTCGCCGGCGGCGAAGAACTCCGCGGCCTCGGTCACCGGCATGGCCAGCACCTCGCTGATGTCGCGGCCGCCGAGTCGGTACTCCAGCACCGAGGGCTGGAACCGCTTGCCCTCGCAGTCCTCGCACGGGGTGGCGACGCCGGCCATCATCGCCAGGTCGGTGTAGATGACGCCGGCGCCGTTGCAGGTGGGGCAGGCGCCCTCGGAGTTGGCGCTGAACAGGGCGGGCTTGACGCCGTTGGCCTTGGCGAAGGCCTTGCGGACCGGGTCGAGCAGTCCGGTGTACGTCGCCGGGTTGCTGCGCCGCGAGCCCTTGATGGGGCTCTGGTCGACGGAGACGACGTCCGCCCCGGCGGGCAGGGAGCCGTGGATCAGCGAGCTCTTGCCGGAGCCCGCGACGCCGGTGACCACGCAGAGCACGCCGAGCGGAATGTCGACGTCGACGTCCTGGAGGTTGTGCGTGGTCGCGCCGCGGATCTCCAGGACGCCGGCCGGCTCGCGCACGTCCTTCTTGAGGGCGGCCCGGTCGTCGAGGTGGCGGCCGGTGATGGTGTCACTGGCCCGCAGCCCCTCGACGGTGCCCTCGAAGCAGACGGTGCCGCCCGCCGTGCCGGCGCCGGGGCCTAGGTCCACGACGTGGTCGGCGATGGCGATGCTCTCCGGCTTGTGCTCCACGACGAGGACCGTGTTGCCCTTGTCCCGCAGGCGCAGCAGCAGGTCGTTCATCCGCTGGATGTCGTGGGGGTGCAGGCCGATGGTGGGTTCGTCGAAGACGTAGGTGACGTCGGTGAGGGAGGAGCCGAGGTGGCGGATCATCTTGACGCGCTGCGCCTCGCCGCCCGACAGGGTGCCGGCCGGCCGGTCGAGGGACAGATAGCCCAGTCCGATCTCCACGAACGAGTCGAGAGTGTGCCGCAGGGCGGTCAGCAGGGGTGCCACCGACGGCTCGTCGAGGGCGCGGACCCACTCGGCCAGGTCGCGGATCTCCATCGCGCAGGCGTCGGCGATGCTCACCTTCCCGATCCGTGAGTTCCGGGCGCCCTCGTTGAGCCGGGTGCCCTCGCACTCGGGGCACGTGGTGAAGGTGACGGCGCGCTCCACGAAGGCCCGGATGTGCGGCTGCATCGCCTCCTTGTCCTTGGACAGGAACGACTTCTGGATCTTGGGGATCAGGCCCTCGTAGGTGAGGTTGACCCCGTTGACCTTCACCTTGACCGGCTCGCCGTACAGGAAGGCGCGCAGTTCCCTCTCGGTGTAGTCGCGGATCGGCTTGTCCGGGTCCACGAAGCCGGACTGGGCGTAGACCTGCACCGTCCACTGGCTGTCGGACTTCCAGCCGGGGATGGTGAACGCGCCCTCGCTCAGCGACTTGGAGTCGTCGTAGAGCTGGGTGAGGTCGATGTCGGAGACCGTGCCGCGGCCCTCGCACCGGGTGCACATGCCGCCGGTGCGCTGGTAGGTGGCCTTCACGGCCTTCTTGTTGCCGCGCTCCACGGTGATCGCGCCGCTCGCCCGGACCGAGGCGGTGTTGAAGGAGTACGCGCTGGGCGGGCCGATGTGCGGCTCGCCGAGCCGGCTGAAGAGGATGCGCAGCATCGCGTTGGCGTCGGTGGCGGTGCCGACGGTGGAGCGGGGGTCGCCGCCCATGCGCTGCTGGTCGACGCTGATCGCGGTCGTCAGGCCGTCCAGGACGTCGACCTCGGGCCGGGCCAGGGCCGGCATGAAGCCCTGCACGAAGGCGCTGTAGGTCTCGTTGATCAGCCGCTGCGACTCGGCGGCGATCGTGTCGAACACCAGTGAGCTCTTGCCCGACCCGGAGACGCCGGTGAACACCGTCAGGCGGCGCTTCGGGATCTCGATGCTGACGTCCTTGAGGTTGTTCTCCCGCGCGCCGTGCACGCGGATCAGGTCGTGGCCGTCGGCGGCGTGCGGCGCGGGCGGGCGGGTGTCGGTCCGCGTGGCCTTGCTCATGGTGTCTCCCTCTGTCGGGCGGGGCCGGCTGCGCGGCCCGGCGTCGGCATCCCCCGGCTGGGTCTGCGTGCAGTATGTCCGGTCGCCGCACGCCGTCGGCGCGGATCACGTCGGTGGTCCGGTGCGTCGGGGCTGTGGGAAACTCGCCGCATGGGACGGCCGACGCTCGACGACCTGGTCCGGCTGCGGCGGGCCCGCGACCGGATGGACCGCGACTACGCCCAACCGCTGGACGTCCCCGCCCTCGCCCGTGACGCCCTGATGTCGCCGGGGCACTTCTCCCGCAGCTTCCGCGCCGCGTTCGGCGAGACCCCCTACAGCTACCTGATGACCCGCCGCATCGAGCGGGCCAAGGCGCTGCTGCGGCGCGGCGACCTGACGGTGACCGAGGTCTGCTTCGAGGTCGGCTGTACGTCGCTGGGATCGTTCAGCTCGCGTTTCACGGAGCTGGTCGGCGAGAGCCCGAGCGCCTACCGGGCCCGGGACCACGGCCCCGGCGCCGCCGTCCCCGCCTGCATGGCCAAGATCCACACCAGGCCGGTCAGAAAGGGAGAAGCGGGTCCCGCGGCCCGGCCGTAGCGTGGGCGGTATGGACATCAAGCTCTCCCAGTGCTTCATCGCCGTCGACGACCACGACAGCGCGATCGCCTTCTACCGCGACGTGCTCGGCCTGGAGGTGCGCAACGACGTCGGCTTCGAGGGGATGCGCTGGGTGACCGTCGGGTCGCCCGCGCAGCCGGACGTGAACATCGTCCTGGAACCGCCGGCCGCCGACCCCAATGTCTCCCCGGCGGACAAGCGGGCCATGGCCGAGCTGATGGCCAAGGGCCTGCTGCGCGGCGTCATCTTCGCGACGGACGACTGCGACGCCACCTTCGAGCGCATCAGCGCCGCGGGCGCCGAGGTGCTCCAGGAGCCGATGGACCAGCCCTACGGCGTCCGCGACTGCGCGTTCCGCGACCCCACCGGCAACCTGCTGCGCTTCACCCAGCCGCTCGGGACGTGAGACCCGCGGGGCGCGTGCGGCGGTAATGGTTTGAGCCCCGTGCCGCGGGGCATTCGGCCATCCAGGTGCTTGGGATCACAGGCCCGTCGCGGCGGCGGCCCTCGGTCGCTCCCCGAAGCGCCCCGGGAGCCCTTCCGCGACTGACTCGACTCGGTGAGGCGGGAGGAAGCACACCCGATGAGCAGCCGGAACGACCGCGCACGGCACCGCCGCGTCGGCGGTCGGCCTCCCCCTGTCCGGTGTCGACCGACGTCCGACCAGCCCGCACGACCCCTCGCACAAGGGAGAACTCCGATGCTCATGGCCCACCCCGCCGTTCTGACCGACCTGCTGAAGCAGTACGCGTCCCTCCAGGCCCTGCACGCCGAGCACGGCACGCCCGAGGCCCGTCAGCGGCTGGAGGACGTCTCCTACACCCTGTGCATCGCCACCGGGACCCGGGACATCGAGTCCGCCCTCGTGGCCGCCCGCCACCAGCTCCCGGGCGCCCGCCCGGCGGACGACTCCCTCGTCGCCCCCGCGTAACGGGCCGCCGGGCGGGGCCGGTTCGAGGCGTCCGGCGGCGACGGCGTCTAGCGGCAACGGCAAGGGCGGGCGGCACACTGGTGCCGCCCGCCCCCTCTGTGCGCCGGGCCGGACCGGGCCACCGGGCGACGCCCCTCGGAGACCCCGCGCTCAGCCCCTCTCCCGCCCGTCCGGTACGAGGATCAGGCGGCCGCTCACCGAGCCGGCCTCCAGCCTCCGGTGTGCCTCCGCCGTCAGTGACAGCGGCAGCCGGTCGGCGATGCGCGGGCGCCACGGCGTGTCGCGCAGGACGCCCGCGACCCCCTCGGCAGCTTCGGCGAGGTCGGCGGTCGTGGCGTTGCTGATGGCGAAGCCCACGATGCCGGCGTCCTTGGTGTAGAGGCGGCCCAGCGGCAGGGCGGAGGGGCCGCCGCCCAGGCCGACCATGGCGACCAGGCGCCCGCCGTGCGCCAGCAGGTCGACGGAGTCGGCCAGGTCCCCGTGCCCGGAGGTGTCGAGGTGCAGGTCGTACCCGTGGGGCGCGGCCCGGCGCAGTTCCTCGCCGAGACCGGGTGCCCGGTAGTCGAGGACCTCGGCGGCGCCCAGGGCGCGGACCGACTCCGCGTCCTCGGCACGGGCCGTGGCGATCACGCGGGCACCGGCCCGGGCGGCCAGGGCGACGGCGGCGCCGCCCACGTTGCCGGCCCCGCCGCCGACGTACACGGTCTCGCCGCACCTCAGGCGCCCGTGCCGGAACAGTGCGAGCCAGGCCGACGCCGCCGGGTGGGCGGCCGCGACGAGGTCTTCCCCGGCGATGCCGGGCGGCGCGGCGTAGAGGCGGTCGGCGGCGACCGTCGCGTACTCGGCGCAGGCGCCCTGCCGGCCCGCGTGCCCCAGGCTGTTGCACCACACCCGCTGCCCGGGCGTGAAGCCGGCCGCGCCGGGCCCGGTCACGGCGACCTCGCCGACGAGATCGCGCCCGACGACGAAGGGGAACGGCAGCGGGGTGACGTAGGCCCCGGACCGTACGAAGGTGTCCACGGGGTCGACGGCCACGGCGTCGACGCGGACGAGGACGTCCGTGGGTCCGACGGGCGGCACGGGAAGCGTCCCGTACCGGATGGCGTCGGCCGGGCCGACGGCGTCGATACAGGCGGCCCGCATCGTGTCGGGGACTGCGCTGACCGGCATGGCTCCTCCTGGGTCGGGGTGTCGGGGGCGGTGACGCCGTACCACCCGATCATGGACCTGATGCGGCGGACGGGCGCCCCGCACACCCGGCGCGCGCCGGCCCCGGTCGCCCCGTGCGGTCCCGCTCCGGCGGACCGGATGCCGTGCCGGCGGGCAGGGCGTAGTGTCCGCGTATGGGTGATGTTCGGTCCGGCCGACGGGCCGGGGTGAGCGGGCCGGGGACCCGGAGGCGGACCGGCGCGGCGGGGCCGGCCCTGCCGTGGGCCGGGGCGGGCGGCTGATGGACGCCGAGATGGCCGCCGTGGTGCGGGAGTGCGGGGCGTTCGGCGGGCTGCTGTACGTGCTGCCGCCGGACGGCGACGCCCTGTGGCTGACTCTCGTGGCGGGCGTGCCGCAGGAGATCGCGACTCCGTGGCGGCGGATCGCGCTGACCGACCCCATGCCGGTGGCGGACGCCGTGCGTGAGCGGCGTCTGGTCTGGATCGGCGGCCAGGAGGAGATGGCACGCCGGTATCCCCGGCCGGCGCTCGTCCTGCCGTACCAGTTCGCGCTGGCGGCGGCGCCGGTCGTCACGGACACCGCGCTCCGGGGCGGGCTGGTGCTGCTGTGGGCCGGGGACCGTCCGGCCCAGCTGAGCCCGGACGAGCGGGACGCGCTGGAGGACGGCTGCCGCCGGCTGGGCGGGCTCCTGGAGCGGGCGGCGGACCGCGGCGAGCCGCTGGTGCCCGCCGACCGGCCGCGGGTGCTGCCGCCGCCGGCCGGGCGCCGTGTCACCCCCGACGAGGCGACGGCGGTCTCGGCGTTCGTCGACCGGCTGCCCGGGGGTTCCTGCGCGATGGACCTGGACGGACGCATCACGTTCATCACCCCGGCCGCCGCCGAGCTGGTCGGCCGCGACGCCGACGAGATGATGGGCACGCTGCCCTGGGAGTCGCTGCCGTGGATGGACGTCCCCCTGGTCGAGGACCGCTACCGGGCCGCGCTGGTCAGCCGGCAGCCGCAGGCCTTCACGGCGCTGCGTCCGCCGGACGTGTGGCTGTCCTTCGAGCTGTACCCGGACTCGTCCGGCATCAGCGTGCGCATCACGCGCGGCGAGCCCGCCGAGGACGCGCCCGCCTCCCCGTCCGTGCCGTCCGCCGGTCCCAGCCGCGCCACCGTGCTGTACCACCTGATGCACCTGGCGGCCACCCTCACCGAGGCCGTGGGCGTCCAGGACGTGGTCGAGCAGACCGCGGACCAGTTGCTGCCCGCTCTCGGCGCGCGGGCCATGGCGCTGATGACGGCCGAGGACGGCCGGCTGAAGATCCTCGGCCACCGGGGCTACGACCCCGAGATCATCGGCCGTTTCGACGGGATCCCCCTGAGCGCGGACATCCCCGGCTGCGAGGTCCTGACGACCGGCGTGCCGAGCTTCTTCCCGACCTTCGCCGACCTGGAGCGCGCCTACCCGGCCACCGTCCACGAGGACGGGATGGCGTCGTGGGCCTTCCTTCCGCTGATCGCGTCCGGCCGCCCCATCGGCTCGGTCCTCCTCGCCTACGACCGTCCCCGCGGCTTCCCGCCCGGCGAGCGCGCCGTCCTCACCTCGCTGGCCGGTCTG
>NZ_WWHX01000638.1 GCF_009862125.1 Streptomyces sp. SID5910
TTCGCGGGCGTCGTTGACGAGATAGACGGCGGAGGCGCAGGCGGTGAACAGGACGAAGACGAGGGCGAGCTGAGCCAGGGCGTGGCGGGAGAACAGCTCCCCGGCGGCGGCCGGGGCGGCGACGACCAGGACGTTCTTGATCCACTGGCGGGGGCGCGCGGTCCTGAGCAGGCCGCCCGCGAGGCCGCCGCGGCGGGGCGGGGCGGACTGCGGGGGCTGTTCGGGGGCGCGCTGCCGCAGGACGGCCGTGTCGGTCACCGGGTCGCTCCCCGCATCCAGCCGGCGCCGAGCCGGGCGGTGAGCGCACCCAGGGCGGCGCCCGCCGCGACGTCGGACGGGTAGTGGACGCCGACGACCAGCCGGGACACGCACACGGCGGCGGCCAGCGGCCAGGCCGCGCGCACGCCGAGCGCGCCGAAGACGACGGCGGCGGCCGCGGCGGAGGTGGCGTGGGAGCTGGGGAAGGAGTGCCGGCCGGCGGTGCGCACCAGGGGCTGGACGTGTGCGGGGCGGGGGCGGCGCACGACCCGCTTCACCCCCATGCTGGCCAGGTGCGCGCCCGCGGTGAGCGCGGTGCCCCGCAGCCAGGCCGTGCGGCGGGAGCGGTCCACGGCGGCTCCGGTGAGGCCCGCCGCGAGCCACAGCGCTCCGTGCTCCCCGGCCCAGGACAGGGCGCGCGCGGCACCGGCCACGCGCGGGTCCGTGCCGCAGGCTCTGAGCGCCGTCACGATCCGGTGGTCCATGTCGAGGTCGTCCATGGGGACTCACTGTTCACTCCCACGGCGCGGTAAGTCCGGCATGATGGGGCGACATACCATTAATCACCCGTTTCGGGGAGGGCCGGGATGTTCCGGAACTGATCGTTCGTCCTGGGGGGATACGGTCACCGGCATGTCTGCCGACACCGTTCCCGTGGCCGAGTGGGGCCCCGTCACCGGCTGGGGCCGCACCGCGCCCACCGCGGCCCGTCTGATCCGTCCGCGGACGTACGAGGAGGCGGCGGCGGCCGTCCGGGACTGCGGGGCACGCGGCGGCATCCCGAGGGGGCTGGGCCGGGCGTACGGCGACGCGGCGCAGAACGCGGGCGGTGCCGTGCTCGACATGACGGGCCTGGACCGCATCCACGCCATCGACGCAGACGGCGGCACGGTGCTGTGCGACGCGGGTGTGTCCCTGCACCGGCTGATGGAGGTGCTGCTGCCGCTCGGCTGGTTCGTGCCGGTGACGCCCGGCACCCGCTATGTGACGGTCGGCGGGGCGATCGGCGCGGACATCCACGGCAAGAACCACCACGTGTCCGGCTCGTTCGCCCGGCACGTGCTGTCCCTGGAGCTGCTCACCGCCGACGGCGGGGTGCGCACCGTGGAGCGGGGCACGCCGCTGTTCGACGCGACCGCCGGCGGCATGGGCCTGACCGGGGTGATCCTCACGGCGACGGTGCGGCTCCAGCCGGTCGCGACGTCACTGATGTCGGTGGACACCGAGCGCGCCGCCGACCTCGACGACCTCATGGCCCGCCTGACGGCCACCGACCACCGCTACCGCTACTCGGTCGCCTGGATCGACCTCCTCGCGCGCGGCGCGGCGACCGGCCGCGCGGTCCTCACCCGCGGCGACCACGCGCCGCTGGACGCGCTGCCCGCCCGCGCCCGGCGCGAGCCGCTGGCCTTCCGCACCTCCCGCCTGCCGGCCGCCCCCGCCTTCCTGCCGGAGGGGCTGCTGAGCCGGACGAGCGTGGGCCTGTTCAACGAGCTCTGGTACCGCAAGGCGCCCCGCGCGCGCCGCGGGCAGCTCCAGCGGATCCCCACGTTCTTCCACCCCCTGGACGGGGTGCCGCACTGGAACCGGATCTACGGCCGCGGCGGCTTCGTGCAGTACCAGTTCGTCGTCGGTCACGGCCGGGAGGAGACCCTGCGCCGGATCGTGCGGCGCATCTCCGCGCACCGCTGCCCGTCCTTCCTCGCCGTCCTCAAGCGGTTCGGGGAGGCCGACCCGGGCTGGCTGTCGTTCCCGGTGCCCGGCTGGACCCTCGCCCTGGACGTCCCGGCCGGACTGCACGGGCTCGGTGCGTTCCTCGACGAGCTGGACGAGGAGGTCGCCGAGGCGGGCGGCCGGGTCTACCTCGCCAAGGACTCCCGGCTGCGGCCCGAGCTGCTCGCCGCGATGTACCCGCGCCTGGACGACTTCCGCGCCCTGCGCGCGGAGCTGGACCCGCGCGGGGTGTTCATGTCCGACCTGTCCCGGCGCCTCGCCCTGTGACCTCGCCCTGTGACCCCTCTGGAGCTGTCGTGAAGGACGCCTTCGGCCTCCCCCAGTCCCTGCTCGTCCTCGGCGGTACGTCCGAGATCGCGCTGGCCACCGCGCGCCGCCTGGTCGCCCGCCGCACCCGCACCGTGTGGCTGGCCGGGCGCCCCTCCCCCGCGCTGGACGAGGCGGCCGGGCAGCTGCGCGCCCTCGGCGCCGAGGTGCGCACCGTCGCCTTCGACGCCCTGGACCCCGAGTCCCACGAGGAGGCGCTCGGCAAGGTGTTCGCCGAGGGCGACGTCGACCTGGTGCTGCTCGCGTTCGGCATCCTCGGCGACCAGGCGCACGACGAGCGCGAGCCGCTGAACGCCGTGCGGGTCGCGCAGACCAACTACACCGGCGCGGTCTCGGCCGGGCTGGTGAGCGCCCGCGCGCTCCAGGCGCAGGGGCACGGCTCGCTGGTGGTGCTGTCGTCCGTCGCCGGGGAGCGGGCCCGCCGGGCCAACTTCATCTACGGCTCCAGCAAGGCCGGCCTGGACGTCTTCGCGCAGGGCCTCGGCGACGCGCTGCACGGCACGGGCGTGCACGTCATGGTCGTACGCCCCGGGTTCGTGCGGTCGCGGATGACCGCCGGGATGGAGGAGGCGCCGTTCGCGACGACGCCCGAGGCGGTCGCGTCGGCCATCGAGCTGGGGCTGCGGCGCCGCTCGGAGACGGTGTGGGTGCCGGGCGCGCTGCGGGTGGTGATGTCGGCGGTGCGGCACCTGCCGCGCGCGGTGTTCCGGCGGCTTCCGGTGTGAGGCCGGCTAGCGGGTGGGCAGGGAGCCGCTCTCCACGCGTCCGGCCTGCGGCGGCACGACCGCGCTGCCGAACGGGAACTCGCGCAGCTTGCGCCACACCCCGTCGGCGCCCTGCTCGTAGAGCGCGAAGCCGGTGCACGGCCACTGTGCCTCGTAGTCGGCCAGCTCCTCGTACGCGCGGTCCATCGCGGCCTCGTCGATGCCGTGCGCGACCGTGACGTGCGGGTGGTACGGGAACTGCAACTCGCGCGGGACCGGCCCGGAGGAGTCGCGGACCCGCTTCTGGAGCCAGGAGCAGGCCGCCGCGCCCTCGACGACCTGGACGAAGACCACCGGCGACAGCGGGCGGAACGTCCCGGTGCCGGACAGCCGCATCGGGAAGGGCCGGCCGCGGGCCGCCACCTCGGCCAGGTGCGACTCGACGGCGGGCAGTACCGCGCCGTCGATCTCGGTCGGCGGCAGCAGCGTGACGTGCGTGGGGATGCCGTGCGCCGCGGCGTCGCCGAAGCCCGCGCGCAGCTGCTGAAGCCGGCTGCCGTGAGGCTCCGGGACCGCGATCGACACGCCGATCGTTACGGTCCCCACGTCGTCTCCCTGTCGTTCTGTCGGTGCCGCCCGCCCACCGGCGCGCGGCGGTGGCCGCCGATGCGGCCACCCGGTTATCGACTGTACGGCCACGACCCCGTCCCGGGCAGGCGCAACCGGAGTGATGTGCAGCGCTACGGTGGCGTGCCGGGCGCTCGGCGGGGCACCGCCGGTCAGTGCTTGGCGGGCAGGAATCCCATGCCGTCGTAGGCCCGGGCGAGGGTCTCCGCGGCGACGGCGCGCGCCTTCTCCGCGCCCTTGGCCAGCACCGCGTCCAGGGTCTCGGGGTCGTCCAGGTACTGCCGGGTGCGCTCCCGGAAGGGCGACACGAACTCGACCATGATCTCGGCGAGGTCCGTCTTCAGGGCGCCGTATCCCTTGCCCTCGTACTGCTGCTCCAACTCGGGGACCGTGGTGCCGGTGAGCGTGGAGTAGATCGTCAGCAGGTTGCTGACGCCGGGCTTGTGCTCCCGGTCGAAGCGGATCACCGTGTCGGTGTCGGTGACCGCGCTCTTGACCTTCTTCGCGGTGGCCTTCGGCTCGTCGAGCAGGTTGATCAGGCCCTTCGGGGTGGCCGCCGACTTGCTCATCTTGGCGGTCGGGTCCTGAAGGTCGTAGATCTTCGCGGTCTCCTTGAGGATGTACGCGCTCGGCATGGTGAAGGTGTCGCCGTAGGTCTGGTTGAACCGGTCGGCGAGGTCGCGGGTCAGCTCCAGGTGCTGGCGCTGGTCCTCGCCGACGGGGACCTGGTCGGCCTGGTAGAGCAGGATGTCGGCGACCATCAGCATCGGGTACGTGAACAGGCCGACGGTGGTGCGGTCGCTGCCCTGCTTGGCGGACTTGTCCTTGAACTGGGTCATCCGGGAGGCCTCGCCGAAGCCGGTGATGCAGTTCATCAGCCAGCCGAGCTGGGCGTGCTCGGGCACGTGGCTCTGCACGAAGAGGGTGCAGTGCTCCGGGTCGAGACCGGCCGCGAGGAGCTGGGCGACGGCGACGCGGGTGTTCTCCCGGAGCACCTTCGGGTCCTGCGGGACCGTGATCGCGTGCAGGTCGACGACCATGTAGAACGCGTCGTGGGTGTTCTGCATGTCGACCCACTGGCGGACGGCGCCGAGGTAGTTGCCGAGGTGGAACGAGCCGGAGGTCGGCTGGATACCGGAGAGCACGCGGGGACGTTCAGAGGCCATGTTCTTCATTGTCTCAGAGCGACCGGGGGGCTCTGTGCGTGGGGAACTGCGGATCGTGGTGGCTGATCGCGCAGTTCCCCGCTGCGGGGTGCGGTCAGCCGAGGTCGATCTCCGGGTACAGCGGGAAGCCCGCCACCAGGTCCGTCGCGCGGCGGGAGATCTCGTCGGAGATCTTCTCGTCCAGGACGTGGGACGCCTTCGAGGGCGCGCCCGACTTGGTGGTGCCCGGCTCGGCGGCCGTCAGGACGCGGTCGATGAGGCCGGCGACCTCGTCCATCTCGGCGGTGCCGAGGCCGCGCGTGGTCAGCGCCGGGGTGCCGATGCGGATGCCGGAGGTGTACCAGGCGCCGTTCGGGTCGGCCGGGATGGCGTTGCGGTTGGTGACGATGCCGGAGTCCAGCAGGGCCTGCTCGGCCTGGCGGCCGGTGAGGCCGTAGGAGGAGGCCACGTCGATCAGGTTGAGGTGGTTGTCCGTGCCGCCGGTGACCAGGGTGGCGCCGCGGCGCATCAGGCCCTCGGCGAGGGCGCGGGCGTTGTCGACGATGCGCTGGGCGTAGTCCTGGAACGCGGGCTGCCGGGCCTCGGCGAGGGCGACGGCCTTGGCGGCCATGACGTGCGGGAGCGGGCCGCCGAGGACCATCGGGCAGCCGCGGTCGACCTGGTCCTTGAGGGAGTCGTCGCACAGGACCATGCCGCCGCGCGGGCCGCGCAGCGACTTGTGGGTGGTCGTCGTGACGATCTGGGCGTGCGGAACCGGGTCGAAGTCGCCGGTGAGGACCTTGCCGGCGACGAGGCCCGCGAAGTGCGCCATGTCGACCATGAGGGTCGCGCCGACCTCGTCGGCGATCTCGCGCATGATGCGGAAGTTCACCAGGCGCGGGTACGCGGAGTAGCCGGCGACGACGATCAGCGGCTTGAACTCGCGGGCCTGGGCGCGCAGGGCCTCGTAGTCGATGAGGCCGGTGGCCGGGTCCGTGCCGTAGGAGCGCTGGTCGAACATCTTGCCGCTGATGTTCGGGCGGAAGCCGTGGGTGAGGTGGCCGCCGGCGTCGAGGGACATGCCGAGCATGCGCTGGTTGCCGAAGGCCTGGCGCAGCTCGGCCCAGTCGGCCTCGGAGAGGTCGTTGATCTGGCGGACGCCGGTCTTCTGGAGGAACGGCGCCTCCACGCGGTCGGCGAGCACGGCCCAGAAGGCGACGAGGTTGGCGTCGATGCCGGAGTGCGGCTGGACGTAGGCGTGGCGGGCGCCGAAGAGCTCGCGCGCGTGCTCGGCGGCGAGTGACTCGACCGTGTCGACGTTGCGGCAGCCGGCGTAGAAGCGGCGGCCGACGGTGCCCTCGGCGTACTTGTCGCTGAACCAGTTGCCCATGGTCAGCAGGGTGGCCGGGGACGCGTAGTTCTCCGAGGCGATCAGCTTGAGCATCTCGCGCTGGTCGGCGAGCTCCTGGCCGATGGCGTCGGCTACGCGGGGCTCGACGGTGCGGATCGCTTGCAGCGCGGCTCGGTAGGCGACGGACTCGGGGGTGAGGTCTGCGGGCATGGGGGTCTCCGGACGTTGTGGTCGGCGTTCGGGTCGGCCCAGGCGCACGGCACGTGTTCTTCCTGGGCCGCTCCCCGATGGTTTTTCCATCCCTGCGCGCCAGTCACGGCCCCGCGGTCAGCGTACCGGAACGCGTCTGCGGGGTTCTGTGCGTCTCGGGGTGCGGGTGGGTTGTGGCTGGTCGCGCCCACGCGGCGGAGCCGCACATGTCACAGCCCCGCGCCCCTGACGGGGCGCCTTTCCCGACGCCTCTTTAAAGGATCACGTGGGGTAGGAATCTTGCGTACTCGTCCGTGATCAAGCCGCTCGACTCTCTGATGCCCAGGCCCGCTGACTCGTTTTCCACCACCCACGCGCCCAGGACCACGTGGTTGTCGTCGAAGGTGGGCAAGGGGGCCAGTTCCTGGTAGCAGCACGGTTCGTCGCGCGGGGTTGGGTTCGTGCCCGGCTTGTGGAGCGTGATGCCTGCGCCCTCTCGGCCCAGGAGGGGTTTCGCTACCCAGCCCGTCGTCGTGGCCAGGTCGCGTGGGCCGTTCAGGTAGGACGGGAGGAGGTTCGGGTGGTCGGGGTAGAGCTCCCAGAGGATGGCCAGGAGGGCCTTGTTGCTGAGGAGCATCTTCCAGGCCGGTTCGATCCACAGGGTGGTGCCGGTGCCGCCGCCGTTGTCGAGGGTGTCCAGGACGTGGCCGGCGAAGCGGTCGGTGGTGAGCCACTCCCAGGGGTAGAGCTTGAAGATGCCGCGGATGAAGCGGAGTTTCGTGTCCACGAAGCGGCCCGACAGGCGGTCCCAGCCGATCTCCTCCATCGCCAGCCAGTCGGTGGCCAGGCCGGCCTGCTCGGCGGTCTCCTTGAGGTAGGCGACCGTCATCAGGTCCTCGCCGAGCTCGTCCTCCGAGGAGTGGGCGAAGTACAGGGGGCTGCCCGGCGGGAGGAGGGCGGCCTGCTTCTTCCATGCGTCGACGAGGCGTTCGTGGAGGCTGTTCCACTGGTCGGCGCCGGGGAAGCGCTCCTCCATCCAGAACCACTGCGGGGACGCCGCCTCGACCAGGGAGGTCGGGGTGTCCGCGTTGTACTCCAGGAGCTTGGCGGGGCCCGTGCCGTCGTAGCGCAGGTCGAAGCGGGCGTAGACGGAGGGGAGTTCGGCGCGGCGGTGCCAGGCCTCGGTGACCGCCCGGACGACGCGCGGGTCGGTGATGCCGAGGTCGCCGAAGCGGCCGGCGGTGACGATGTGCTCCGCCGCCGCCAGGCACATGCGGTGCAGTTCCTCGACGGTCTCCTCCAGCGCCTCCACCTCGGGCAGGGAGAAGACGTAGTAGGCGCTCTCGTCCCAGTAGGGGCGCAGGGAGTCGTCGGGGTAGCGGGTGAGGGGGTAGATGAGGCCCTGTTCCTCGACGGTCTGCTGCCAGCCGGGGCGCGGGGTGGTCGTACGGCGTTCCACGGGGGTCAGCCGCCGCCGCTGCCGGAGCCCGAGCAGCCGAAGCCGCCCCGGTCGACGGCCTCGTCGCGGCTGAAGGTGCCGGAGTCGGCCCAGCCCCTGCTGACGTCGGCGTCGTAGTACCAGTCGGCGTCGGTGACGCGTGAGGTCTTGCGGCCCTTGCTCGAAGAGCTGCCGGACGAGCCCGACTTGCAGTTCTTGTCGGCGACGACCTTGTAGCCGTTGAGGTAGTCGTAGCTGTCGCGGTCCACGCAGCGGCGGTCGGGGTCCGAGCCGCACGCGCTCAGGGCCGCCGCGAGCACTCCCATGCCGCCGAGCACCACCGTGCTCGACCGCAGCCGTCGCCGGGTCTCCGCCATGTCCGTCTCTCCCCGTTGTCCGCGCAGGTGTACGACAGTTGGGCCGATCGAGTGTACGGCCCGCGCCGCGGGTGGACTCTACGGCAGCGCCCGGCACAGCGCGTCCAGAGCCCCCGTCCAGGCGTGGTCGGGCGGGGTGCCGTAGCCGACGACCACGGCGTCCCGCGGTTCGGTGACGGCCTCCGGGTGGCGGAAGACGGACAGGCCGTACAGGCCGAGGCCCTGCCAGGCCGACGCGCGGACCACCTGCTGCTCGGTGCCGGGCGGCAGTCCGAGGACGGCGTGCAGGCCGGCCGCGATCCCGGTGACCCGCACCGCGGGCGCGCGGTCGGCGAGCGCCGCGACCAGGGCGTCCCGGCGGCGCCGGTAGCGCAGACGGGCGGAGCGGACGTGGCGGTCGTAGGCGCCGGAGGTCAGGAACTCGGCCAGGGTCAGCTGGTCCAGCACGCCGCTGGTGTCGAGGCCGCCGCGGGATGCCGTGAGGTCGTCGGCGAGGCCCGGCGGGAGCACGGCCCACGCCAGCCTGAGGCCGGGGGCGAGGGACTTGCTGGCGGTGCCGAGATAGACGACGCGGTCGGGGTCCAGGCCCTGGAGGGCGCCGACGGGCTGGCGGTCGTAGCGGAACTCGCCGTCGTAGTCGTCCTCCAGGACCAGTCCTCCGGTGCGCCGCGCCCAGTCCACGACGGCGGCCCGCCGGTCGGGGTGCAGGGGCACGCCCATCGGGAACTGGTGGGCGGGCGTGAGCAGCACGGCGCCCGCGCCGTCCGGCCCGACGGGGTCGGTGCCGCGCGCGTCGAAGGGCAGCGGGACGGTGCGCAGTCCGGCGGCGGTCAGCAGGTCGCGGTGCACGTGGAGGCCGTACGACTCGACGGCGACGGTGTGCACGCCGCGTGCCTTCAGCAGGGCCGCGAGCAGGGTCAGGCCGTGCGCGAACCCGCCGAGGACCAGCAGGCGTTCGGGGTCGGCGCGCACGCCGCGGGCCCTGGCGAGGTAGCCGGCCAGCGCGGTCCGCAGCTCCGGGCGCCCGCGGGGGTCGCCGTAGCCGAGGGCGTCGTGCGGGGCGGCGGTGAGGGCGCGGCGGGCCGCCTTCAGCCACTCGGCGCGCGGGAAGGAGGCCAGGTCGGGCGAGCCCGGGCGGAGGTCGTAGACGGGGCGGGTGCA
>NZ_WWHX01000065.1 GCF_009862125.1 Streptomyces sp. SID5910
GCCACGATTCCCGTGGTGCGCAGAAAGGCCAGCAGGTTCGTGTTGTCGCTCCACCCGAAGAACGGCTTCGGGTGGGCCCGCAGCAACTCCCGGTCCAGATACGGCAGGACGGTGATCTGGTCGTCACCGCCGATCGACGCGAACACGGCCTTGACGTCCGGGTCGGCGAAGGCCGCGTGGATGTCGTCGGCCCGTTCCCGCGGTGTGGAGCCCATCTTGCGGGTGGCCGGATACTCGACCGGTTCCAGACCGAACTCCTCGCGCAGCCGCTCCAGGCCCAACTCGTAGGGGCGCGGGAACAGTCCGGGCAGACCCGACGCGGGCGATATCACCGCCACGCGGTCTCCGGGCGAGGGCTTGGGCGGGTACATGATCGTCGGGGGCATGCGCGGAGGATACGGCCGGCCGCGCCGCCGACGCACCGTGATAAACCGGGGCGAGCGCCGGCCGGTCAAGGGCCGCCGCACCGCGAACGGACCGGAGGAAGACGTGCCCCGCACCCTGGCCAACGCCCCGATCATGATCCTCAACGGGCCCAACCTGAACCTGCTCGGCCAGCGCCAGCCGGAGATCTACGGCTCCGACACCCTCGCCGACGTCGAGGCCCTGTGCGCCAAGACGGCCGCGGCACACGGCGGCACGGTGGACTTCCGCCAGTCCAACCACGAGGGCGAACTGGTCGACTGGATCCACGAGGCACGGCTGAACCACTGCGGGATCGTGATCAACCCCGCCGCGTACTCGCACACGTCCGTCGCGATCCTGGATGCGCTCAACACCTGCGACGGGCTTCCGGTGGTGGAGGTCCACATCTCCAACATCCACCAGCGCGAGCCGTTCCGGCACCACTCCTACGTCTCGCAGCGCGCCGACGGAGTCATCGCGGGCTGCGGTGTGCAGGGATACGCGTTCGGCGTGGAGCGGGTCGCGGCGCTGGCGGGCGCGGGACGCGCCGACACCTGAGGGAACCGTCGTCGGATCACACGGGGTGCGTACGGCGGCTCACCAGCCGCGCGCGTGCCACTCCGGCAGATGCGGGCGTTCCGCGCCCAGCGTGGTGTCGTCGCCGTGCCCCGGGTAGACCCACGTCTCGTCGGGGAGAGCGTCGAAGATCTTGGTCTCTACGTCGTGGATCAGGGTGGCGAACGCCTTCGGGTCCTTGAAGGTGTTGCCCACGCCGCCGGGGAAGAGGCAGTCCCCGGTGAACACGTGCGGGTGCCCGTGCGGGTCGTCGTAGACGAGGACGATCGAGCCCGGTGTGTGTCCGACCAGGTGGCGGGCGGTGAGTTCCACCTGCCCCACCCGGATGGTGTCGCCGTCGTCGACCGGCACGTCGGTGGGCACGGGAATGCCCTCGGCGTCGTGCCGGCCGGCGTGGGTACGGGCGCCGGTGGCCGCGACGACCTCGGCGAGCGCCTGCCAGTGGTCGCCGTGCCGGTGGGTGGTGACGACGGAGGCGATGCCGTCGTCACCGATCGTGCCGAGCAGGGTGTGCGCGTCGTTCGCGGCGTCGATCAGCATCTGCTCGTCGGTGGCCCGGCAGCGCAGCAGATAGGCGTTGTTGTCCATCGGGCCGACCGCGACCTTGGTGATCATCAGGTCCTTGAGCTCGTGCACCTGGGCGGGGCCGCCGACCCGCACCTCTCCGCTGTAGGTCATGGTCGTCAGCCTATCGCCGGGAGGCGGTCCGCAGCCCCCTTCCCGGCCTACAGCGGCGGCAGCGCGGGCAGCGTGCCCCCGTCCACGGTCAACGCGGCTCCCTCGCGCCGTCCGGCGAGCCAGCCCAGCAGGTCGGCGGGTGCCCCGGTGACGCTCACCCCGGCCCCGTCGTCCTCGCGGCCCGTCCGCCACGCGCGCGTACCGTCCGTCAGGCGGGTGGGCGGCACGTCCGGGTGCCCGTCGAACCGGGCGGCGAGGAAGGCGATCTCCCGCTCGGTGAACTCCTCCGGAAGGTCCTCCAGCTCGTAGCCGATCCCGAGGTCCACGTGGTGCAGCTCCACCTCGACCCAGCGCCGGAAGGGCAGCCGGGACGCCGAGTCGGTGACCCCGTTGCGCAGCGTGAGCGTACGCGACCAGTCGGCGGGGGCGGCGCCGGCCTCCTGGAAGCGGGCGGCGCTCTCGCGCACGTCCGTGAGCTGCGCGTCCAGGGGGCGCGGGGCGTCCCGCTCGATGTCGGCGTCCCGGGCCTCGGCGGAGACGTACATGGGGCGGCCCTCCAGGACGTTCACGAGGGCGTCCGCGTTGCGGGCGAGGTGGGCGAGGACATGGCCGCGGGTCCAGCCGGGAAGCCGTGACTGGTCCGTCACGCCCGCGTTGTCCAGTTTGCCGACAGCGGTCAGCAGCCGCTCGGTGGCGTCCCGTACAGACGCCAGGTCACGCACGTGATCAATCATGCCGTCGACCCTAGACCGCACCACACGTTCGGGTGAAGGTGGCCGACGACCCCCGTAAATCGAATGCGCGTGCTATATGGTCGAGTGCGGCGTCGGGCATGCTGGGGAGTCGGGGTTTGTTGACAACCGGTGAACCCGACCGGCGTTGTCAGTGGCTCCCCCTAGTCTGAGAAAGACGGGGGCCCCGCCCCTGTCACTTCTCTCAAGAAAGGTGCGGACCGGCGTGGCCGACCGTCTCATCGTCCGTGGCGCGCGCGAGCACAATCTGAAGAACGTCTCGCTCGACCTGCCTCGCGACTCGCTCATCGTCTTCACGGGCCTGTCCGGGTCGGGCAAGTCCTCCCTGGCCTTCGACACGATCTTCGCCGAGGGCCAGCGGCGCTACGTGGAGTCGCTCTCCTCCTACGCCCGGCAGTTCCTCGGCCAGATGGACAAGCCGGACGTCGACTTCATCGAGGGCCTCTCCCCGGCGGTCTCCATCGACCAGAAGTCGACCTCGCGCAACCCGCGCTCCACGGTCGGCACCATCACCGAGGTCTACGACTACCTGCGCCTGCTCTTCGCCCGCATCGGCAAGCCGCACTGTCCCGAGTGCGGCCGGCCGATCTCGCGCCAGTCGCCGCAGGCCATCGTCGACAAGGTGCTGGAGCTGCCGGAGGGCAGCCGCTTCCAGGTGCTGTCGCCGCTGGTGCGCGAGCGCAAGGGCGAGTTCGTCGACCTCTTCGCCGACCTCCAGACCAAGGGCTACTCCCGCGCGCGGGTGGACGGCGAGACCGTCCAGCTCTCCCAGCCGCCCACGCTGAAGAAGCAGGAGAAGCACACCATCGAGGTGGTCGTCGACCGCCTCACCGTCAAGGACTCCGCCAAGCGGCGCCTCACCGACTCCGTGGAGACCGCGCTCGGCCTGTCCGGCGGCATGGTCGTGCTCGATTTCGTCGACCTCCCCGAGGACGACCCCGAGCGCGAGCGCATGTACTCGGAGCACCTGTACTGCCCGTACGACGACCTGTCCTTCGAGGAGCTGGAGCCCCGCTCCTTCTCCTTCAACTCGCCCTTCGGCGCCTGCCCCGACTGCTCCGGCATCGGCACCCGCATGGAGGTCGACCCGGAGCTGATCGTCCCGGACCCGGACAAGTCCCTGGACGAGGGCGCCATCCACCCCTGGTCGCACGGGCACACCAAGGACTACTTCGCCCGCCTGATCGGCGCCCTCGCCGAGGCGCTGGGCTTCCGCACGGACATCCCGTTCGCGGGGCTGCCCCTGCGGGCCCGCAAGGCCCTGCTGTACGGGCACAAGACGCAGGTCGAGGTCCGCTACCGCAACCGCTACGGGCGCGAGCGCCGCTACACCACGGCCTTCGAGGGCGCCGTCCCCTTCGTCAAGCGCCGGCACAGCGAGTCCGAGAGCGACGCCAGCCGCGAGCGCTTCGAGGGCTACATGCGCGAGGTGCCCTGCCCCACCTGTGAGGGCACCCGCCTGAAGCCGCTCGTCCTCGCGGTCACCGTCATGGGCAAGTCGATCGCCGAGGTCTCGGCGATGTCCATCAGCGACTGCGCCGACTTCCTCGGCGAGCTGAAGCTCAGCGCCCGCGACAAGAAGATCGCCGAGCGCGTGCTGAAGGAGGTCAACGAGCGGCTGCGCTTTCTGGTCGACGTCGGCCTCGACTACCTCTCGCTGAACCGGGCGGCCGGCACGCTCTCCGGCGGCGAGGCCCAGCGCATCCGCCTGGCCACCCAGATCGGCTCCGGACTCGTCGGCGTGCTGTACGTCCTCGACGAGCCGTCCATCGGCCTGCACCAGCGCGACAACCACCGGCTGATCGAGACCCTCGTCCGGCTCCGCGACATGGGCAACACGCTCATCGTCGTCGAGCACGACGAGGACACCATCAAGGTCGCCGACTGGATCGTCGACATCGGCCCCGGCGCCGGTGAGCACGGCGGCAAGGTGGTGCACAGCGGCTCGGTGAAGGAGCTGCTCGACAACGCCGAGTCGCAGACCGGCCTGTACCTGTCGGGCAAGAAGGCCATCCCGCTGCCCGACGTGCGCCGCCCGCAGGACCCGTCCCGCCGGCTCACCGTGCACGGGGCCCGGGAGAACAACCTCCAGGACATCGACGTGTCCTTCCCGCTGGGCGTCTTCACCGCGGTGACGGGCGTCTCCGGCTCCGGCAAGTCGACCCTGGTCAACGACATCCTCTACACCCACCTCGCGCGGGAGCTGAACGGCGCCCGCAGCGTGCCCGGACGGCACACGCGCGTGGAGGGCGACGACCTCGTCGACAAGGTCGTCCACGTCGACCAGTCGCCCATCGGCCGCACCCCGCGGTCCAATCCGGCGACGTACACCGGCGTCTTCGACCACATCCGCAAGCTGTTCGCCGAGACGACCGAGGCGAAGGTCCGCGGCTACATGCCGGGCCGGTTCTCCTTCAACGTCAAGGGCGGCCGCTGCGAGAACTGCGCGGGCGACGGCACGATCAAGATCGAGATGAACTTCCTCCCGGACGTCTACGTCCCGTGCGAGGTCTGCCACGGTGCCCGGTACAACCGGGAGACCCTGGAGGTCCACTACAAGGGCAAGTCCATCGCCGACGTCCTGAACATGCCGATCGAGGAGGCCACCGACTTCTTCGAGGCGGTCCCCGCGATCGCCCGGCACATGAAGACCCTCAAGGACGTCGGCCTCGGCTACGTCCGGCTCGGCCAGTCCGCGACCACCCTGTCCGGCGGTGAGGCACAGCGCGTGAAGCTCGCCAGCGAGCTCCAGCGCCGCTCCACCGGCCGCACGGTCTACGTCCTGGACGAGCCGACCACCGGTCTGCACTTCGAGGACATCAGCAAGCTGCTCACCGTCCTGTCCGGCCTGGTCGACAAGGGCAACACGGTCATCGTCATCGAGCACAACCTCGACGTGATCAAGACGGCCGACTGGGTCGTCGACATGGGTCCCGAGGGCGGCGCCGGCGGTGGCCTGGTGGTCGCCGAAGGCACGCCGGAGGAGATCGCCGGAGTCCCGGCCAGCCACACCGGCAAGTTCCTCAGGGACATCCTCGGCGCCGACCGCGTCAGCGACGCGATCCCGGCGCAGGCCACGCGCAAGGCGGCCAAGACGGTGGCGGCCAAGGCCACCGCCCGCAAGACGGCCACCAAGAAGGTCGGCGCCACCACGGCGAAGACCACCGCGAAAACCCCGGCCAAGACCGCCGCGAAGAAGACGACGCGGACGACCAAGGCGTAGCCGCACGGGAACGCCCGCACAAGGACGCGCCGCGTCCCACGGAAGACCCCGTGGGACACGGCGCGTCCGCGCGTCCGCGTATCCGGCGGCTCAGGCGCCCGCCGGCTCCACGAACTGCATGTCGAGCTGGATCTTCACCACGTCCCCGAGCAGCCCCGGAGCGAAGTCCAGCCCGAACTCGCTGCGCCGGATCTCACCCGTCGCCTCGAACCCGGCGTGCCGGCTGCCGTCCATGGGCACGTCCACCAGCCCGCCGAACTCCACGGCGAGCGTGACGGGCCGGGTCACGTCCCCGATCGTCAGCTCGCCCTCCATGACCCAGTCCTCGCCCTCGCCCGACACCCGGGTCGAGCGGTAGGTCATCGTCGGACGCTTCTCCACGTCGAGCAGATCGGCGGCGCGCACGTGCGCGTCCCGGTCGGCGTTGCCCGTGTCGACGGAGGCCAGGTCGATCGTCGCGGACACCCGGACGTCCCCGGCCGTCTCGCCGACGAAGAGGCCGGCCTCCACACCGTTGAAACGCCCCCGCACCTTGGCGATGCCGAGATGGCGGATCGTGAAGTTCACGGCGGAGTGCAAGGGGTCGAGAGCCCACTGGCCGGGGGCGACCGGCAGGGGAGTGGCGGCGGTGGTGGCGGTGTCGTTGGTCATGCCGACCACCCTGCGGGCCCCGCGCCCCGGCAGGGAGACCGGCGTGAGCGTGGTAGTCGCAGGGCCACCCTCCCGCCCGCGCGGGTTGGTACGTTCCCCGGGTGAGCGACAACGAGTTGGGCACGTTTCTGCGCAGCCAGCGGGAGTCCGTCGGCCCTGCCGAGGTGGGGCTGCCCGCCGGCCCCCGCCGTCGCACGCCCGGCCTGCGCCGCGCCGAACTGGCGACGCTCGCCGGCGTCAGCGTCGAGTACCTCACCCGGCTCGAACAGGGCCGTGACCGCCATCCGTCCGCCCAGGTGCTCGGCGCTCTCGCGGACGCGTTGAACCTGTCCCTGAGCAACCGGATGGTGCTGCGCCGGCTGACCAAGGAGGCCGACGGCGGCGACCCGCTCCTGTGCCCGGCGGCCCCGCCGCTCGGCCGTGAGGCGCGGCCCACCGTGCGGGCCGTCCTGGACCGGCTGGAACCCGCCCCCGCCGTGGTGCTGAACTGGATCGGCGACGTCCTCGCCCACACCGCCGGCTACGCCCGGCTCACCGGCCCGCTCGGCCTGCTCGACGCCGAGCGGCCCAACCTGCTGCGCCACCTGTTCACCGACGAGCGCGCCCGCGAGGCCTACCCCGACTGGGACCGCGTCGCCGACGACCTGGTCGCCCGGCTCCGGCACAGCGCCCCGCTGCGGGACCCGTACGTCGCCGAGCTGGCCGACGAGCTGACGGTGACGGCCGGCGCGGAGTTCACCGACCGGTTCGCCGACCTCGCCCTGACCCCGCGACGCGTCGGCACCCAGCACGTCCGGCACCCCGAGGCCGGCCCGCTGAGCCTGCTGCAAGAGATGCTCGCGCTGCCCGAGGACGGCCAGTGGATCGTCGTGCTCCTGCCCGCGGACGACGCCACGGCCGCCGCCCTGGACCGCCTCGACGGGCGTCGCCCCGGCGCCCTGCGGGCCGTACGGCCGGCCGGCTGAGCACGGCGGGCCGTCAGACGGCCACCTCGTGGGCGTACGGAGGCTCCGCGCCCGCGCGCGAGCAGGTGACCGCCGCCGCGCGGGCGGCGAAACCCAGCAGGCCCGCCCAGCCGTCCGGGCCCAGCGCGGCCACCGCGTGCTCGTCGAGCGCGTCCCGCACCGAAAGGCCGTGCAGCAGCGCCGCGTTCACCGTGTCGCCCGCGCCGATGGTGTCCACCACCTCGACCCGCTCGCCCGGCACCGCGTACTCGCCCCCGTCGCGGGTGAACGCCGTCAGCCCCTCACCGCCGCGGGTGATCACCACCGCCGCCGGACCGGCCGCCAGCCATTCCCGGGGGGTGCCGCCCAGCCACTCGGCGTCCTCCGCGGACAGCTTCAGCAGCGACACCGACGGCAGCCAGCTCTTGAACCGGGCCCGGTAGGCGTCCGGGTCAGGGATCAGACCGGCCCGGATGTTCGGGTCGAGCGCCGTGAACACGCCCCGCGCCGCCGTCTCCCGCAGCAGCTCCTCGTACGCGCTCGCCCCCGGCTCCAGCACCAGCGAACAGGTGCCGAAGGACACCGCGCGCGTGCCCGGCGGCAGCGCGGACGGCACCGTGAACAGCCGGTCCGCGGTGCCCTCCACGTAGAAGGAGTACGCGGCCGAGCCGTCCGTGCCGACCGTGGCCACGGCGAGCGTCGTCGGCTCGGTCCCGCGCTGCACCGGCGACACGTCCACGCCGGTTTCGCGCAGCCGGTCCAGCAGCGCCTCGCCGAAGGCGTCGTACGACACCCGGGAGCAGAAGGCGGCGGGGGAGCCGAGGCGGCCCAGCGCGACGGCGGTGTTGTAGGGGCCGCCGCCGAGCGCCGGGCGCAGCGCGGCGAGGGCGCCCGTGCCCTGCGGTACCAGGTCGATCAGTGCCTCACCGGCGACGACGATCACGGGAGTGTCCTTTCGTGGTCCGGTTCGATGACGTGCCGTGGCCGCTCGGGGCAGCCGCAGGAGGTGCGGTGGACGAAGGCGCAGGGCAGCCGCACGGTTCGTGCCGGCCGGTCCGGCGCGGCGAGCCGCTCCAGCAGCAGCCGGACGGCCTGGGCGCCGACGTCCTTGCTGGGCTGCGCCACGGCGGTCAGGCGCGGAGCGAACAGGTCCGCCCAGGGGAAGTCGTCGAAGCAGCACAGGGCGAGGTCGCCGGGCACGGACAGACCGCGGTCCCGCAGGGCGCGCAGCGCGCCGAGGGTCATCGCGTTGTTGGCGGTGACCAGCGCGGTGGGCGGCGCCGCGAGGGACAGCAGGACCGCCGTGGCCCGTTCGCCGCCGGCCGCGTCGGAGTCGCCGTGCACCACCAGCCGCTCGTCGTACGGCAGCCCGGCGGCGGTGAGGCCGTCCCGGTACCCGGTGACCCGCTCGCGCGTGGTGCTGAACCCCGGCCGGCCCGCGACCAGGCCGATCCGCCGGTGACCGAGCCCGGCGAGATGGCCGACCAGCCCAGCGGTGGGTTCGGCGCTCTCCGCGCACACCTGGTCGTAACGGGGGCCGCCGTCCTCCGGCGTGTCGACGACCCGGTCCAGGAACACGGCGGGCACCCGGTGGCGGGCCAGATAGGCGACGAGCGCGGCCGGCTCGGCGGAGGGCGCGACGATCATGCCGTCCACGCGCCGCTCGTGCAGCAGCCGCACGACCTCCAGCTCGTGCCCGGGGTCGTCGTGCGGGTCGGCGATGAGCAGGCTGTAGCCGTGCGCCAGGGCCTCGGCCTCGACGCCCTGGAGGATCTCCGTGAAGTAGGGATTGCTGATCGCCGACACCGCGAGCCCGAGGGAACGGGTGCGGGAGGTCACCAGGGAGCGGGCCAGGGTGTTCGGGGTGTAACCGAGCTCCTCGACGGCGTCCAGCACCGCCCGGCGGGTGGGCGGCAGCACGGGACGGGTGTCGTTGAGCACGTGCGAGACGGTCGCCACGGAGACGCCGGCGCGCCGCGCGACATCGGCCATCGTCGCCACCGGAGCGCCCCTTCCGTCGTACGTCTGCTGTGTTCTGCCGTGACCTGCTGTGTTCTGCTGTGTTCTGCCTTGTGCTGCCGGGGAGCGTAGCCGGTCCCGGGGCGGACGTAAACGCTTGCGCAATCGCTTACGTCGGTGAGTGCGGCACACCCTCCGCACGCCGACCCGCCCGGCCGGACGCCGGGAGCCGCCGGATATCGTCGCCCTGCACACCTTCGACCAGTGGAGATCGCCATGTCCGGCCGCCCCGTCCCGAGCCGTCGTACCGTCCTGCGCTCGGCGGCCCTCACGCCCGTCGCCGGGCTCGGTCTGGCCGCCTGCTCACCGGGCGACGACGGCGCGGCCGCCCAGCCGACCGCGCCCGTCGAGCTCGGTGCGGAGGGCGAGGTCGCCAAGGGCACCGCGAAGCTCTACCGGGACCAGAACGTGGTGGTGAGCCGGGCGGAGGACGGCGCGCTGAAGGCCTACAGCACGATCTGCACGCACGCGGGGTGCCCCATCAAGAAGCTGGAGGGGACCAAGCTCGTCTGCTCCTGCCACGGCAGCGAGTTCGACGCCCGCACCGGCGAGGTGCTGCACGCCCCGGCGACCGTGGCGCTCGTGGAACTGCGGGTCGACGTGCGACAGGGCCGGATCGTCGCGACTCCGACGACCTGACCGCCCCACGTCAGGAGCGCCCGCTCACTCCCAGTCCCACGCGATCCCCAGCATGCCCGGCCGCACCCGCGCCTCCACGAGGTGCACGGAGTGGTGCGGCCCGCTCATGGCCAGCTCCCGCCGGCCGCCGCGCGGCGCCGCCGCCGAGTGCTGCGTGAACCGCCGGCAGGCCACGGGCGCCGCCGCCGGGTCGAACCCCACCTGGAGGGCGTACTGGCCGCCCGCCGCGCCGAACGCGCGGACGTACTCGTGCGACACGCCCGCGGTGCCGTCCTCGACGCCGTACCGGAAGAGATAGGTGTCCCCGGCCCGCAGACGCGTGTCGAAGAGCAGCTCCGTCACCAGCACACCGGTGTCGTGGTGGATGCGGACGCGCCCCGCGCGGCAGTTCTCCAGCGCGTGGACGGCCATCCGCGCGGGCGCGCACCCCGGGTCGCCGTGGTGGACGGCGACGAAGCGGTCGACGCCGTCCCGGTGGGCGCGGACGATGAGGTGCGACTCGCGTCCCGCCAGCTCGCGCCGGGCCCCGATCCGGACCCGTTCGTGGTGCCCGAGGGTGTGCAGCCCGTCGTCCGCCGACGGGCGGCCGAGCTCGGCCAGCAGCCGGTCCAGGACGCCGGAGGCCTCGACACGGGACCGGTAGGAGCGCACGGCGGACCGATGCGCCGAGGCGGGCTCGTCGGTCTCGGCGAGCAAGCGGATCAGGGACTCCTCCGGCAGCTGGAGTATCTCCTCCAGGGCCCGCACGGCCCGCAGCGACTCCGGGCGCTGCGGACGCCGGGCGCCCTGCTGCCAGTAGCTCAGGCTCGTGACGCCCACCGTCACCCCGTGCCGCGACAGATGGTGCTGGACGCGTTGCAGCGGCAGTCCACGGGCGGCGATCGCGGCGCGCAGGGCGACGTGGAAGGGGCCACCGCGCAGGGCCGAGTCGAGTTCCGCGGTGTCGGCGCCCGCGGTGACGACGTCCGCGATGTCGGTGTCCGCGTGCTGTGTGGCGTGCGGCATGCAGGGGCCTTTCTGTGGATGTTCACAACGGCTGGTCGGACCGTTCGGCGCCAATCCGCGGGGCCCGCCCCCTGTCGCGGCGCAGGGGAGGTCTCCACATCCGTACGCCGCGCTCCAGGGCCCCGAGTTCCCCCGCATTGAAGCGTGTTGACCTAGTCCCGACAACACCTGAAGCCGGACCGCGGCGCACTCCTGGCCGAGAACGCACCGGCCCGGCTTCCCGGTGCCACCGCGCGTGACCGACCGGCCCCGGACGGTCCCCGGGAAGGTCGCCGGCGGTTGTCCACAGGGGCCCGCGTCCGTCGTCCACAGGCCCGCCGGACTGTCGGTCCCCGCCAGTAGGGTGTGAGTCATGGCCGACCCCTCCAGCTACCGCCCCAGGCCGGGAGAGATCCCGGACACCCCGGGGGTGTACAGGTTCCGCGACGAGCACCGCCGGGTGATCTACGTCGGAAAGGCGAAGAGCCTGCGCCAGCGCCTGGCGAACTACTTCCAGGACCTGGCGCACCTCCACCCGCGCACCCGCACCATGGTCACCACCGCCGCGTCCGTGGAGTGGACGGTGGTGTCCACGGAGGTCGAGGCCCTGCAACTGGAGTACTCCTGGATCAAGGAGTACGACCCCCGGTTCAACGTCAAGTACCGCGACGACAAGAGCTACCCCTACCTCGCGGTGACGATGAACGAGGAGTTCCCGCGCGTGCAGGTGATGCGTGGCCACAAGAAGAAGGGCGTGCGCTACTTCGGGCCCTACGGACACGCCTGGGCCATCCGCGACACGGTCGACCTCCTGCTGCGCGTCTTCCCGGTACGCACCTGCTCGGCCGGCGTCTTCAAGAACGCCGCCCGCACCGGCCGCCCCTGCCTGCTCGGCTACATCGGCAAGTGCTCCGCGCCCTGCGTCGGCCGGATCACCCCCGACGACCACTGGGACCTGGCCGACGAGTTCTGCGACTTCATGGCCGGCCGCACGGGCACCTATCTGCGCCGCCTGGAGAAGCAGATGGCCGAGGCCGCCGAGGACATGGAGTACGAGCGGGCGGCCCGCCTGCGCGACGACATCGGGGCCCTGAAGAAGGCCATGGAGAAGAGCGCGGTCGTGCTCGCCGACGCGACCGACGCCGACCTGATCGCCGTCGCCGAGGACGAGCTGGAGGCGGCCGTCCAGATCTTCCACGTGCGCGGCGGACGCGTGCGCGGACAGCGCGGCTGGGTCACCGACAAGGTGGAGGACATCACCACCGGCGCCCTCGTCGAACACGCCCTCCAGCAGCTCTACGGCGAGGAGAGGGGCGACGCCGTCCCCAAGGAGGTCCTGGTCCCGGCCCTGCCCGACCTCGTCGAGCCGGTGCAGCAGTGGCTCACCGACCGCCGCGGCTCCGGCGTGTCGCTGCGCATCCCGCAGCGCGGCGACAAGAAGGCCCTGATGGAGACCGTCCAGCGCAACGCGCAGCAGGCGCTCGTGCTGCACAAGACCAAGCGCGCCTCCGACCTGACCACGCGCTCGCGCGCCCTGGAGGAGATCGCCGAGGCCCTCGGCCTCGACAGCGCCCCGCTGCGCGTCGAGTGCTACGACATCTCCCACCTCCAGGGCGACGACGTGGTGGCCTCCATGGTCGTCTTCGAGGACGGACTGGCCCGCAAGAGCGAATACCGCCGGTTCCAGATCAAGGGCTTCGAGGGACAGGACGACGTCCGTTCCATGCACGAGGTCATCACCCGCCGCTTCCGGCGCTATCTCGCCGAGAAGGAGCGGACCGGCGAGTGGACGGACGGCGACGAGACCCTGGAGGGGGAGCCGCTCAAGGACGAGGACGGCCGCCCCAAGCGCTTCGCCTACCCGCCCCAGCTCGTCGTCGTCGACGGCGGACAGCCGCAGGTCGCGGCGGCCCAGCGGGCCCTGGACGAGCTCGGCATCGACGACATCGCCGTGTGCGGCCTCGCCAAGCGGCTGGAGGAGGTCTGGCTGCCCCGCGAGGACGACCCGGTCGTGCTGCCCCGCACCAGCGAGGGCCTGTACCTGCTCCAGCGGGTCCGCGACGAGGCCCACCGCTTCGCGATCACCTACCAGCGCTCCAAGCGCGCCAAACGCTTCCGGTCGAGCCCCCTGGACGACGTGCCCGGCCTGGGGGAGACCCGCAAGCAGGCGCTGATCAAGCACTTCGGTTCGGTGAAGAAGCTCCGGTCGGCGACGATCGACCAGATCTGCGAGGTGCCCGGCATAGGCCGCAAGACGGCCGAGACGGTCGCCGTGGCCCTCGCCCGGGCGACCCCGGCCGCGCCCGCCGTCAACACGGCGACCGGAGAGATCATGGAAGAGGACGACGGGGCACCCGGGACGACGGAGGATGCCCCGGGGGAGCCCGTACCCGCGGGCACCCCGGACGAACGACGGGGGCAGGAGAGATGACCGAGCACGACGCACAGCCCGCAACAGGACGAGAACAGACGCAGGCCACGGCCGGCGGGCAGACGGAGCCGCAGCCGGCCCGGCCCGACGGACGCCAGGACGACGGAGCACAGGTGAGTACGGCCAAGGAAACAGCCGGGGCGCACGAGGCGGCCATCCCCGAGTTGGTGATCATCTCCGGCATGTCCGGAGCCGGCCGCTCGACGGCCGCCAAGTGCCTGGAGGACCTCGGCTGGTTCGTCGTCGACAACCTGCCGCCCGCCCTCATCCCCACCATGGTGGAGCTGGGCGCCCGCTCGCAGGGCAACGTGGCGCGGATCGCCGTGGTCGTGGACGTCCGCGGCCGGCGCTTCTTCGACAACCTGCGCGAATCCCTCGCCGACCTCGACGCCCGCGGCGTCACCCGGCGCATCGTCTTCCTGGAGTCCTCCGAAGAGGCCCTGGTGCGCCGCTTCGAGTCGGTGCGCCGACCGCACCCCCTCCAGGGCGACGGCCGCATCGTCGACGGCATCGCCGCCGAGCGGCAGCTGCTGCGCGAGCTGCGCGGCGACGCCGACCTGGTCATCGACACCTCCAGCCTCAACGTGCACGAACTGCGCGCCAAGATGGACGCCCAGTTCGCCGGCGAGGAGGAGCCCGAGCTGCGGGCCACCGTCATGTCCTTCGGCTTCAAGTACGGCCTGCCGGTCGACGCCGACCTGGTCGTGGACATGCGCTTCCTGCCCAACCCGCACTGGGTCCCGGAGCTGCGCCCCTTCACCGGCCTGAACGAGGAGGTGTCGTCCTACGTCCTCAACCAGCCCGGGGCCAAGGAGTTCCTCGACCGCTATGCCGAGCTGCTCCAGCTGATCGCCGCGGGCTACCGTCGTGAGGGCAAGCGCTATGTGACCGTGGCCGTCGGCTGCACCGGCGGCAAGCACCGGTCCGTGGCCATGTCGGAGAAGCTCGCCGCCCGGCTCGCAGCCGAGGGCGTGGAGACGGTGGTCGTCCACCGGGACATGGGACGGGAATGACAGGACGTACTCCGCGGCTGAGCAGGCTGCGCCGGGTGGTGCCCGAGGGGCGCGGTGGCAGACCCGCCGACGCCCGCGCCGCCCGGCCCGAACAGGCGCGCGGTGCCAAGCCGCGCCGCCGGGGCACCCAGCCCAAGGTCGTCGCCCTCGGCGGCGGCATGGGCCTGTCCGCCTCGCTCGCCGCACTGCGCCGGATCACCGGCGACCTGACCGCCGTCGTCACCGTGGCCGACGACGGCGGATCCAGCGGGCGGCTCCGCGACGAGCTGGGCGTCCTGCCGCCCGGCGACCTGCGCAAGGCGCTGGCCGCGCTGTGCGGCGACGACGACTGGGGCCAGACCTGGGCCCGCGTCATCCAGCACCGCTTCCAGTCCCAGGGCGACCTGCACGAACACGCGGTCGGCAATCTGCTGATCGTCGCCCTGTGGGAGCAGCTCGGCGACCATGTCCAGGCCCTCGACCTGGTCGGCAAGCTGCTCGGCGCGCACGGGCGCGTGCTGCCCATGTCCGCCGTCCCGCTGGAGCTCCAGGCCCTGGTCAAGGGCCACGACCCGGAGCGGCCGGAGGAGGTCGACACCGTACGGGGACAGGCCACCGTCGCCCTCACCCCCGGCGAGGTGCAGTCCGTGCACCTCGTGCCGAACGACCCGCCCGCCGTCCCCGAGGCGGTCGAGGCCGTCCTGGACGCGGACTGGGTGGTGCTCGGCCCCGGCTCCTGGTTCTCCTCGGTCATCCCGCACCTGCTGGTGCCCGACCTGCTGGACGCGCTGGCCGAGACGAAGGCCCGCCGGGTGCTCTCCCTGAACCTCGCCCCGCAGCCCGGAGAAACCGAGGGCTTCTCCCCGCAGCGTCATTTGGAGGTTTTGGGACGACACGCCCCTAAACTCGCCCTGGACGTGGTGCTGGCCGACGAGGCCGCCGTGCCGGACCGTGACTCGCTCGCCGACGCCGCGAAACGGTTCGGCGCCGCGGTCGAACTCGCTCCGGTCGCCCGGACCGACGGGACCCCGAGGCACGACCCGGAGCTGCTGGCCGCCGCGTACGACCGTATTTTTCGGATGCATGGAAGGATCGGCCCATGGCGATGACGGCAGCGGTGAAGGATGAGATCTCCCGGCTTCCCGTCACCCGGACCTGCTGCAGGAAGGCGGAGGTCTCCGCCGTGCTGCGGTTCGCCGGCGGCCTTCACCTGGTGAGCGGGCGCATCGTGATCGAGGCGGAGCTGGACACCGCGATGGCGGCGCGCCGGCTCAAGCGGGACATCCTGGAGATCTTCGGGCACAGTTCCGAGCTGATCGTGATGGCGCCGGGCGGGCTGCGCCGCGGCTCGCGTTACGTCGTACGGGTGGTAGCGGGCGGTGACCAGCTGGCCCGGCAGACCGGCCTGGTGGACGGCCGGGGCCGGCCGATCCGCGGCCTGCCGCCGCAGGTGGTCTCGGGGGCCACCTGCGACGCCGAGGCCGCCTGGCGCGGGGCCTTCCTGGCGCACGGCTCGCTCACCGAGCCCGGCCGCTCCTCCTCCCTGGAGGTGACCTGCCCGGGTCCCGAGGCCGCGCTCGCCCTGGTCGGCGCGGCCCGCCGGCTGTCGATCGCCGCCAAGGCCCGTGAGGTGCGCGGTGTGGACCGGGTCGTCGTCCGCGACGGCGACGCGATCGGTGCGCTGCTCACCCGGCTCGGCGCCCACGAGTCGGTGCTGGCCTGGGAGGAGCGGCGGATGCGTCGCGAGGTGCGGGCCACCGCCAACCGCCTCGCCAACTTCGACGACGCCAACCTGCGCCGCTCGGCCCGTGCGGCCGTCGCCGCCGGCGCGCGGGTGCAGCGGGCCCTGGAGATCCTGGCCGACGACGTGCCCGAGCACCTCGCCGCCGCGGGCCGGCTGCGCATGGAGCACAAGCAGGCCTCCCTGGAGGAGCTGGGCGCCCTCGCCGACCCGCCGCTGACCAAGGACGCCGTCGCCGGCCGCATCCGCCGCCTGCTGGCGATGGCCGACAAGCGGGCCTCGGACCTCGGCATCCCGGGCACGGAGGCCAACCTCGGCGAGGAACTCGCGGACAACCTCGTCGGCTGACGGAGCCCGACCGGCGGGACGCCGCACCGACGCACCCGGGCCGACGCCCGCCGGAGGCCCGGCCCGGCGGACGGCCCGGGCCAGGGCGGACGGCGCCGAGGCCGACCAGGACCTGCCCGGTACGCGGCC
>NZ_WWHX01000639.1 GCF_009862125.1 Streptomyces sp. SID5910
AGCCTCCTCCCGCCCCATCGCGATCCGCCCCGCCCGCGCCCCCGCCTCCGCCAGCGGCAGCCGGACCGTCGTCAGCGCCGGCACCGCGTCGATGCTGAACGGCAGGTCGTCGAAGCCGGCCACCGACACGTCCGCCGGGATCCGCAGCCCCGAGTCCCGCAGCGCCGCGCACGCCCCCAGCGCGACCGTGTCGTTCGCGGCGACGACCGCGGTCAGGGCCGGGTCCCTGCGCAGCAGCTCCAGCGTGGCCTCGTAGCCGGACTGCCGGTCGTAGCGGCCGTGGACCGTCCAGCGGGGGTCCTCCTCGACGCCGTGCGCGGCGAGCGCGGCCCGGTGTCCCTCCAGCCGGTGCCGGGTCGTGGTCCGCTCCTCGGGGCCCGCGATGTAGCCGAGGCGCCGGTGCCCGAGCCCGAGCAGGTGCTCGGTGAGCGCCCGGCCGCCCCCGCGGTTGTCGAAGGTCAGCGCGACCGCCCCGGTCTCCGGCGCCGGCGGCCGCCCGCACAGCACCACCCGCGTCCCGGCCTCCGACAGCTTGCGCAGCTTCGTCGCCACCGCCGCCTGGTGCGCCGCGTCCTCCATCGCCCCGCCGGTCAGCACGACGGCCGCCGCGCGCTGCCGCTGCAACAGCGTGAGGTAGGTCAGCTCGCGCTCCGGGGCGCCGCCGGTGTTGCAGACCACGGCGAGTCTCTCGCCGCCGGCTCTGCCGCCCGGCCCCACGATCTCCGACTGGATCGCCCCGGCCATCACCCCGAAGAAGGGGTCGGCGATGTCGTTGACCAGGATCCCGACCAGGTCGGACGTCGCGGCGGCCAGCGCGCTCGCGGGGCCGTTGAGCACGTAGTCCAGCTCGTCGACCGCCTTGAGCACCCGGTCCCGGGTGGAGGCGGCCACGGGGTAGTTCCCGTTCAGCACGCGCGACACCGTCGCGGGGGAGACCTGGGCGCGGGCCGCCACGTCCGCCAGTGTCACCGTCATGTCCTCGTCCTCCGGTCGCGCTCTCGTCGTACGCCTTCGTACACGGGCCACACGGGTCACACGGGTTGCACGGACCCGTCCCGGCCCGGTTCCGGCCCGGTCCCGTGCAGACCTTACGGCCACCGCCCGCCGCTGTTCGCCTGCTCGAACAACTCGCCCGGGTCACGGTCTTGTCCCGACCACCGTCCACAGGCTAGCTTCATAGCGAATAGAAAGCGCTTGCTGTATCGCCCGCCCCGAACCTCGGCGCATGCGGCGCGCGGACCGCGTACGAAGGGAACGACGTGACACGCAAGACGGTGCGTATCGCCATGAACGGTGTGACCGGACGCATGGGCTACCGGCAGCACCTCGTCCGCTCCATCCTGGCCATCCGCGAGCAGGGCGGCCTCGACCTCGGCGGCGGCACCGTGCTGTGGCCCGAACCGGTCCTCGTCGGCCGCCGCGAGTACGCGCTGCGGGAGCTGGCCGAGCGGCACGGCCTGGAGCACGTCTCCACCGACCTGGACGCGGTCCTCGCCGACGAGAGCGTCGAGATCTACTTCGACGCCCAGGTGACCTCGGCCCGCGAGGAGGCGATCAGGAAGGCGATCGCCGCCGGCAAGCACGTCTACACCGAGAAGCCCACGGCCACCGGCCTGGACGGCGCCCTGGAGCTCGCCCGCCTCGCGCAGGCGGCCGGCATCAAGCACGGCGTCGTCCAGGACAAGCTGTTCCTGCCGGGCCTGCTCAAGCTGAAGCGCCTCATCGACGGCGGCTTCTTCGGCCGGATCCTGTCCGTGCGCGGCGAGTTCGGCTACTGGGTCTTCGAGGGCGACTGGCAGTCCGCGCAGCGCCCCTCGTGGAACTACCGTGCCGAGGACGGCGGCGGCATCGTCGTCGACATGTTCCCGCACTGGGAGTACGTGCTCCACGAGCTGTTCGGCCGCGTGACCTCCGTGCAGGCCCTGACCGCCACCCACATTCCCCAGCGCTGGGACGAGGACGGCAAGCCCTACGACGCCACCGCCGACGACGCGGCGTACGGCGTCTTCGAGCTGGACGGCGGCGCGATCGCGCAGATCAACTCGTCCTGGGCGGTCCGCGTCAACCGCGACGAGCTGGTGGAGTTCCAGGTCGACGGCACCGAGGGCTCCGCGGTCGCGGGCCTGCGCAACTGCCGTGTCCAGCACCGCTCCGCCACCCCGAAGCCGGTGTGGAACCCGGACATCCCCGCCACCGAGGTCTTCCGCGACCAGTGGCAGGAGGTCCCGGACAACGGCGAGTTCGACAACGGCTTCAAGGCCCAGTGGGAGCTGTTCCTGCGCCACGTCTACGCCGACGCCCCTTACCACTGGGACCTGCTGGCCGGCGCCCGCGGCGTCCAGCTCGCCGAACTGGGCCTGAGGTCCTCGGCGGAGGGCCGCCGCCTCGACGTACCGGAGATCGCGCTGTGACCCTGCACCTGCCCGACGCGAACGGCACCCTGCGCGCCTACGAGCCGCGCACCGAACCCCTGGCCCTGAGCGGAGGAAGCGCTTTCACGTCCCGTACGGTCTTCTCCGCGGCGCACGTCGTCGCCGACCCGTACGCCGACACCACGCCCGACGGGCCCGCCGCCGTCGACTGGGACGCCACCCTCGCCTTCCGCCGCCACCTGTGGTCGCACGGGCTCGGCGTCGCCGAGGCGATGGACACCGCGCAGCGCGGCATGGGCCTGGACTGGGCCGGCGCGGCGGAGCTGATCCGCCGGTCCGCCGCCGAGGCGAAGGCGTGCGGCGGCCGTATCGCCTGCGGCGTGGGCACGGACCAGCTCACCGCCGGCACCCTCGCCGAGGTCCGGGCGGCCTACGAGGAACAGCTCGCGGTGGTGGAGGAGTCGGGCGCGCGGGCCATCCTGATGGCGTCCCGCGCCCTCGCCGCCACGGCCCGGGGCCCCGAGGACTACCTGGAGGTCTACGGCCACCTGCTGCGCCAGTCCGCCGAGCCGGTGATCCTGCACTGGCTGGGCCCGATGTTCGACCCGGCCCTCGAGGGCTACTGGGGCTCGTCCGACCTGGACGCGGCGACGGACGTGTTCCTGGAGGTCATCGCCGCCCACCCCGACAAGGTCGACGGCATCAAGGTCTCCCTCCTCGACGCCCAGCGCGAGATCGACCTGCGCCGCCGCCTGCCGCAGGGCGTGCGCTGCTACACGGGCGACGACTTCAACTACCCGGAGCTGATCGCCGGCGACGACCAGGGCTTCAGCCACGCCCTGCTCGGCATCTTCGACCCGCTGGGCCCGCTGGCGGCGGAGGCGGTCCGCGTCCTGGACACCGGGAACACGGAGGGCTTCCGCGCCCTCCTCGACCCGACGGTCCCCCTCTCGCGCCACCTCTTCCGGACCCCCACCCGCTTCTACAAGACGGGCGTGGTCTTCCTGGCCTGGCTGGCGGGCCACCAGAGCCACTTCACGATGGTCGGCGGCCTCCAGTCGGCCCGCTCCCTGCCGCACCTGGCCCGCGCCTACGAACTCGCCGACGGCCTGGGCCTGTTCCCGGACCCGAAACTGGCGGAGGAACGCATGCGGACCCTGCTCGCGCTGCACGGAGTGAACCGATGACCGACCCCGGCCTGTCCCGCTTCAGCATCAACCAGATGACGGTCAAGCAGCTGTCCCTCCCCGAACTCACCGCCGCCTGCCGCGACCTGGGCATCGGCAACGTCGGCCTGTGGCGCGAACCGGTCCAGGCGTACGGCGTCGAGGCGGCGGCCAAGCTGGTCCGCGACGCCGGCCTGCGCGTCACCACCCTGTGCCGGGGCGGCTTCCTCACGGCGACCGATCCCGTCGAACGGGCCGAGGCGATGGGCGACAACCACGCCGCGATCGACGAGGCCGCCACGCTGGGCACGGACACGCTGGTGCTGGTCTCCGGCGGGCTCCCCTTCGACAGCAAGGACCTGCACGGGGCCCGTGAGCGCATCGCGGACGCCCTCGCCGTCCTCGGCCCCTACGCGGCCGAGCGCGGTGTCCGCCTGGCCATCGAACCGCTGCACCCGATGTTCGCCTCGGACCGCTGCGTGGTCTCCACCCTCACGCAGGCCCTGGACCTCGCGGAACGCTTCCCCGCCGACCAGGTCGGCGTCACGGTCGACACGTACCACATCTGGTGGGACGACCAGGCCACCGCGCAGATCGCCCGGGCGGGCGCGGGCGGCCGCATCCACACCTTCCAGCTCGCCGACTGGACGACCCCGCTCCCCGAGGGCGTCCTCAACGGCCGAGGCCAACTGGGCGACGGCGCGATCGACATGCGCGAGTGGAAGGCCTACGTGGACACGGCGGGCTACACGGGCGCCATCGAGGTCGAACTCTTCAACGACGCCCTGTGGGCGAGAGACGGCAGGGAGGTACTGGCGGAGACGGTGACGCGCTTCGCGCAGCACGCCGCCTAGTTCTCGCCGGTGAGGAACTCCCGGGCGCCCCGCAGCGCGGTGCGCAGGGTGCGCTGCGTGGCCCGGCTGTCGAGCCGTACGTCGAGGGCCCCGGGAAGCCCGCTCTCGGCCCGCAGGCCGGTGGGCAGGCGGGAGGCGTCGAGTCCGTCGCGTCCGGCGATCAGAGTGCCGAGTTCGTGGCGGCTCACCGCCTCCGGTCCCGCCAGATGACGCACGCCGTGCGCGTCGGAGGCGGCGAGCTCCAGGAGGGCGGCGGCGAGGTCGCTGACGTGGACGGGGCAGCGGACGTCGTCGGTGAACAGGGCGCCGTCGCGGGTGCCGGCGACGAGGTCGTGCACCGCGCGGACGTGCGCGGACCGCCGGTCGCCGATGATCAGCGACGTGCGGGCCACGACGGCCTCCGGACACACGAGGCGAACGCCCGTCTCCGCGGCGGCCTTCGCCGCGCCGTAGGGCGTGACGGGGTCGGGGAGACAGGTTTCGTCGTAGTGGACCCGAGCGCCCGAGAACACCGCGTCGCTGGAGACGTGCACGAGGCGGAAGCCGTACGCCGCCGCGGCCTTCGCCAGCCGGACGGGACCCTCGGCGGTGACGGCCCAGTCGGAGTCGCCGCTCGTGGCGTTGACGACGACGCGCGGCCTCACCTCGGCGACGACCTGCTCGACGTGTTCGGGATCGCGCAGGTCGAGTGCGTGCCAGGCGACTCCCGGAACACTGCCGGGCCGCGTCGCGAAGGTCGCCGCCGTCGCGTACCCGGCCGCCACCGCCTGCCGGACCAGCTCCGCGCCCAGGAACCCGCTGCCACCGATGATCAGGACCGTCATGACGCGTCACAGTAGAGGACACGTGGCCTGCGGGATGATCAGCCCATGACCGAAGTCGTACTGATGTCTGATCCGAGGGTCGCGGCCGTACCTGTCCAGGAGTGCGGCGAACCGCTCGTGAACGTCCGCGGTGACGGCCGCCTGCTGGTCGACGAACGGAAGCGCGCGGACTCCGGCGAAGCCTTTGCCCACCTGCGGGAGGGCGTCCTCCACCGACTCGTAGACGCGCAGGCACAGTTGCCCGACGGGATGCGGCTGCTGTTCATCGAGGGCTACCGTCCCCCGGCCCTCCAGCGGCGCTACTTCGACACGTACGCGGACGGGTTGCGGGCGGACCACCCGGAGTGGCCTGCCGGGAAGATCCGCTCCGCAGCCAGCCGTTACGTGTCTCCGCCCGAGATAGCCCCCCACAGCGCGGGGGCGGCCGTCGACCTGACCCTCGTGGACGCCGACGGTCGCGAACTCGACCTGGGCACCCGTGTGAACGCCACACCGGAGGAGAGCGCGGGCGCCTGCTACACGGGGGCGGCGAACATCGGCGCCGAGGCTCGCACCCTGCGCACGGTCCTGGCCACGGCCCTCACCGCCGCGGGCCTGGTCAACTACCCGACGGAGTGGTGGCACTGGTCCTACGGAGACCGCTACTGGGCCCTGACGACCGGGGCCCGAAACGCCCTCTACGCGGCGAGAGAACTCGGCTGACCGACCGCCGCACAAAAATCTTGGACGACCCGTGCAACCCTCCCCCCACCCCGCGGGTCGTACTTGGCATCAGGACGCCTGCGGGGGGAGATCCGGGGGGATCGCGGGGGGACTGAGGGGGAGGGACCCGAGGGGGCCCGGTCGGTGACCGGGCCCCCTCGAAGCATGTGCGGGGCGGATGCCGTCAGGGCGCCGGTGCCACCGCCGTGCCGGGGTCGGCGACGACGAGGCCGTCCCGTTGGATCCGCTCACGGCCCCACGCGCCGAGCGGTTGCAGCGCCTCGTTGAGTGCCGCGCCCGCTTCGGTCAGGGAGTACTCCACCCTCGGCGGGACCTCCGCGTAGACCCTGCGGTGGACGAGACCGTCCTCCTCCATCTGCCGCAGATGCTGCGTCAGCATCTTCTCGCTCACGCCCGGCAGACCGCGCCGCAGCTCGGCGAAGCGCCGGACGCCGTGGGTGTGCAGCTCCCACAGGACGAGGCCCTTCCACTTGCCGCTGACGACGTCCAGCGCCGCGTCGATACCGCACATGTAGGGGCCGTTGCGGGGTGCCTTCGCCATGGAACCTCCCTGCTTACCAAAAGGTAAGTACCGCAGTAAATAGTGGGTACTTCCGCGACGATACCGCGTTGCGCAGGATGATCGACGTGCCTGAAACCACGCGAAATCCCCTCCCTCCGACCGACGTCAGCCTGCTCGGCCTCGGCGCGATGGGCAGCGCCCTGGCGGCCACGCTGCTCGCTTCCGGCCGCTCCGTGACCGTCTGGAACCGCACCGCCGGACGCGCCGAGGGCCTGGCCGCCCAGGGCGCCCGTACCGCGGGCTCGGTCCCCGAGGCCGTGGCGGCGAGTCCGGTGGTCGTCGCCTGCCTGCTCGACCTCCCCTCCGTCCAGGAGACCCTCGCCCCGGCCGCGGACGAGCTGCGCGGCCGCACCCTCGTCAACCTCACCACCACCACGCCCGACGAGGCCCGCACCCTCGCCTCCTGGGCGGCCGGCCACGGCATCGTCCACCTCGACGGCGCGGTCATGGCCGTGCCCGCCATGATCGCGAGCCGCGAGGGCCGGATCCTCTACAGCGGTTCGCGCGACGCGTACGACGCGCTTCTGCCGACCCTCGACGTCTGGTCCACCAGCGAGTACCACGGCGAGGACGCCGGACGGGCCTCGCTGGTGGACCTGGCGATGCTGTCGGGGATGTACCAGATGTTCGCGGGCTTCTTCCACGGCGCGGCGATGGTCGCCTCGGCGGGGATGACCGCGTCCGACTTCGCCGCCCGGCAGGCCCCCTTCCTGGCCGCGATGACCCACGGTCTCGCCGACTACGCGAAGGTGGTCGACGGCGGCGACTACACCGTCCCCGGCCAGCAGAGCCTGGACTTCTCCGACCTCTCGCACATCGTGCGCACCAGCGAGGAGCAGGGCGTCGATCCCGCCCCGATCGCCGCCGTCCAGGCACTGATCAGCCGCCAGATCGCCGCGGGCCACGGCGGGGAGGGCTTCCCCAGGATCTACGAGAGCCTGCGCGCCACCGCCTCCCGAGCCTCCACCGAAGGAGATGCCGCATGAACACCACCCCCGTCACCCTCATCGGACTGGGCCCGATGGGCCAGGCCATGGTGCGGTCACTCCTCGCCGCCGGCCACCCGGTCACCGTCTGGAACCGCACCCCCGGCCGGGCCGAGGGCGTCGTGGCCGACGGCGCCACCCTGGCCGCCTCGCCCGCCGAGGCCGTCGCCGCCGGTGAGCTGGTGATCCTCAGCCTCACCGACTACCAGGCGATGTACGACGTCCTGGGGACCGCGACCGACGCGCTCGCCGGCCGCACGATCGTCAACCTGAGCTCGGACACCCCCGACCGCGCCCGCGAGGCCGCGGACTGGGCGGCCGGACACGGGGCGCACTTCGTGACCGGCGGGGTGATGGTGCCCGCGGCGATGGTCGGCACCGAGGCGGCGTACGTGTACTACAGCGGACCGACGGAGCCCTTCGAGACGCACCGCCCGGCACTGGCCCGCATCGGCACGCCCCGCCACCTCGGCGAGGACCCGGGGCTGGCCCAGCTCATGTACCAGGCCCACCTCGACGTGTTCCTGACGGCCCTGTCCTCCCTGCTGCACGCCACCGCGCTCCTCGGCTCGGCCGGCATCACCGCGTCGGAGGCGGTCACGGAACTGATGCCGACCCTGTCCGACATCCCGGCGATCCTCCAGGCCGGGGAGAACATCGGCGCCCAGATCGACGCCGGTGAGCATCCGGGCCACCTGAGCACGGTGACCATGATGGGCGCCACCGCGGACCACATCGTCACCACGAGCACCGCCGCGGGCATCGACCTGGCCCTCCCACGCGCGGTCCAGTCGCACTACCGTCAAGCGATCGCCGCGGGCCACGGAAAGGACAACTGGACCCACATCATCGACGCCATCCGCACGCCCGGGGCGTGAGCGGGGGCGAGGGGGCGGCCCCCCGGGGAGCTGTGGACGAACTCAGGTCCGCCGACGCGGAGCACACCGTCAGGCGTCCGCCCCCGCTCCCGGCACACCGGCCCGCAGATGCGCCGCCAATCGGTGCAGCTCGCCGAGGGCGCCGGTGTCCGACCCGTCGCCCAGCGGATAGTGCAGAGCCGGCCCGGAGGCGGGCCCCAGGGCGACCGGCCGTACCTCGACGGGCGGGCGGCGGGCGTGGGTGAGGCCGATGCCCCGCACGTCCCGCGCGCCCAGGGTGAAGGCGACCGGGACGGGTGGCGCCTGGAGCACGGGCGCCGTGGTGAGGTCGCGGGAGGCCCGCCGCACCGAGGCCAGCATCGTCGTCAGGCCGTGTTCCACGACGAGGGTCTCGGCGAGCGGCTCGATCGCCTCAAGCGGCGGTTCCTCGCCCTCCCCGTATCCGAGGGTGAGCGTCACGTCCTGTTCGACCCCGGAGGTCGTCCGCGTGACCCGGATCCACGCCAGCGCGGGCCGGCCGGGATGCCCCGTCACGATCAGATGGGTCGGCTCGGGCGCCCGGTCACGGGCCAGCCCGGTCAGCCGACGTGGTGACCAGGGCAGGTTGACGGGTTCCGCGGTGCCCCAGCCGGCCGGCGCCGAGCCGGTGAGTGCGCGCCAGGCGGCCTCGAGTCCTTCGCCCAGGACGGTGTCCTCGTGCGGGGGGAGCACCGTACGGAACGCCACGACGAGCTGCCGGTCGCCCGACGGGGACGTCCGGCCGAACGCCTCGGCGACCGTGCCCGTACCGTCCGCCCCGGTCATGGGCGCGAACGTCCCGTTCCGCCACCGCAGCACCGCCCCGGACAGCCCGTCGTAGTAGCCCTGTGCCGGGTCCTGGACGACCCAGCGGTTGGGTATCTGGAGGAGGGTGGCGCGGGCCGCGGCGCTGAGCCGGACATGCGGCGGGGTGACGATCTGCAGGGCGCGGTCCGACTCGGAGGTGCCTCGCAGTACCTCGGAGAGCCAGGTGGTCAGGGCGAGGACGGGCCGGTCGGCCAGGACGACGGACGTGCTGTCGGTGAGGACGTCCACGACCGGCTGTCCGTCGTCCGGCGCGACGGCCGCCCGAATGTCCACGACCTCGGTGTTCGCCGCCGGGCCGGGCCAGACACTGCCGCCCAGCAGCAGGGCGAGCCGCCCGCACGCCGATTCCGCCAGCCGCTCGGCCTCGGGCACGGCGCCCGAGGCCCGGACCTCGGTCCACCAGAACGGCACGGGCACGTCCCGTCCGAGCAGCCGTTCGGCCTCCCCGGGGACCTGGACCAGCAGTGGGGCCTCCACGGACACGAGGGGCCTGCCGTCCGGGGCGCACAGCCGCAGCACGGCGCCGTCGGAGCCCGCGGTCACGCTCGCCTCGGGTCCGCCCGCGTACAGGCCGGCCAGCAGGGCCCAGGCGTCCGGCATCTTCGAGGTGAGGGCGATGACGTCCTTGGTCACGACTCCTCCTCTCCGGCTCCGGCCAGCGCGGTCTGGACGAGCCGGTGGTTCTGGCCACGGCGGACCAGGGTGCCGCGGCCGGGTGGCTGCCGGGAGGCGTACAGACCGGGGAAGAGCTGTCCCTCGGTGCGGTCGCCGGTCATCACCAGCGCCGTGGTGCCCGTCTCGCGCAGGGTGGTCAGGAGCGGCTCGTACAGGGCACGGGAGGCTCATGGCGTGGAGGCGCCGGGAGAGTACGGGCTCTGCCCGATCAGCCGGTGCGACACGAACGACCACCCCACGCAGCCCGCGCACAGTACGGCCGCGATCACCATTCCGGCGATCACCTTCCCCACCCGCTCGTCCACGGCACGCCGTTGCCGCTGCACCCCGAACAACAGGGCGTCCCGCAACCGCCGCCGTCGCACGGCGACGGATTCGAGGAGCTGGCTGTCGTAGTCCTGGGCGGTCATGGTGATGGTCTACCTCGTGTCAGGTGGGGAATTCGCCGAGCCAGCTGCGCTTGAGCAGGTGCTCGGGCAGGTATTCCGACTCGACCTCGACGGGCAGTCCGGCGTCGTGGGCGAGGCAGGTGACGGCGAGGATGCCGAGGGGAATGTCGCCGTCGCCCGTCTCCTGGCGCTCCTCGCTCGCGGTCCAGTACTCCTTGTGGAGCTCGAGCGCCTGCACCAGGGCCTCGTTGAACTGGTCCGGGTCCCGCTTGACGAAGCGGAAGAACAGATTGATCGGCGGATACAGGACCTTGAGCATCATCTCGCGGTCCATGAACCGAAGCCGGTCCGGATCGGTCCCGTTGAACGCGGCGACGAGCTTCTCCCCGAGTCCCGGCCGCTCCAGCCAGTACGTCTGGAGGGCGTCGACCCAGTGGTAGATGTACTCCTCGAAGACGGCGCCGGAGGCCCGCAGCGTCTCGACCGGCACCTCGCACAGTTGCGTCATCCGCGTCTGGTCCCGGCAGACGACCGCCAGCCAGAAGGCTTCCAGCCAGCTACCGGCGTCGGTGAAGTGCGTGACCCCCACGGCGGGGATCGTCCGCAGCTCATGGCCGATCACGCACTCCACGGTGGAGCCCTCGGGAGCGGTCGCCGAGGCGAACAGGGCAGACCCGACCTGCATGGCCATGACCCAGGCTTCCCACGTCTCCAGCTTGTCGGCGGTGGGGTCGAGGGAGCACTGGAGCTTGGCGGTGTGCAAGGCGCTGCTGAAGGTCATGCCAAAGCTTTGTGGCCACTCCGTCAGCTCCTCGATCTTACGGAGAATGCGCTCGTTCAATTCGGCCCGGAACGCGTCAGGATCTGGGTGGCTACCTTCCAGCATAGGCCGGGTAACTTTCGTGAACACGGGCGGCTTTCTCATTTCGTCAGGTCGAACTGCTTCATCTCATAACCAGCGTACAGAGCGCCATCAAACTTGGCTTTGACCAGGATGTAGTCCACTCTGCCCTCTTTGAGGGCACTTCTGAGCTCCTCCCTCAGAGCGTTTTCCGCAGAGGCCTGTTCGAGTCGACCTCGTCTTTCGTTGCGGTTGGCTCTACTTTCCATTTCGTCAAGGATGGTCTCGAAATACTCCTTCGTCCCCTGCGTCACCAACCGCCCACTGTGTCCCTTGCGCACTCCGAGGGATGCTTTCGTGGACCCCTTTGCCTCGACCACCACGTACCGGCCCTCAGGCGTCCGGTACACCTGGTCGAACCGGTTGTTCCCGAACGCCCCGTCGTCCAGGCGTTCCGCGCCCGGGTAGTGCTCCGGTATCGCGTGCTGCTCGGCCGCGTACTCGCCGAGTAGTTCGCCCTGCTTGTTGGCGTTGCCGTGGAGTGGCGAGTGCGTGCTGTCGGCCAGATCCCTCGCGGCGGCCAGTTCGGCCGTGGGGTTGGCGGCGTAGGCCTTCTCCGCGGCCGTGAGGGCCTTCTCCGCTGCCTTGTCGGCCTTGACGGCCGCGTCCCGCTTGGCGGCCTGTTCGTTCAGGTCCTTCAGAACCTCGTCGGGGAGGTCGGACACCTTGCCCGGGATGGGTTCCGGGCGTATGTAGCCCTCCTTGATCGCTGGAGGCATGTCACTCGCCGCGATCCACTCGGATGGAGCAAACGGATTGCGCCTGAGCTGGGGTACGGCCTGGCCGTATCCGCCCTCGGCGGACGTGGAGCGCCGATATCCGTTCTCGCGGTAGTACTCCTTGAACCACTCGGGGTCGTTGTTGGCGCGCTGGACCTGTCGGCGCATGGTCTCGCGTTCGGCGTCCAGCGGATTGCGGCCGCCGGATGGTGATCCGTCCGGACCGTTGCCACCTCCGTGGCTACCACCGGTCCCGCCGCGCTGGGCGGGAATCGAGCCACCCTCGGCTCCGCCGCCCGCGTGCCCGTCGCCGCCCGCCGCATGTCCTCCGGTGTCGCGTGCCGGCACGGTGTCCGTGCCGCGATTTCCGGAGTGCTCGCCGGCATGAGCGGCCGGTGCCGTGTTCCCACCGGCCCGGCCTGTCGCACCTTCGCCGACGTGGGCTGCCGTGCCCCCGGCCGCATGCACGCCCGCCCGGTCGCCCGCCCCGAAGAGCGCCCCCTCCTCGTGCGGCAGGTTCTGCTCCAGTAACTCCCGGTCCGCCGCAGACAGTTCCACCTTTGCCGGTGCCGCCGTCCCGTCCGCGCGGACGACCGAGCCGTCGTCCAGGTTCAGCCGGGTTCCGTCCGGCCACTCCACGACGTTGCCGCGGATGACCGGCATGTCGTCGGCGACCCTGACCACGCTGCCGTCGGGCTGGACCCGGCCCGCGCCGGAGAGGATGTCGTCGTAGGCGCCCGCGTGCACGCTCCGCAGGCCGGCGAACAGGTCGGTGACCTTGACCGTGCCGAACTTCGCGGCCTTGCCGAGGTACGTCATCGGGTCGACCAGCCGGGCCGTCTTGCCGAGCGCGCCGACCGTGCGGGCCACTGCCCCGCCCTTCGCCGCCGTTCCGGCTCCCCCGGTGAACACCGTGGTCAGGACGTTGAAGGTGACCGCACCGCCCGCCCGTGCGGGGTTGTCGCCCCACTGGTCCCAGGCGACCAGCGCCTTGCCCGCCTCCTTGACCGTGTTGCGGGAGTCGCGGAGGTACGAGGGCAGCTTGTCCTCGGGCATCCTCCAGTACACGTCGCCGACGACGGGCACCGCGGTGATGAGCAAGCCGGTCGCGAGCTTGCCGAGCCCCTTTCACGCCTCACCCGCGGCATCCCAGCCGTCGACGCCGACGAGGGTGCCGAGGCCCCGGATCGTGCCCCACACACCGTCGACGACGAAGCCCTTGCCGAACTCCGTCAGCTGGTGCCCCAGCCAGTCGAGCCCGTGCCGCTCCTTCTCCACGGTCTTGCCCCAGGGCAGTTCCTTGGACTGGTTCAGGAGATCGGCGGTGAAACCGTAGGTGCTGGTGCCGCGCTCCAGCAGTCGCTTCTGCGCACCGTCCTCGAGGATCAGTGTGGAGCCGCCCACCAGTGCAGTGATCTTGTTGTGGCAGGTGATCTCCGCCTGCCAGAAGGCCGCCGTGGTGGTGTTGACGTCGTGCACCAGATCGTTGTTGAGCTCGACGTTGTCCTCGTCCTCGCGCCAGTCGTCGTCCCCCGCGATCTGCTGCCGGAAGCCGATGGCAGTGGGGAAGCCGGGTCTCGGTCGGCAGACCGGAACCACGCGAAGATGCCTGCGCGCCTAGAAGAACACCCCGCACCGCAACAGCACGTTCGCGTAAGGCCGGGCCTCGCCCGTGCGGACCACCAGGCGGGCGCTCGCCGAGAGGGTCTTCAGGCGTTCGTGCGGGACCAGGGACAGGTTCGGGAAGTGGCCGGCCAGGAGAGTCGCCGTCTCCTTGTTGGCGTCCCGGACCTCCGTCGCCGCCGTCGCGCCCTCGATCACCAGCTCGGCCAGCAGGCCGTCCAGGACCTCGGCGAAGGACGGCACGCCGGCGCGGAACGCCAGGTCCACGACACGGGGCCCGTCGGGGATGGGCATGCCCGCGTCGCAGACCAGCACGCCGTCGCCGTGGCCGAGTTCGGCCAGGGCGCCGGCGAGGTGGCGGTTGAGTATGCCGGACTTCTTCACGGTGCTTCCCTCTTCGCCGTCTCCCCGCTCACAGCGCATCGACCTCCGCCGCCGTCGGGTACGACACCTGCGCCCCCGCCTTCGTGACCGCCGCCGCGCCCACCCGGGCCGCGTACGCCGCCGCCTCCGCGAGCGACGCGCCCGTGCCGAGCCGCCAGGCCAGCGCCGCCGTGAACGCGTCACCGGCGCCCGTGGTGTCCACCGCCTCCACCGTCACGGACGGCACCCGCGAGACGCCCCCCGCCGCCGAGGCGACCAGCGCGCCCTCGGCGCCAAGCGTCACGACCACCGAACGCGGGCCCTTGGCCAGCAGCAGCCCGGCCCAGTCCTCGGGGCGTTCGCTCACGCACGCCTCGCCGAGGATCACCTTCGCCTCGTGCTCGTTGACGATCAGCGGGTCGCAGGCCGCCAGGATCTCCTGCGGAAGCGGCTGCGGCGGCGACGGGTTCAGCACGAAGCGGCTGTCCGGCGCCAGGCACCGCACCACCTCCACCACCGTCTCCAGCGGGATCTCCAGCTGCGTCGACACGACCCGGGAGGCGTGGAAGAGGCTGGACGCGGCCCGGACGTCACCCGGTGTCAGACGGCCGTTGGCGCCCGGCGAGACCACGATGCTGTTGTCCCCGGACGGGTCGACGGTGATCAGCGCGACGCCGGTCGGCGCCCCGCCCACCAGCACACCGACCGTGTCGACACCGGCCGCCCGCTGCGAGTCCAGCAGCAGCCGGCCGTGGGAGTCGTCGCCGACCCGGGCCAGCAGGGCCGTACGGGCGCCGAGGCGGGCCGCGGCCACCGCCTGGTTGGCGCCCTTGCCGCCCGGGTGGACGACCAGGTCGGTGCCGAGCACCGTCTCGCCGGCACCGGGCCGCCGTTCGACGCCGATCACCAGGTCGGCGTTGGCCGACCCCACGACCAGCAGGTCGTAGTCGTACATGAATCGCTCCCCGATCAGAGTAGGTCCGCGTGAGTCCGAGTGAGGGGCGGGCGGTCCAGGTGACCGCCCGCCCGTGTGCCCGTGTCCCCGAAGGGCCGTCAGCCGCCGAAGCCGGCCACGTTCTCCTTGGTGACCACCTTCACAGGAACCTTCACCATCTTCTCCACCTTCTTGCCCTCGGCCGCCCGCAGCGCGTTCTGTACGGCGATCCTGCCCAGCTCCTTCGGCTGCTGCGCCACGGAGGCGTACAGCGTGCCCGCCTCGACCGCCTTCAGCCCGTCCGGCGTGCCGTCGAAGCCGACGACCTGGACCGACTTGCCGGCCTTGGAGCCGAGCGCCTTGAGCGCGCCGAGCGCCATCTCGTCGTTCTCCGCGAAGACGCCGTTGATGCCGGGGTGCGCCTGGAGCAGGTTCGTCATCACGTCCAGGCCCTTGGTGCGGTCGAAGTCCGCGGGCTGCTTGGCGACGACCTTGATGCCCGGGTAAGCCTTGAGGCCGGCCGCGAAGCCCGCCCCGCGCTCCCGGCTGGCGGAGGTGCCGGCCTGGCCCTGGAGGATGACGATCGTGCCCTTGCCGCCGAGCTTCTCGGCGAGTGCCTTGGCGCCGAGCTGACCGCCCTCGACGTTGTCGGAGGCGACCAGCGCGGCCGTGTCGGCCTTGTTGACGCCGCGGTCCACCGCGACCACGGGGATGTCGGCCTTGTTGGCGCCGCGCACCGAGGGACCGGCGGCGTCGGAGTCCACCGGGTTGACGATGACCGACGAGAGGGAGCCGCTGGTGAAGTTCTGGAGCTGGTTGGCCTGCTGCGAGGCGTCGTTCTGCGCGTCGGTGACCGTCAGGTCCACGCCCAGCTTCTTCGCCTCCTCCTCGGCACCGGCGCGGATCTGCACGAAGAACGGGTTGTTCAGCGTCGACAGCGACAGGCCGATCTTCTGCGACTTGCCCGCCCCCGAGGAACCGCCGTGCAGCAGCGAGGTCGCGCCGACGACGGCCACGGCGACGACGGCGGCGATCACGTACGTCAACGCCTGCTTCCCCTTGCCGTCCCCGGTCCCGGCCGCCGGAGTGGTCGCCCCCGCCTTGCGGCGCAGCGTGTCAAGCAGCACCGCCAGCGCGATGACGACACCGATGACGACCTGCTGCCAGAACGCGGAGACGGACAGCAGGTTGAGGCCGTTGCGCAGCACCGCGAGGATCAGCGCGCCGATGAGCGTGCCCGACGCCTTGCCGGTGCCGCCCGCGAGCGAGGCGCCGCCGATGACGACGGCGGCGATGGCGTCCAGCTCGTAGCCCTGCGCGGCCTGCGGCTGCGCGGAGGCCAGCCGGGAGGCGAGCACGATGCCCGCCGCGGCGGCGAACAGGCCGGAGAAGGCGTAGATGGCGAGCTTCTGCCGCTTCACGCGCAGGCCGGACAGCCGCGCGGCCTCCTCGTTGCCGCCGATGGCGTACATGGAGCGGCCGATGTAGGTCCGGCCGAGGACGAAGGCCGTGATCAGGCCCATCACGATCATCACGAGGACCGGCACGGGCAGCCAGCCGCCCAGCGTGTCACCGAGGTGCGAGACCGAGTCCGGGAAGGCGATCGGCGAGCCCTGCGAGATGACCAGCGACAGACCGCGCCCCACCGACAGCATGGCGAGCGTCGCGATGAACGGCGGCAGCTTCCCGTACGAGATGAGGAAGCCGTTCACCAGACCGCACGCGATGCCCGTCAGGACGGACAGCAGCACCGCGAGGACCACCGGCATCCCGGCCTCGGTGGCGCTCCACGCCAGCACGGTGGCCGACAGCGCGGCGACCGAGCCGACGGACAGGTCGATGCCCGCCGAGACGATGACGAAGGTGACGCCGAAGGCGAGGATCGCCGTCACGGCGGCCTGCACGCCGACGTTGAGGAGGTTGTCGGCGGTCAGGAAGTCCCCGGAGAGCGCCGACATGGCGACGACGAGGACGATCAGCGCGGTCAGCGCGCCGTTGTCGAGGAGCAGACGGCGCAGGCCGCCCGTGGCGCCCTGCGCGCCCGGCTTGCTCTTGAGCGTGTCAGTGGCCACGGGGGGCCTCCGTTCCGTTGGTGTGCGTGCTGACGGCGAGGGCCATCACGGCGTCCTGGGTGGCCTGTTCGGCGGGCAGTTCGCCCGCGACGCGGCCCTGGGCCATGACCACGACCCGGTCGCTCATGCCGAGCACCTCCGGCAGATCGCTGGAGATCATGAGCACGGCGGCACCGGCGGCCGTCAGTTCGTTGACGAGCTGGTAGATCTCGACCTTGGCGCCGACGTCGATGCCGCGCGTCGGCTCGTCGAGGATCAGCACCTTGGTGTCGGCCAGCAGCCACTTGCCGATGACGACCTTCTGCTGGTTGCCGCCGGACAGGGTCCGCACGTGCTGGCCGAGTCCGGCCATGCGCACGCCGAGCTGCCCGGCGATCCGCCCGGCCGCCTCGTGCTGCCCCTTGAGGTCGACGAGCCCGGCACGGGCGGTGGACCTGAGCGTCACCAGCCCGAGGTTCTCCTCGACGGAGGCGTCGAGGACGAGTCCCTGGCCCTTGCGGTCCTCGGGGACGAGCCCGATCCCGGCGGCCATCGCGGCGTTCACGTCGTGCCGGCGCAGCGGGGCGCCCGCGACGTGCACGGTCCCGGCGTCGTAGGGGTCCGCGCCGAACACGGCACGCACCACCTCGGTCCGCCCGGCGCCGACGAGCCCGGCGATGCCGACGACCTCACCGGCCCGCACCTCGAAGCTCACGTCGTGGAAGACGCCGTCCCGGGTCAGCCCCTCGACCTTGAGCAACGCCTCGCCGGCGTCACCGCGTTCGCGCGGGTACTGCTGCTCGATCGACCGCCCGACCATGAGGCGCACGAGCTCGTCCTCCGGGGTGGAGGCGGGCACCTGCCCGACACTCCTGCCGTCCCGGATGACCGTGACCCGGTCGCCGAGGGCGGCGATCTCCTCCAGGTGGTGGGTGATGAAGACGACGCCGACGCCGTCCTCGCGCAGCCGCCGCACGATGGCGAACAGCTTCTCGACCTCCTCGGAGGTGAGCACGGCGGTCGGCTCGTCCATGATGAGCACGCGCGCGTCCAGGCTGAGCGCCTTGGCGATCTCGACCATCTGGAGCCGGGCGATGCCCAGTTCGCGCACGCGGGTACGGGGCGAGACGCGCAGACCGACGCGCTTCAGCAGCACCTCGGCGTCGGCGTCCATCTTCTTCCGGTCGATCATGCCGAGCCGGCGCGGCTGGCGCCCCAGGAAGATGTTCTCGGCGACCGTCAGATCGGGGACGAGGTTGAACTCCTGGTAGATGGTGGCGATCCCGAGCCGCTCGGAGTCCTGCGCACCGTTGATGCGCACCTCCTCGCCGCCGGCCAGGATCCGCCCGGCGTCGGGCGTGTAGGCGCCGGAGAGCATCTTGATCAGCGTGCTCTTGCCCGCGCCGTTCTCGCCGAGGAGCACGTGCACCTCGCCCCGGCGCAGGTCGAAGTCGACGCTGTCGAGCGCGACGACACCGGGGAAGGTCTTGCGGATGCCCTCGATGCGCAGCAACTCGTCCGGACTGCGGCTGCTCACGGCGTACTCCTTCGTACGGGGGACGGGTTTTCTCGCGTAGGGGCGGCCTCGCCGCAGGAGCGGCGCGCGACGAGCCGCGCCGGGAGGGTGACGGACGCGCCGGCCCGCCCCTCGATGCGGTCGACCAGCGCGCGTACGGCCGCCCGGCCGAGGTCGCCCGTGGGCTGGGCGATCGCGGTGACCGGCGGATCGGTGTGCACGAACCAGCGGATGTCGTCGAACGCGGCGAGTGCGATGTCGTCGGGGATCCGCAGCCCGCGCGCGCGTACGGCGTCCAGGGCGCCGAGCGCCATCAGGTTGTCGGCGGCGAAGACGACCTCGGGCGGCTCGGGCAGGTCGAGGAAGCCCTCGGTGACCCGGCGTCCGCTGTCGGCCTGGAAGTCGCCCTGGCCGATGTAGGCGTCGGGCAGCGGGAGCCCGTACGCGGCCAGCGCCTCGCGGAAGGCGTCGACGCGCTCGCGGCCGGTCGTGGTGGCGGCGGGCCCGGCGATGATGGCGAGCCGCCGGTGCCCGAGCCCGTACAGGTGCGCGACCAGGTCCCGCACCGCGGCCCGCCCGTCCGACCGCACCACGGGCACGTCGACGCCGGGGATCCAGCGGTCGACGAACACCATGGGCGTCCCGGCCCGCGCGGCGTCCAGCATGCGCGGGGAGCCGCCGTCGGTGGGGGAGACGAGCAGCCCGTCGATACGGCGGTCCAGCAGCGTCGTGACGTGGTGGTCCTGGAGGTCGGGCCGCTCGTCGGCGTTGCCGATGATGACGCTGTAGCCGAGCGCGCGGGCCTCCTCCTCGACGGAGCGGGCCAGTTCGGTGAAGTACGGGTTCAGCACGTCGCTGATGACCAGGCCGAGGGTGCGGGTCTGGGCGGTGCGCAGCGACCGGGCGACGGCGTTCGGGCGGTAGCCCAGCGTCTCGACGGCGGCCAGCACGCGCGTGCGTGCGTCCGGGCTGACGGACGGGTGGCCGTTGAGGACGCGCGAGACCGTCGCGACGGACACGCCCGCCTCGGCGGCGACGTCCTTGATGCTCGCCATCGCCGTTCCACCTCCTCGTGGAATCGATTACACGGAGGATTGGAATCGATTACACGGGTGGCTGGCAAGGGGGTGCGGGGTGGCCGAAACCCAATCGTGACCGAGGGGCCTGCCCGGCCGGGGTGATGCGGCGGCCCGGGCCGGGGCGTGCGATGACCCGGCCACGGACGTGCGGCGGCTCGGCCCCGGACATGCGGCGGCCCGGCCCCGGACATGCGGCGGCCCGGCCCCGGACGTGCGGCCGCCCGGCCCCGGACATGCGGCGGCCCGGCTCGGGAGGGAGGAACCCCGAGCCGGGCCGGGCCGGACCAGCCGCGTCTGCCGCCGGACGTCAGCCCATCGCGTGCCGTCGGGCGTCGGCCGCCGGACGTCTGCCGCCGGGCGTCAGCCCATCGCGGCGGCGAACATGCCGGCCTCGTAGGAGCCGCCCGGCTGGTGCACGATCACGGCGAGCCGGTTGGCCGCGTTGATCAGGGCGACCAGGGTGACCAGGGCGGCGATCTGGTCGTCGTCGTAGTGCTTGCGCACGAGCGCCCAGGTCTCGTCGGACACGCCCTCGTGGGCGTCGGCGAGCCGGGTGCCCTCCTCGGCGAGCGCCAGCGCGGCCTGCTCCGCCTCGGTGAACACGGTCGACTCCCGCCAGGCGGCGACCAGGTGCAGCCGGACCGCGCTCTCCCCGGCGGCCGCGGCCTCCTTGGTGTGCATGTCGATGCAGTGCCCGCAGCCGTTGATCTGGCTGGCGCGCAGCGAGACCAGCTCCTGCGTGGACTGCGGCAGCGGCGACTGGTGGAGCAGCTGGGCGAAACCGGCGAACCGCTTGGCGAACCGGGCGCCGAGCTCGTTCTCGAAGAGGTTGAATCGGATGTCCATGGCCTCGTCCTCACTGTGGTTCGTACGGAACGAACACAAGATGCCGACGGCCCGGATCCTGTGACAGGTCCACAATGTGACGTGCGCCACTCGGCCCGGGTGTCACGGGAGGCCGGTGACCGGTGTCCTGTGCGCATGACACGGATGCGGGCGAACGAGCGGGAGCTGCTGGTCATGAGCGAGGAGAACGACCGCGAGGAGCAGGGCGTCGACGCGGGCACCGAACGGCTCGGCGGCGGGCGCACGGACGTCGCCACGGACGCCTTCGTCACCCATCGCAACCTGCTCTTCACCGTCGCCTACGAGCTGCTCGGCTCGGCCGCCGACGCCGAGGACGTGCTCCAGGAGACCTGGCTGCGATGGGCGGGCGTCGACCTCGCCGAGGTGCGCGACCCGCGCGCGTACCTGGTGCGGATCACCACCCGGCAGGCGTTGAACCGGCTGCGTACGCTCGGCCGCCGCAAGGAGTCCTACGTCGGCTCCTGGCTGCCCGAGCCGCTGCTCACCACGCCCGACGTGGCCGAGGACGTCGAGCTGGCCGACAGCGTCTCGATGGCGATGATGCTGGTCCTGGAGACGCTGACGCCGACCGAGCGGGCGGTGTTCGTGCTGCGGGAGGTCTTCGCCCTGGACTACGACGAGATCGCCGAGGCCGTCGACAAGAGTCCGGCCGCCGTCCGTA
>NZ_WWHX01000640.1 GCF_009862125.1 Streptomyces sp. SID5910
ACCCACGCCCGGCCGTAGCCCCGGACGCAGCCCCGGTCGTAGACCCCGCCAATCCGTCGCGCCGTCGTCGCGGGGTGCTCGCGGAATCTACTCGTTCCGACCCCTTGCCTCCGCATCTCCCTATATCGATACTGCCGGTTACGTAATCCGTGTCGCCGTCGGGAGGTACCACCATGCAGGCCGTCGCCTCGACCCCTGTGGACAACCCCGAGCCCGTGCTCGACAAGCCCCTCATGCACTACGGCACCCGCGTCCTGGACCGGCTCGCGCCCGGTGCCGAGGAGTTCGCGTACCGACTGCTGGAGATCAGCCCGCTCACCCCGCACTTCGGCGCCGTCCTCGGCGGCGTCGACCTGACCCGGCCCCTCACCGACGAGCTCGCCGCCGAGCTGCGCCAGGCGCTGCTGGAGTGGAAAGTGATCTTCTTCCGCGGCCAGCACGGCTTCACCGCCGAGCACCAGCTCGCCCTGTCCGGTGTCTGGGGCCCGCCGGAGGCCAACCCGTTCTTCGCGCGGACCGGCACCCCGGGCGTCTCCCGGCTCGCCAAGGACGCCAAGGCCGCGGGCAACAAGAACATCTGGCACAGCGACCACTCGTTCATGGCCCATCCGTCCCTCGGCGCCGTCCTGCGCGCCGTGGAGGTGCCCGCCGCGGGCGGCGACACCATGTGGGCCGACATGGCCGCCGCCTACGACAACCTCCCCGACGACCTGAGGGAGCGGATCGACGGCCTCACCGCCGTCCACGACTGGGAGGCCAGCTGGGGCGCCCTCATGGACGACGAGCAGAAGGCGGCGTTCCGCGAGAACTGGCCCCGCGTCGAGCACCCCGTCGTCGTGCGCCACCCCCGCAGCGGCCGCCGGACCCTGTACGTGAACGAGCCCTTCACCCGGTACATCAAGGGCCTGTCGGAGGAGGAGAACCGCGAGCTGCTCGACATCCTGGTCCTCCAGGCGCGCATCCCCGAGTTCCAGATCCGCTTCCACTGGGAGCCCGGCTCCGTCGCCGTCTGGGACAACATCGCCACCCAGCACTACGCGGTCAACGACTACTTCCCGCAGCGCCGGGTGATGGAGCGCATCGCCATCGCCGGCGTCCCGCTGTCCTGAACGGCCCGCGCCCCTCTTCCTCCCCGGGAGCACCCATGACCGCGGTATCGTCCCGCCCCGCCCGGGCCGCCGAAGCCACCGACCGCAGCAGCCGGCGCGCCTGGACGGTGACCGTGCTGCTCGTGGTCTTCATGATGGTCAACTTCGCGGACAAGTCGGTCCTCGGCCTCGCCGCCGACGAGATCCGCGCGGACCTCCAGCTGAGCGCCACCCGGTTCGGGCTCGCCAACAGCGCGTTCTTCCTCCTCTTCTCCCTGGCCGCGATCGTGGTGGGGCTCGCCGCCGACCGGGTGTCGCCGAAGCTGCTGATCCTGGTGATGGGCCTCCTGTGGTCCGTGGCCCAGGTGCCCGCGGCGATGGGCGGGGGCCTCGCCGTGCTGGTCGGCTCCCGGGTCGTCCTCGGAGCGGCGGAGGGCCCCGCCTTCCCCGTCGCCCAGCAGGCCACGCTGGCCTGGTTCCCCGACCACCGGCGCAATCTGCCCGGCGCCCTGATCACGCTCGGAGTCACCCTCGGCGTGATCGTCTCGGCGCCCGGCCTGTCCTGGGTCGTCCAGCACCACGGCTGGCGGGCGGCGCTGTGGGTGCTCGCGGCGGCGGGGCTCGTGTGGGCCGCCGCCTGGGCCGTGCTCGGCGCGGACGGCCGGCACCGCGGCGCCGACACCGCCGCGGAGCGCCGGGAGCCGGAGCGGGGGCCGGTCCCGTACCGGAGGATCTTCGCCAGCCGCACCTGGATCGGCGCCACCCTCGCCTACTTCACCAGCTACTGGACCGTGGCCCTGATGCTGGTGTGGCTGCCGTCCTACCTGCGCAACGCCCTCGGCTACTCGGCCCACGCGGCCGGCCTCGTCGTCGTCGCGCCCTGGGCGTTCGGCGCCGTCGTGCTCCTCGCGCAGGCCGGCGTCACCGGCCGACTGATGCGGCGCGGCGCGGGCAGCCGCCGCGCCCGGGGCTGGGTGGGCGGCTGGCTCCTGGCCCTCGGCGCCGCCTGCTGCCTGGCGCTGCCCCTCGCCGACGGCACGACCGCGAAGACCGTGCTGGTCGCCGTCGGCTTCGGCCTCGGCGGCTCGTACGCCGCCGTCGCCGCGACCACCGTCGCCGAACTGGCCCCGCCGTCCCGCGAGGGCGGCGCCCTGGGCACCATGAACGCCGTGGTGACGGCGGCCGGTCTCGCCGCGCCCGCCGTCGTCGGGGCGCTCGTCGACGCCCGGGGCGCCGCCGGCTACCAGAGCGCCGTGCTGCTGTCCGGCCTGCTCCTGGCCGTGGGCGCCGCCGCTTCCTTCCTGTTCGTCGACCCGGCACGCGACATCGCCCGGCTGTCCGGCTGACGCGGCCCCACCGCTCGTACCCCTGAAGGAGTCCCCCCTTGACCACCGCACCCGGGCTCGACACCGCCCCTCTCGACCTCGCCCTCGCCGACCTGCGCGGCCATGCGTCGTCCTGGACCGCCACGCCGCTCGCCGAGCGCATCGGCCTGCTGGAACGGATGCTCCCCCGCATCGGCGACGAGGCCCCCGGCATGGTCGCCGGCTCGGCCCGCGCCAAGGGCTACGACGCCGGGGCCGACTGGGCCGCCGAGGACTGGGTCACCGCGCCCTGGGCGCTGGCGCAGACCGTGGGCGCGTATCTGCACGTGCTGCGCCGGCTGGCCGCCGGGAAGGACCCGCTGCCCGGCGAGGCCGTCCGCAGCCGCGACGGCCGCACCGTCGTCGACGTCTTCCCCGCCACCCCCACGGACCACCTCCTGCTGAACGGCTTCACCGCCGAGGTGTGGACCCTGCCGGGCACCACCCCGGAACAAGCGCGGGCCCGGGCCGCGGGCGAGTACCGCGGCCGGCCCGGCGAGGCGGCCGTCGCGCTGGTGCTCGGCGCCGGGAACGTCCCCGCGATCACCCCGCTCGACGTCCTGCACAAGCTGTACGCCGAGGGTCAGGTCGTCCTCGCCAAGATGAACCCGGTCAACGCGCATCTGCGCCCGCACTTCGAGAAGGTGTTCACCGAGTTCGTGGAGCGCGGCTGGGTCCGCTTCGTCGACGGGGGCGCCGCGGAGGGCGCGTACCTCACCGCCCACGAGGACGTCGGCGCCATCCACGTCACCGGCAGCGAGCGCACGCACGACGCCATCGTGTGGGGCACCGGCACCCGCGGCGAGGAACGCCGGCGCGCGGACACCCCGCTCAACGACAAGCCGTTCACCAGCGAGCTGGGCGGCGTCAGCCCCTGCATCGTGGCACCGGGCCCGTGGAGCGCGGCGGACTTCCGCTTCCAGGCCGAGCACATCGTCACCAGCAAGCTGAACAACTCCGGGCACAACTGCGTCGCCACACAGGTCCTGCTCGTGCCCCGGCACTGGGACGGCACCGAGCGGCTGCTCGCCGAGATCCGCCGCGTCCTCGGCGAACTCCCGCCGCGCGACGACTACTACCCCGGCGCCGCCGACCGCCTCGACGCGGTGCTGCGCGCCCACCCCGGGGCGGAGATCCACGGCGACGGCACCGGCCGCCTCCTCGTCCCGGACGTCACCGCGCCGGACGACCCGCTGCTCACGGACGAGGTCTTCGCGAGCGCCCTCGGTGTGGTCCGCCTGCCGGGCGAGGACGCGCCCGCCTTCCTGCGCGCGGCCACGGAATTCGCCAACGACCGGCTGCCCGGCACCCTCGGCGCCACACTGCTCGTCCACCCCCGCACCGAACGGGACCACCGGGCGGCCGTGGACGAGGCCGTCGCCGCGCTGCGCTACGGCACCCTCGGCGTCAACTGCTGGTCGGCGTTCGGCTTCCTGCTCGGCTACACCCCGTGGGGCGCGTACCCGGGCCACACCCGCCGGGACATCGGCAGCGGCGTGGGCTTCGTGCACAACGCGTATCTGCTGGAGGACGTGGAGAAGACCGTCCTGCGGGCGCCCTTCGCCCCCTTTCCGCGCGGCCTGTTCACCGGCTCCCCGTCGCTGTCGCCGCGCCCGCCGTACTACGTCACCCACCGCACCGGACGGACGACGATGGCACGCCTCACCGCGTACGCCACCGACCCGAGGCCCGGCCGGCTGCCCGGCGTCCTCGCGTCGGCCCTGCGCGGCTGAGGCGGGCGATGACGACCCGTCGTCCGGCAACCGCCGGGCGCCAGGCAGACTCTGCGGTGTAGTTCCGTCGACGGAGGAGGATTCGCGCATGATCACGCTCACCAAGGAAGACGGCCCGGCGGATTTGGACGGAGTGACCCACCTGTCCATCGGCGTCTCCTGGGACCCGACCGCCGGCAGCAGCGGCGGGGTGATGGGCAAGCTGCGCCGCAAGACCGGTACCGACCTGGACCTGATCGCCGTCGCCATGCAGGGCGGGGACCCGGTGCGCATCGCCGGGATCGACTCGCTCGACCCGATGGGCAACGGGTCGCTGCTCCACAGCGGCGACAACCAGACCGGGCACGGGGAGGGGGACGACGAGACGGTGACCGTCGAGTTCGCGCGGCTGCCGTCCGTGATCACGTCGATCGTGTTCGTCGCCGCCGCCTACAAGAAGGGCAGCTCCTTCCAGAAGGCCCGCAACGTCAGCTTCAAGGTCTACGACGCGACCGGCGGCAGCTCGCAGCAGGTCGCCGACATCTGGCCGAGCCTGCTCAGCCAGGACAACGGCTGCGCCGTGGCCAAGGCCGTGCGGGTCGGCGGCGCGTGGAAGCTGGAGGTCATCAACGAGACGGGGAAGATCAAGCAGGGCGACGAGCACGCCCTGATGCGTTTCGCCGTCAGCAAGTAGGAAGTAGAAGAGGGGGGCGACGGCGCGGGCTTCGGGCTGGACTGCACTCGCTTCGAACGGGCATCCGTAAGGGCGAGATAAAACCACTCGAGGGGCAGGCATGGAGATTTCAGGCATCATCAGCGCCGTCGTCATCGGCATCGTCATCGGTGTCCTGGGCCGGCTCGTCGTCCCCGGACGTCAGCGCATCGGCATTCTGTGGACCATCGCGGTCGGCATCGTGGCCGCACTCATCGGATCGGCCCTCGCCTCGGCCTTCGGCGTCGCCGACACCAAGGGCGTCGACTGGGTCGAGTGGCTCATCCAGATCGTGCTCGCGGCGCTCGGTGTGGCCGCCCTCGACCGGGCCAAGGCCCGCCGCTGACGGGCGCCGGCGCCCTCGCGGCCGGTGTGCTTCATGTCTCGGCAGGGGACCGCGGCGCCGCCCGCGCCGTCTCCCGTGCCGAGACGCACGCCGGCGCACCGGCAAGCCGTCGGCGGAGGTCACGGCGCCGCGAGGGGCGGGGCCCCCGGCGGACCCTGTGGTCGCAGCGGAGCAATATCTACGGCGCTGACGGGAGAAATCGATGTCAGGCGCCGGGAATATTCCCCTCCGGGCCACCGGGGGCCGGATTATCCCCAGCGCCCGGTCGATCACGGCGTGCTACTGTCGACGGAAGTTGCAGTAGTGGTTGCCTGAAGGTTTTTCCGACGGGGTGATCATCGCGGCGACCGGGGCACGCACAGGGCGGACCCCGAGCACCGTTTCCGAAGGAGATTCAACATGGCTACCGGTACCGTGAAGTGGTTCAACGCCGAAAAGGGCTT
>NZ_WWHX01000641.1 GCF_009862125.1 Streptomyces sp. SID5910
AACGCCCCCTCTCCATGCCCGCCGGCCGGCCGTCGCCGCCGGTCAGTCGCGTACGGTGCCGAACCGGACGTCGTACGGCTCCCCCGGGTGCAGTGTCGCCAGCATCCGCTCCCCCTCCGCCAGGACCTCGTCCCGCCGCGCCCCGCCCAGCCGGTCGAACGGCTCCACGACGAGGGCGCCGTCCGCCAGTTTCCACAGTCCGGCCACGAAGCCGTCGACCAGCAGGACGCGGTACGCCTGGTTGCCCCGCCAGGTACGGCCCTTGTGCTCGGGCGGGACCACGCGGGTGCGGTCGGCGTGGGAGAGGAGCAGGTTGTCGAACTCCGGCAGGAAACGCGGCGGGGCCGGGGTGTCCGGAGCGGGGCGCGGCGCGTCGGGCAGGTCGAACAGCTCGGTGCCGTCCGGGCCCCGGAAGGTGACGAGCCGGGGGCGGAGCCGTTCGAAGGCGTCCCGCAGCCGGGTCAGGCCGGCCCAGGTCTGCATGTCCTTCACGGACGCCGGGCCGAAGGCGGCGAGGTAGCGCAGCACGGTGTCGTCCGGCGCCGGTGCCGGACGCGCGGGGCGTGCGAGCCAGTGCTCGGCGGTGGTGAGCGTGACCTGGCCGCTGCGGCCCCACAGTCCGCGCGGGGTCACCTGGACGAGCGGGAGCTTGCAGCGCGCGGCGACGGACAGGGCCTGCGGGTCGGCGTCGGGCCACTCGGTGAGCAGCGCCTCGCGCAGCTCCCTCAAGGTGCGAGGCTCGGCCTCCACCAGCTCGCGCGCGATCACGGCGAGCCGGTCCAGGTCGACCCCGGCCAGCCCCTTGCGGAAGGTGCCCAGCTCGCGGTCCCGGGCGGCCTGCACCAGCGGACGCAGCGTCAGGCAGTCGTCGGCGGTGTGGGTGTGGATGGTGGAGCGCAGGGTGACGATGCGGGCGACCCGGCGCTCGGCCATCGCCGCGGACAGGGCCTCGGGGGCGAAGCCGTCGAGCCGGGCGGCGAGCGCGTGGTACGGCGGCTTCACGTTCTGCGCCTGGAGCCCGACGAGGTGCGCGACGGCGTCCTCGGCGGACATCGACGCGCGGTCGAGCAGCAGTTGCCGGGCGAGCGTGGCGCGGTTGAGCGCGCGGACGCCGAGCACGGGGGCCGTCGCGGATGCCTTGGACGTCATGCCGTGCACGGTAGCGCCGCGGGGTACTCGGTGGGCCGCCGGAGCGGTCCTGGGGGATGATCGCGAAGAGGTCCGGCCCGGTGAGGGAACGACGGGATCGCGAGGGAGGCCGCGGATGCACGAGCTGGCGGTGTCGCTGTGGGACGTGAGCAAGGGGCAGGGGCTGCGCCAGCTGACCGAGCTGGGGCTCGCCCTGGTGCTGTCCAGCCTGATCGGCTGGGAGCGCGAGGCGCAGCAGAAGAGCGCCGGGCTGCGCACGCACACCCTGGTCGGCGTGGCCAGCGCGCTGATGATGGAGATCTCCCAGCACGGTTTCGGCAGCGTGCTGGGCATGGACGGCGTCTCCCTCGACCCGTCCCGGGTGGCCGCCCAGATCGTCTCCGGGATCGGCTTCATCGGCGGCGGTCTGATCTTCGTACGGCGGGACGCGGTGCGGGGGCTGACGACCGCCGCGACCATCTGGCTGACCTGCGCGGTCGGCATGGCCTGCGGCGGCGGGCTGCCGATCCTGGCGCTGGCGACGACCGCGCTGCACTTCGTGGTCGTGCGCGGCTATCCGGCGCTGGCGTCCCGCATCACCAGGGAGACGGCCACCACGGTGGAGATCCGGCTGACCTATCTGACCGGGCGGGCGCTGCTGCCGCAGCTGATGGAGACGTGCACGCGGCGCGGGTTCCGCATCCTGCGGGTGACCGCCGACCGGCTGCCGGGCCGTACGGATCCGGCGGCGCGGGTCCTGCTGCGGCTGGAGGGCACCGGGGACGCGGTGCGGCTGACCACCGACTTGTTCCACGCCGAGGGCGTGCTCGACGCCGACATGAACGTCACCGCGGAGGAGGAGTGAGGAGTAGCCGAAACGGGGGACACCGGGCTTCCCCGCCGGCCGGGCGGGCACCCGGGGCCACTGTGCAGGGACTACACGATGTGAACGAACACGACGAGCGTGACGGCCGGGGCGGTCCGGGCGGGCGGGGCCGGGTGCTGGTGACCGGGTGGTTCAGCTTCCTGGACGGGGAGGCGACCGCCGGGGACGTGCTGGCGCTGCGCCGGGTCGAGGAGGTGCTGCGCGGCGCGGGGCTCGCCCACGACGTCGTGTGGAGCCCGGGTTTCCGGGCGGACGCGCTGCACTTCGCGGACGTCGACCCGGCGGCGTACTCCCGGCTGGTGTTCGTGTGCGGACCGGCGCACGGGCCGCAGGTCGAGGAGCTGCACCGGCGGTTCGCGCACTGCCTGCGGATCGCGGTCGGCGTCTCCGTCGTGGACCCGGGCTCCCCGGCCGTCACCGGCTTCGACCGCGTCCTGACCCGGGACGCCGCCGGCACCGAGCCGACCCTGGACCTCGCGGCCCGCGCCCCGGCGCTGCCCGCCCGGCCCGTCGTCGGGGTGGTGCTCACGCACGGGCAGCACGAGTACGGGGCTCAGCGGCGGCACGAGCAGGTCGCCGCGGAGGTCACGCACTGGCTGGCCGGCCGGGACTGCGCGCGCCTGGAGCTGGAGACCCGGCTGGACGCGCACGACTGGCGGCTGTGCGGCACGCCGGCCCAGCTGGAGGCCGTCCTGTCCCGGCTGGACCTGGTCGTCACCGACCGGCTGCACGGGCTGGTGCTGGCGCTGCGGGCCGGGACGCCCGCGCTGGCGGTGGACCCGGTCGCGGGCGGCGCGAAGGTGACGGCGCAGGCCCGCGCCTGCGGCTGGCCCGCGCTCGTGCCCGCCGAGCGGCTGGAGGCGGGCGCACTGGAGCACTGGTGGCGGTGGTGTCTGGCCGACGGGCGGGAGGCCGCGCGGCGGATCGGCGCCGGGTTCCGGGCGGACGCGCGACCGGACGGCGCCGACGGACTCGTGGCGGCACTGGGGGTGCGGCCGGCCGGTTGACCCCGCTCGCGGGCGGGCACCCGGTGGGGGTCGGTCGGCCCGCGCCCAGGAGGAATCCTCATGACCATCAGCCGCCTCCCCGATCACGAACAGCGCATACTCGACGAGGTCGAACGGGAGCTGCGCCGCGATCGCCGGCTCGACCGGCGGCTGCGCACCCTGCGGCTGCGCCGCGGCCCCGACCTCACGCGCCTGGCGTCCTACCGCCCCCGCACCCTGACGGTCGCTCTGCTCCTCGCGCTGTCCGTCACCCTCATGGTGACCGGCATCGTCACCTCCGAACCGGCCGTGATCTGGGCGTTCGCCGTCGTGTGGCCGCCCACGCTGTTCGCGGCGTTCCGGCGGCTGCACCGCTGGTCGCGGGGCTGACGGCCCTCACCGGCCGCTCCCCCCCGTACGGCGCCGCACACGCACCCGGCCTCCCGTCCCCTCGGCGGGGGGCCGGGTGCGTGTGGTCGTTCAGCCCGTGTAGCTGCGCGCCGTCGACGCGCGCTGGGCCGGCTCCAGGGCGCGCAGGCGCGCCTCGACCTCGGCGGGCAGCACCCGGCGTTCGCGCAGCACCCACGGCAGGGCGGCCGTCGCCTCGGCGAAGGCCCGCAGGGACGCGGTGTCGCGCGGGACGGTCCTGGCCAGGTGCAGGGTGCGGCGCAGGGCGTAGCCGGCCGGGCGGCGCAGCCAGGTGAACCACAGGGTGTTGCGGATGCCGTGCGCCCGGCGGAGCGTCGCGTCGCGCACCGCCGAGGGGTGGTGATGGATCGTCAGGTCGTCGTCGTACGTGAGCCACCAGCCGTCGGCGGCCAGGTCGGCGGCGAGCAGCTCCTCCTCGCCGCCCAGCCAGAGCCGGGGGTGGAAGCCGCCCGCGGCCCGGAAGGCGTCGGTGCGCAGGACGGTCGCGGCGGCCAGGAACGAGCCGAGCGCGGGCCCCGGGAGCCAGTCCGGGCGGGGCACGGGCGAGTCGCGCAGTTCCGCGACGATCGGGTCCTCGGTGCCGTCCGGTTCGACGACGATGCGGGCCGTGACCGAGCCGACGGCGGGGTACCGGTCGAGCAGGTCGGCGGCCCCGGACAGCGAGCCGGGCGCCCACCAGGAGTCGTCGTCGCAGAACGCCACGTAGGGCGTGGTGACCTGACGGACCGCCAGGTTGCGGCCGACGGCGCCGAGGTTGCGGCCGGGGCGCAGCAGCCGTACGTCCGGGTGGTGGCGGGCGACGGCGTCGGCGGTGCCGTCGGTGGAGGCGTTGTCGGTGACGATCACCGGGGGTTTCTCCGGCAGTTCGGCGAGGCGGTCCAGGGTGCGCAGGAGTTCGGGGCGCCGGTTGTGGGTGATGACGACGACGGTCGTGCGGGGGTCCGTCATGAGGTCCCTTCCTCCAGGAGGCGGGCGCCCCGTTCCACGTGCGGGGGCAGGGGTCTGCGGGCGCGCAGCGCGGAGGGCAGGCGGGTGAGCGTCTCGCGCAGGGCGCGGCGGGCGTACGGGTCGCGGCGGGCGTCGGCGGCGAGGGCGCGGGTGCGGGCGAGGGCGTGCGGCACGGGGCGGCGCAGCCAGGCGGTGAGGAGTTCGTTGCGGCGGACGACGGCCGGGCGGCCGGTGCGGGGGCCGGGGTCCGGGTGGTGGTGGGCGACGACCTCGGGGCAGTGTGTGACGCCCCAGCCGCGGGCGGCGAGGTCGTAGGCGAGGAGGGTCTCCTCGGCGCCGAAGAACAGCAGCGGGTGGTAGCCGCCGGCGTCGAGATAGGCCTCACGGCGGGCGACGGCGGCGCAGCCGAGGAAGCCGAGGACCTGGGTGCCGGGCAGGTCGGCGGCCCGGCCGAGGGGGGAGGCGGCGAGCACGTCGTTGAGCGGGTCGGGGTCCTCGCCGGGGCCGACGAGGGTGCGGGCGGAGAGCAGGCCGAGCCGTGGGTGCGCGTCGAACAGGCGGGCCGCGGTGGCGAGCGCGCCGGGTGCCCACCACGAGTCGTCGTCGCTGAACGCCACGTACGGCGTGTCCAGCGCGCGGACGCCGTGGGTGCGGGCGAGGGCGCCGCGGTTGAAGGGCAGCGCGAGGACGCGGACCCGGGGGAAGTCGCGGGCGAGCATCGCGCGGGTGCCGTCGGTGGAGGCGTTGTCGGCGACGAGGATTTCGGGGCGCTCGGGCAGCGCGAGCAGGTGGCGCAGGGTCACGGCGAGGCTCGCGGAGCGGTTGCGGGTGGCGATGACGATGCCGACGGGGGCGTGCCTCGGGGGGTCGGTGTGCGGTCGCTCGCGGGTGGTCGTCGCGGCACGGGCGGTGCCGGTGCGGTGGGGCGTGCCGTGGTTCATGGTGCCTCCCGGAGGGCGTCCAGGGCGTCGAGGGCCTTCAGGACGTCGTCGGTGCCGATCCGCAGCAGCGCGGGGTCGGTCTCGTGGCCGTGCGGGTCGCCGTCCGGGCCGGGGTGCCACAGGGCGCGGTGGCGGGGGTGGTCCGGCGGGCCCCAACGGCTGGGCGGGACGGGGCCGAAGAGGGTGACGGTGGGTACGGCGTGGGCGACGGCGAGGTGGGCGATGCCGGTGTCGCCGCTGACGACGGCGCGGGCGCCGGCCACCAGGGCGGAGAGGCGGTCGTAGGGCAGGCCGCCGGCGAACACGTCCGTGTCGGGCAGGCCGGCGAGCTTGGCGAGGCGGGCCACGAGGTCGCCCTCGTCCGCTCCCCCGGTCACCACGACGCGCCGGCCGCGGGCCCGCAGGGCGTCGGCGACGGCGGCGTACCGCTCGACGGGCCAGCACCGGGAGGGGGCGCCCGCACCGGGGTGCAGCACGATGGCGCCGGGGGCCGGGGAGGGGGTGC
>NZ_WWHX01000642.1 GCF_009862125.1 Streptomyces sp. SID5910
TCGAGGCGCGGGTGGCCGCCGAGCGGGCCGGGCGGGCCGGTGCCCGCGCGGCCCGACGAGCCCCGGTCTCCGTGCCGCTCGACGCCGCGCTCGGACTCACCCTGGCCGCGCCGCTGACCGCCCTCACCGACCTGCCCTCCTTCGACACCTCCGCGATGGACGGCTGGGCCGTCGCCGGCCCGGGCCCCTGGGCCGTGCGCGACGAAGGCGCCCTGGCCGGGCACGCCGAGCCCGCGCCGCTCACCGACGGCGAGGCCGTCCGCATCGCCACCGGCGCCCGCGTCCCCCTCGACGCCACCGCGGTCCTGCGCACCGAGCACGGCCGTACCGACGAACGGGGCCGACTGCACCTCAGCCGCGAGGTCGTCCACGGCCAGGACATCCGGCCGCGCGGCCAGGAGTGCCGCAGCGGCGACCAGTTGCTGGCCGTCGGCACCCTCGTGACCCCGGCCGTCCTGGGCCTCGCGGCGGCGGCCGGGTACGACACGTTGACCACCGTTCCCCGCCCCCGCGTCGACGTCCTGGTGCTCGGCGACGAGCTGCTCACCGAGGGGCTGCCGCACGACGGCCTCATCCGGGACGCCCTCGGCCCCATGCTGCCGCCCTGGCTGCGGGCCCTGGGCGCCGAGGTCGGCGCGGTCCGGCGGATCGGCGACGACGCCGACGCCCTGCACCGGGCCGTCACGACGTCCGAGGCCGACCTGATCGTGACGACCGGCGGCACCGCCGCGGGCCCCGTCGACCACGTCCACCCGACCCTGCGCCGCATCGGCGCCGAGCTGCTCGTGGACGGCGTGAAGGTGCGCCCCGGCCACCCCATGCTGCTGGCCCGCGTCGCGGAGGACCGGCATCTCGTCGGCCTGCCCGGCAACCCCCTCGCCGCCGTCTCCGGACTGCTCACGCTCGCCGAGCCGCTGCTGCGCACCCTCGCGGCCCGCCCGGCGCCGGAGCCGTACACCCTGCCGCTGCGGGACGCGGTGCACGGGCACCCGTACGACACCCGGCTGGTCCCCGCCGTCCTGCGCGGCGAGGGCGCCGTTCCGCTGCGCTACAACGGTCCGGCCATGCTGCGCGGCATCGCGGCGGCGGACGCCCTGGCCGTCGTGCCCCCCGGCGGGGTGCGGGCGGGAGAGGAGACCGAGTTGCTCGACCTGCCCTGGGCCACCGGCGGAATCGGAGTGTGTTTCACGTGAAACTTCCGGGCCAGGACGCGATCGCCCGCCAGGCGGACGAGCACCTCGTGACCCATCGGGTGAAACTCCCGAGGAAGCTGGTGGAACACCCGATCCGGCAGGTCGGCAAGCGGCTGTCCCTGGCCCTGGTCGTGCTCCTGGCGACCGCGGTGATCGTCTATGCCGATCACGACGGTTACACCGACAACTCGGACGGCTCCGTCGATCTCCTCGACGCCTTCTACTACGCCACCGTCACCCTCTCCACCACCGGGTACGGCGACATCACCCCGGTCAGCGACGCCGCCCGGCTGACCAACATCTTCGTCATCACGCCCCTGCGCGTGCTGTTCCTGATCATCCTGGTCGGCACCACGCTGGAAGCCCTCACCGAACGCACTCGGGAGGAGTGGCGCCTGAACCGCTGGAGGTCCACCTTGCGCGATCACACCGTCGTCGTCGGCTTCGGCACGAAGGGGCGGTCGGCGATCCAGACCGTGTGCACGACGGGCCTGCGCAAGGAGCAGGTGGTCGTGGTGGACCCCAGCGGCAAGGCCATCGAGGCCGCGACGGCCCACGGGTACGCCGGGGTGATAGGGGACGCCACCCGCAGCGACGTGCTGAACCGGGCCGAGCTGTACCGGGCGAAGCAGATCATCATCGCCACCCAGCGCGACGACACCGCCGTGCTGGTCACGCTGACGGCCCGCCAGCTCAACCGCAACGCCAAGATCGTGGTCGCGGTGCGGGAGGAGGAGAACGCGCCGCTGCTCAAGCAGTCCGGCGCGGACGCGGTGATCACCAGCGCCAGCGCCGCGGGCCGCCTGCTCGGGCTGTCCGTACTCAGCCCCGCCGCCGGCATGGTGATGGAGGACCTGATCAGCCAGGGCAGCGGGCTCGACCTCGTCGAACGGCCCGTCATAAAGGCCGAGGTGGGCAAGAAGCCGCGCGAGACGGAGGACCTGGTGGTGAGCGTCCTGCGCGGGCACCGGGTGCTCGGCTACGACGACCCGGCCGTCGGGGCCCTGGAGCTGACCGACCGTCTGATCACCATCGTGCGAGCGACGCCGGGCTCCCAGGTGGCTCCGGACGCCCGCCCGCTGCCCCGCGACTGACGGCGGCCCCGGGCCGGCCGACGCGACCACCGCGTACGCCGTGCCGGCCCGTGGGGACGCCTACTTGCGGTTGTAGAGCCGCATGGTGACCGGCCCGAAGACGAGCAGGAACAGGGCCGCCCAGCCCAGCGTCCAGGCGATCTCGCCGCCCGGCCACTCACCGGCCATCAGCTCCCGCACCGCGGAGGCGAGGTGCGTGATGGGGCTGTTGTTGACGAACGCCTGGAGCCAGCCCGGCATGGTCCTCGGGTCGACGAAGACGTTGGACAGGAAGGTGAGCGGGAAGATCACCATCATGCTGACGCTCATCACGGACTTCTCGGTCCGCAGCATCAGCCCGAACATCGTCCAGATCCACGAGAAGGCGAACGAGAACACCAGCAGCAGCGCCACCCCGGCGACCACGCCGAGGAAGCCGCCGTCCGGCCGGTAGCCGAGGAGCAGGCCCACGGCGAGCATGACGACCGACGCGATCGTGTAGCGCAGCGCGTCGCCCAGCAGATAGCCGACCATCGCCGACGGCCGCCAGATCGGCAGCGAGCGGAAGCGGTCGAAGACGCCCTTCTCGATGTCGATGTTCACCGAGACCCCGGTGTACATCGTGATCATCACGACCGACATCACCAGGATGCCCGGCAGCACGAACTGGATGTAGTCGCTCGGCGAACCCGCCAGCGCACCGCCGAAGAGATACGTGAACATCAACAGGTTCATGATCGGGAAGGCGGTGACGTCGAAGAGCTGCTCCGGCACATGCTTGATCTTGAGGATCGCGCGCCAGCCGAAGGTCAGGGACGTCGACAGGGAGCTGGGCCGCGGCGGGCGCTCCTTGGTGACCAGCAGGGTCGCCAGCGACTCGGTGCTGACCGGTGCGAGGTCCTTGCTCTCGGTGCTCGTGGCCGTGCTCATGCCGCCACCTCGTCCTTCGCGTCGTCGCGTCCGGCGCCTTCGCCGTGGCCGGTGTCGTGGCCGGTCAGCGCCAGGAAGACCTCGTCGAGGCTGGGCTGCCCGAGGGAGAAGTTGTCGACCGTGATGCCGTTGCGGGCCAGCTCGCCCAGCGCCTTCGCGGCCTGGCCGGCCGCCGTGTCGCCGGTCGCCGCGCCGAGGCGGGCGGTCAGGGCCAGCGGGTCGGGTTCCAGCTGGACCTCGGCGGAGAGCAGGTCCCGCAGCACCCGCTCGGCCTGGGGCCGCCGGTCGGCGTCCCGCAGCCGCACGTGGACGGACCCGGCGCCGACGGACGCCTTCAGCTCGCCCTTGGTGCCCTCGGCGATGACCCGCCCTTTGTCGATGACGGCGATCCGCGACGCCAGCTGGTCGGCCTCGTCCAGGTACTGCGTGGTCAGCAGCACGGTGGTGCCCTGGGCGACGACCGCGCGGACGATGTCCCACACCTGGTTGCGGCTGCGCGGGTCGAGCCCGGTCGTCGGCTCGTCGAGGAAGAGCAGGTCGGGGGTGTTGAGGATGGACGCGGCGATGTCGATCCGGCGCCGCATGCCGCCGGAGTAGTGCTTGACCTGCTTCGCGGCGGCGTCCGTCAGCCCGAAGGCCTCCAGCAGCCGGTCGCCCCGCTCCCGCGCGGCCTTCTTGCCGTGTCCGAGGAGCCGGCCCAGCAGGATCAGGTTCTCCGTGCCGGTGAGGTCCTCGTCCACGGACGCGTACTGGCCGGTGAGGCTGACCCGGCCGCGTACCTCGTCGGCCTCGCGCACCACGTCGTGACCGAAGACATGGGCCTGGCCGCTGTCGGGCCGCAGCAGGGTGGCGAGCATCTTCACCGTGGTGGTCTTGCCGGCGCCGTTGGGTCCGAGGACGCCGTACACCGTGCCGGCGGGCACCGCGAGGTCCACCCCGTCCACGGCCCGGGTCTCGCCGAACGTCTTGACCAGGCCCGCGGTCTCGATCGCCAGGCCCGACGTGTGCGTGTTCATACGTGGTGGTCCTTCCGCGCTCTTGGGCTACGCATGGGAAGACCTTTACCGTCGCGCAAACTCATCGGTCCCGCACGGGCTTTTCCGGCGGTCGGGTACAAAGGCGGACGCGGGTCCGACCCCGGACGTGGTCCGCGGGGCCCGGCCGGGGGCCGAGGAGTAGCGTCGGCCCCATGCGTGCGATCACGATTCCCGAACCCGGAGGCCCCGAGGCGCTGGTCTGGACCGAGGTCCCCGACCCGGTGCCCGGCGAGGGCGAGGTCCTGGTCGAGGTGACGGCGAGCGCCGTCAACCGGGCCGACATCATGCAGCGCCAGGGCTTCTACGACCCGCCGCCCGGCGCCTCCCCCTACCCCGGCCTGGAGTGCTCCGGGCGCGTCTCCGCGCTCGGTCCGGGGGTGTCGGGCTGGTCCGTCGGCGACGAGGTGTGCGCGCTGCTCGCCGGCGGCGGCTACGCCGAGAAGGTCGTCGTCCCGGCCGGCCAGCTGCTGCCGGTCCCCGAGGGCGTCGGCCTCAAGGAGGCGGCGGCGCTGCCCGAGGTGGTCTGCACGGTCTGGTCGAACGTCTTCATGGTGTCCCACCTGCGCCCCGGCGAGACCCTGCTCGTGCACGGCGGCTCCAGCGGCATCGGCACCATGGCGATCCAGCTCGGCAAGGCCGTCGGCGCGAAGGTCGCCGTGACGGCGGGCACCGAGGAGAAGCTGGAGCGCTGCGCCGAGCTGGGCGCCGACATCCTGATCAACTACCGGGAGCAGGACTTCGTCGCCGAGGTGAAGGAGGCGACGGGCGGCGCGGGCGCCGACGTCATCCTCGACAACATGGGGGCCAAGTACCTGGACCGCAACGTCCAGGCCCTCGCCGTCAACGGCCGGCTCGCGATCATCGGCATGCAGGGCGGCCGGAAGGGCGAGCTGAACATCGGCATGCTCCTCGCCAAGCGCGCCGCCGTCAGCGCGACCTCGCTGCGGGCCCGCCCGCCGGGGGAGAAGGCGGCCATCGTGGCGGCCGTGCGCGAACACGTCTGGCCGCTGCTCGCCGGGGGCCACGTCCGGCCGATCGTCGACCGCGAACTCCCGATGAGCGACGCGTCCGCCGCGCACCGGGTCGTGGAGGAGAGCGGCCACATCGGCAAGGTGCTGCTGGTGGCGGCGCCGTAGCCGTACGGGCCGTACACCGCCCGTCCTACGCGCCGCCCCGGCGCAGACGGAGGCCGACGAAGGCCAGGGCCAGGCCGAGGCCGACGAGGACCAGCCCGCTGCCCAGGGGCAGGACCTTCAGGGCGGGTCCGGTGGCCCCCTCGGTCCGGGCGGCGGTCGTCGCTTCGGCTTCGGTCCGCGGTGGGGCGGTCGTGGGCGGCGGGGTGGGCTCCGCGGGCGGGACGACGGCGGCCGGGGTGCCGGGGCGGTCGGGGAGGTCCCTGCC
>NZ_WWHX01000643.1 GCF_009862125.1 Streptomyces sp. SID5910
CTGGGGCGGCACGGGTGGGCGCAGCGGCACCTCCCAGCGAGCAGCGCCTGGAGCTGGAGCGCGAGCAGTCCCCCGGGCCGCAGCCCGAAGACTCCGGCACCCCCGGCGCCCCCGACGCCCCCGAAGAGAGCCCCTGGTTCAACACCCCCCGCCAGGTCGCCTACCAGGGCGGCTACGACCCGACGTACGACCCGGCCGAGCAGTACGCCCAGTGGTACGAGGAGCAGCAGCAGGCCGACGAGTACCGGGACCAGTACGAGGAGGAGCCGCCGCTCCACGAGCCCTCGCCGGAGGAGACCGGGAGTTTCCCGATACCCGTCGTCCCGGGCCGCACCCGTGAGCTGGGCGAGGGCGGTGGCCTGCCGGTCGCGGAGCCGGTCGAGGAGGAGTACTACCAGGTGTTCAAGAAGTCGATCACCGGCAGCGGTTATCCGACGCCGCGGGAGTTCGGCGAGAACGTCCAAGCCGAGTTCGGCATCGTGCTCCCTCCGAAGGAGGCGAAGCGCATGGTCGGCCGTTTCACGAACCTCTACAACGCGGAGCTTGAGGAGACCCACCCCGCCTGACCCGCGTGCGGTGGACACGACGGAGGGGGCGCCCGGCGAACACCGGGCGCCCCCTCCGTCGTACCGGAACCGGGCGGCTACTCCCCGAGCAGCGTCCGCACCCGCTCCTGTCCGACCGCCAGCAGCAGCGTGGGCAGGCGCGGGCCGGTGTCGCGGCCGACGAGCAGGTGGTACAGCAGCGCGAAGAAGGTCCGCTGGGCGGTCTTGATCTCCGGCGGCAGTTCCTTCGGCGTGGCGTCGGCGGAGAACCCGGCCTGGACCTTGGGCACGCCGTAGACGAGGTGGGTGAGCCCGTCCAGCGACCAGTGCTCGGCGAGCCCGTCGAGCAGCAGCCGCAGCGACTGCCGGGACGGCTCGTCGAGGGACTTCAGCAGCTCGGCGTCGGGTTCGGCGCGGACGATGGTGCGCTGGTCGGCGGGGACGTGGGTGTTGATCCACGCCTCGGCCTTGTCGTAGCGCGGCCGGGCCTCGGCCAGCGAGCCCAGCGGGTTCGCCGGGTCGAGCTCGCTGAGGATGCGCAGCGCCTGGTCCTCGTGGCCGGCGGTGATGTCGGCGACGGAGGCGAGCGTCCGGTACGGCAGCGGCCTGGGCGTCCTCGGCAGCTCACCGGCGGCCGTGCGCACGGCACGCGCGTGCGCGGCGACGTCGGCGGGCAGCGCGGTGCCGTCGGCGACCTTGGCGTCCAGGCGGTCCCACTCGTCGTAGAGCCGCTGGATCTCCTGGTCGAAGGCGATCTTGAAGGACTGGTTCGGCCGGCGGCGGGCGTACAGCCAGCGCAGCAGCTGCGGCTCCATGATCTGGAGGGCGTCGCCCGGGGTGGGCACGCCGCCCTTGGACGAGGACATCTTCGCCATGCCGCTGATACCGACGAAGGCGTACATCGGGCCGATGGGCTGCTCGCCGCCGAAGATGCCGACGATCTGCCCGCCGACCTGGAAGGACGAGCCGGGGGACGAGTGGTCGACGCCGCTGGGCTCGAAGATCACGCCCTCGTAGGCCCAGCGCATCGGCCAGTCGACCTTCCAGACCAGCTTGCCGCGGTTGAACTCGCTCAGCCGCACCGTCTCGGAGAAGCCGCACGCGGTGCAGGCGTAGGTCAGCTCGGTCGAGTCGTCGTCGTAGGCGGTGACCGTGGTCAGGTCCTTCTCGCAGTTGCCGCAGTACGGCTTGTACGGGAAGTACCCGCCGGCGCCGGAGCTGCCGTCGTCCTCGGCGGCCGCGCCGGAGCCCTCGGCGGCCTCCACCTCGGCCTCGTCGAGCCGCTTCTGCTGCTGCTTCCTCGCCGGGGCCTTCTTGGTCCGGTACTGGGCGAGGATCGCGTCGATGTCGTGCCGGTGCTTCATGGCGTGCAGGATCTGCTCGCGGTAGACACCGGAGGTGTACTGCGCGGTCTGGCTGATCCCGTCGAACTCCACGCCCATCTCGGCGAGCGCGTCGACCATCGCCGCCTTGAAGTGCTCCGCCCAGTTCGGGTACGGGGAGCCCTTCGGGGCCGGGACGGAGGTCAGCGGCTTGCCGATGTGCTCGGCCCAGGTCTCGTCGACGCCGGGGACACCGGCCGGCACCTTGCGGTAGCGGTCGTAGTCGTCCCAGGAGATCAGGTGCCGGACCTCGTGGCCGCGGCGGCGGATCTCGTCGGCGACGAGGTGCGGGGTCATGACCTCGCGCAGGTTGCCCAGGTGGATCGGGCCGGAGGGGGAGAGTCCGGACGCGACGACCACTACCGGTTTGCCCGGGGCACGACGCTCCGACTCGGCGATGACCTCGTCCGCGAAACGGGAGACCCAGTCGGTGGTCTCTGTGCTCTGAGCCACGATCGGCACGTCCTCTTTCCTGAAACTTCTCCGGGAGCAGCCGGTACGGGTCGCACGGCTGACCGCTCCATTCTCCCAGCCCGGCCCGCATCCGCGAAAACCGCTTTTCACCGCATGGGATACTCGGCTTCTGTACTACTTCCAGGAACCCGAGCAGAACGGCAGCCACTCCATGGCCTCGGTCACGTCCCTCACCGCCTCCGTCCAGCAGCAGCTCGCGTCCGCCCTCACGGCCACCCGGCCGGAGGCCGCCGGCGCCGACCCGCTGCTGCGACGTAGCGACCGGGCGGACTACCAGGCCAACGGCATCCTCGCGCTGGCCAAGAAGGCGAAGGCCAACCCGCGGGAGCTGGCGGCCGAGGTCGTCGCGCACATCACCACCGGCGACGAGCTGATCAAGGACGTCGAGGTCTCCGGACCCGGCTTCCTCAACATCACCGTCGCCGACCGGGCGATCACCGGGAACCTCGCCGCGCGTCTCGCGGACGGCGACCGCCTCGGCGTGCCGCCGAAGCAGGACGCGGGGATCACGGTCGTCGACTACGCCCAGCCGAACGTGGCGAAGGAGATGCACGTCGGCCACCTGCGGTCCGCGGTCATCGGCGACGCCCTGCGCGGCATGCTCGACTTCACCGGCGAGCAGACGATCGGCCGGCACCACATCGGCGACTGGGGCACCCAGTTCGGCATGCTCATCCAGTACCTGTTCGAGCACCCCGGCGAGCTGGCCCCGGCCGAGGACGTCGACGGCGAGCAGGCCATGTCGAACCTGAACAGGGTGTACAAGGCCTCGCGCGCGCTCTTCGACGCGGACGAGGAGTTCAAGGAGCGGGCCCGCAAGCGGGTCGTCGCCCTCCAGTCCGGCGACAAGGAGACGCTGGAGCTGTGGCAGCAGTTCGTGGACGAGTCGAAGGTCTACTTCTACTCCGTCTTCGAGAAGCTCGACATGGAGATCCGCGACGACGAGATCGTCGGCGAGTCCGCGTACAACGACGGCATGCCTGAGACGGCCCGCATCCTGGAGGAGACGGGTGTCGCGGTGCGCTCCGAGGGCGCGCTCGTGGTGTTCTTCGACGAGATCCGCGGCAAGGACGACCAGCCGGTCCCGCTGATCGTGCAGAAGGCCGACGGCGGCTTCGGCTACGCCGCCTCCGACCTGACCGCGATCCGCAACCGGGTCACCGACCTGCACGCCACCTCGCTGCTGTACGTCGTCGACGTGCGTCAGTCGCTGCACTTCAAGATGGTCTTCGAGACCGCCCGCCGGGCCGGCTGGCTCGGCGAGGAGGTCACCGCGCACAACATGGCCTACGGCACGGTGCTCGGCGCGGACGGCAAGCCCTTCAAGACGCGTGCGGGTGAGACCGTGCGCCTGGAGGACCTGCTGGACGAGGCGGTGCAGCGGGCTGCCGAGGTCGTGCGGGAGAAGGCGCGGGACCTCACCGAGGACGAGATCCAGGAGCGGGCCGCGCAGGTCGGCATCGGCGCCGTGAAGTACGCGGACCTGTCGACGTCGCCGAACCGCGACTACAAGTTCGACCTGGACCAGATGGTCTCCCTCAACGGCGACACCAGCGTGTACCTCCAGTACGCGTACGCCCGTATCCAGTCCATCCTCCGCAAGGCCGGCGAGGTCCGCCCCGCCGCCCACCCGGAGCTGGCGCTGCACGAGGCGGAGCGCGCGCTGGGCCTGCACCTGGACGCGTTCGGGGACACGGTCTTCGAGGCGGCCGCGGAGTACGCCCCGCACAAGCTCGCCGCGTACCTGTACCAGCTGGCGTCGCTCTACACGTCCTTCTACGACAAGTGCCCGGTCCTGAAGGCCGAGACGCCGGCGCAGGTGGAGAACCGCCTGTTCCTGTGCGACGTCACGGCCCGCACCCTGCACCGGGGCATGGCGCTGCTGGGCATCAGGACGCCCGAGCGGCTCTGAGCGTGCCGGTCAGCGGGTGAGCCGGAGGCCCTCGGGTGCGTCGATGCCGAAGTCCTCGGCGAGCACCCGGCGGGTCTCGGCCTCGCCCGTGAGCCTGCGTTCCTCGATCGAGACCCGGACCCGGCCGGGGCCCACGTCGTCGGCGCGGGTCTCGGTGACACGGTCGCCGTCGAGGAGCAGGTGTGCGTCCGGGGTGAGGCGCTGCACGTAGAGGCGCCGGGCGAACGGGGACCGCGGGTTCGTGGCGATGTGCCAGTTGATCACCTCGAAGTCGGGCGGCTCGAAGGGCTCCACGGTGAAGGCGTACTGCGCCTCCCAGCCACCCGCGAGGTACGCCTGGAGCACCCAGGTCGCCAGCGGCCCCCGGCCCGGCGCGTGCACCAGCCGGTGCCGGCGTCCGGCGTCGTGGAACTCGGTGTCCGCGATCAGCGGCACCGGTTCCAGCAAGG
>NZ_WWHX01000644.1 GCF_009862125.1 Streptomyces sp. SID5910
GCCTCGGGGTCGACCGGTTCGCCCTCGCCGCCGGGCTTGTCGCCGACACCGTCCCCGTCGGGCGCGGACACGTCGGGCACCTCCTGGGACAGCCGCTGGTCCAGGGTCTCGCCGTCGTGCTGCTCGGCGGCGGTGGTGCCGTACTTGGTCACGCCGAGGGGCTTCTCCGGCGGGGAGTAGCCCTCGTCGAGCGTGTCGTCGTAGTCCCGCTCGTCGACGGCGTCCTGGAGGTCGAGGGGCGCGGCGTCCTCCTGCTCCTCGTTGGTTCCGGTGGGCTGGTAGGCGTCGTCGGCCATCGGGTCCGTGCCCATCGCTGCCTCCTTGCGCGTGCGTCGGATCGGTCGTTCGGTCCGGTTCGCGTTTCCCGATCCGCGATCTTTAACCCGGGGGTGCGACGCGGATCTCCAGGTCCCCGACGCGGTACGGGGCCCAGGAGCGGGCGTAGGCGGGCGGGGTGCCGCCGGGTGCGGTGACGGCGGCGACGGGGATCCGGCGGGCCGTGTCCAGGATCTCGGCGGCCGTGGTGTTCTCGTTGTTGCCGCCGGTCGCGCCGGAGGAGCAGCCGGTGTAGTAGCCGATCGGGATGGCCTCGTGGCCGGTGAGCAGGCAGGGCGGGCGCACGCCGAGGCGGTGCAGTGCGCCGGCGGTGCGGGCCCAGTCCTCGCGGCTCTCGGCGGTGCGGTCCACGGTGTAGACGAGGACGACGAGCTGCACCGCCAGGTGTCCGGCCAGCGCGAGGGCGACCAGCGGGGCGCCCACCGGCCGCCAGTGGCCGCGGGGGGTGCGGGCCAGGTGCCACAGCGCGTCGGCGACGGGGACGGCAAGGAGGGCGTAGGCGGGCTGGAGGAAGCGGGGCGCCGCGTAGCCGATCATGAAGAGGTACGGCACGGCGGCCGTGGCGGCGCAGGCGAGCGGGACCAGCGTGCGGGCGGTGCGCCGGGCCCGGACGGCGACGGCCAGTGCGACGAGGGCGACGACCGGCAGCAGGACCCACCACGCGGTGATCACCGGGGCCGGCATCGACCCGGTGCACGGGCGGCACAGGGCGCGTCCGCCCAGGCTGCGCAGCTGGTCGTCGAGGGCGATCTGGAGGCCGAGTCCGCCCTGGATGCGGGAGGCCTCCGCCAGCCGCTCCGCGAGGCCTCCGTACCAGGCGTACGCCTCGATCACCCACTCCGCTCCCCCGGCCACGAGGCCCCCCACGAGGGCGAGCAGCAGCCGTCCGTGCCGGCGGACCAGGGCGAGTGCCAGGAGGGGCAGGACGACCCAGACGGCGTCGGAGGGCCGCATCCACGCCATGAGCGCGGCGCCGCCCACCACTCCCCACAGGGGCCCGGGCGCGGGCCGTTCGCGCCGGGCCCGCAGGAAGCAGCCGACGCAGATCAGGGCGCCGATGCCGACCCAGTAGTTGGGCATGGCCTGCGGACCGTAGAAGAGGGTCACCCACAGGGTGGCGAAGAACGCGCCGGCGGTGGCCAGCACGCCCACCGGGGACAGGCCCCGCCAGGCCCGCAGCCCCAGGTAGAGGCCGGCTCCGGAGAGCACGGCGAGGTAGACGCGCAGCAGTGCGGTGGACGACGACCAGGACGCGACGGGCGCCACGAGCAGGGACACGCCGCGGGAGCGCGGGGCGCTGAAGAAGGCGGCCGGGTGGTGGGTGGTGACCTGGCTGACGTAGACGATCTCGTCCCAGCCGAGGCCCAGCGAGGGGCGGACGAGCAGCAGTTGGGCCAGGGTGAAGACGGCGGCCACGGCGGCGAGCGGGGCGTGACCGCCGAGGCGCCGGGAGGTGCCCGACGGCGTGTCGTCGCGTCGCCGTCCGCCGGTGAGCAGGGCGCTCGCGCCGTAGGCCATCGTGCTCCCCTTCACCCCCGCCGCCCGCGGGGCCGCTCGAACCTCGCCTCCTGCCGCCGTCGACGGGAGTCCGGAAACCGGAGACGGAGATCAAGCTAACCCGCACGGAACGGACGCGCAGGGCGAATTACGGCCGACCGGTCCGCCCGGCCGGTTCAGCGGGCGTTCGGGCGGCGGTGCGGGGGCTGCTCGGGCGTCGGGCGCCGCTTGGGGGCGGGGATGGGGCGGGTGACGGGGCCGTTCCCGTTCATCAGGACCGGCTTGCCGTGGTGCCGGATCGTCAGGGGGTCGCCCATCACCAGCGTGTACGTCGCCTTGTCGGCCTCGATCTCCACGCTCACGCACCGCCCGCGGAACTGGAGCCGGAAGGCCAGCCGGCTGAACTTCTCGGGCAGCCGCGGCGAGAAGCTGAGGCTGTCGCCCTCGCGGCGGGTGCCGCCGAACCCGGCGACCAGCGCCATCCACGTCCCGGCGAGGGAGGCGATGTGCAGCCCGTCGCGGGTGTTGTGCTCCAGGTCGGCCAGGTCCATCAGGGCGGCCTCGGCCGCGTAGTCGTAGGCGAGGCGCAGATGGCCCGTCTGGGCGGCGACGACGGCCTGGCAGCACGCGGACAGGGACGAGTCCCGCACGGTCAGCGGCTCGTAGTAGGCGAAGTTGCGGGCGATCTGGTCCTCGTCGCAGTGCTCCTCGAACCAGCTGCCGCAGGTGTACATCGCGAGGACCAGGTCGGACTGCTTGATGACCTGCTTGCGGTACAGGTCGAAGTAGGGGAAGTGCAGCATCAGCGGGTACTGGTCCGCGCCGGTGTGCGCGAAGTCCCAGCGCTGGTGGCGGGTGAATCCGGCGTGCTGCTCGTGGACGCGCAGTTCGTCGTTGTACGGGATGTGCACGCTCTCGGCGGCGTCCCGCCAGGCGGCGCTCTCCTCGTCGTCGACGCCGAGCCGGGACGCGTGGTCGGGGTGGCGTTCGCAGGCGTCGGCGGCGGTGAGGAGGTTGGAGCGCGCCATGAGGTTGGTGTACGTGTTGTCGTCGGTGATGGCGCTGTACTCGTCGGGTCCGGTGACGCCGTCGATGTGGAAGACGCCGTGGTGGTCGTGGTGGCCGAGGGACCGCCACAGCCGGGCGGTCTCCACCAGGAGCTCCAGGCCCGTCTCCCGTTCGAAGTCGGTGTCGCCGGTCGCCGCCACGTACCGCACCACCGCGTGCGCGATGTCGGCGCCCACGTGGAAGGCGGCCGTGCCCGCCGGCCAGTAGGCGAAGCCCTCCGAGCCGTCGATGGTCCGCCACGGGAACGCGGCTCCGCGCAGGCCCAGCTGGGTGGCGCGGTCCCGGGCGGCGGGCAGCGTGTCCCGGCGCCAGCGCAGCGCCTCGGCGACGGCCCTGGGCTCGGTGTAGGTCAGCACGGGCAGCACGAACATCTCGGTGTCCCAGAACGCGTGTCCGTCGTATCCGGAACCGGTCAGTCCCTTGGCGGGGATGGCCCGCTGCTCGGCGCGGGCGCCGGCCTGGAGCACATGGAACAGGGCGAAGCGGACGGCCTGCTGGATCTCCTCGTCGCCGTGCACCTCGACGTCGGCCCGGGCCCAGAAGTCGTCGAGGTAGGCGCGCTGCTCGGCCACCAGCCCGTCCCAGCCGCTGTGCCCGGCGGCGGCCAGCGCCGCCTCGACCTGGTCGCTCATCGCGGGCCGGGAGCGGGCGCCGGACCAGCCGTGGGCGACCGTCTTCTGCACGCGCAGCCGCTGGCCCGGCTCCAGCACGGAGGTGATGGTCAGGCA
>NZ_WWHX01000645.1 GCF_009862125.1 Streptomyces sp. SID5910
GCGGCGCCGTCGAGGCGGCGGCCGGCGGGGGCTCGCCGGCCTCGGCAGCCCCGGCCGCGGCGTGCTCGGGCGTGAGCCCGGCGGAGGCGTCCGCGACCCGGTTGGCCGGGCGGAGCGTGCCGGTGAGGAGGTCCGGCCCCGGATGTATGGACACGGCGAGCCAGTCCCCCTCGTAGGGCTGCGGCGCCGTCCTGCGGCTGTCGTCGGGCGGGCGCCGGACGTGGAAGCGGACCGGCTCGGGGGACAGCAGCGCGCCGCGCAGATGGTCCTCGTACGCGGCCTGGTCGAGCCAGGGCACGGCCTCCCACAGGGAGTGGCCGAGGAGTTTCGCCCGTGGCCGGCCGAGCAGCTGGGCCGCGCGCGGGTTCGCGTAGACGACCGTGCCGAGCCGGTCGACGCAGAACACGCCGTCGGGCAGCAGGTCGGCCGCGACGTCGGCCACCGTGCCGGCCGCCGGATCGCGGACGACGCCGCGCACCGGGCCGGCGCCGGGCGGGCCCGCGCGCGGTGTCCACAGCTCCACCAGCCGCAGCGTGCCGTCCGCCGCGCGGACGTACAGGGGCAGCGGCGGAGGACTGCCCGTGGCCGTCTGGCGCAGTGCCGCGGCCATCCGGTGCCCGTCGTCCGGGGTCAGGGCGGCCATGAGCGCCTGGAGGGTGACGACGGTGCCCTCGTGCCCGCCGGGCGCGCCGAGCAGGGCGCGCAGCGGCTCGTCGACGGTGACCGCGCCCGTGCCGGGGTCCCAGGAGAAGCTCCCGGCCCGCTGGGGGTGCCGCCGGGACGCGGGCGGCCGGATGCACAGCGGCTCGCCGTCCCAGGCGACCCGCGGGGCGGCGCCGTCCCGCTCCAGCTCCCCCAGGGCCGCTCCGAGGTCCCGCGCGCACCGCTCCATGTGCTCGACGCCCTCCAGCACCTCGGTGGTGTCCGGGACCGGCGGACGCAGGACGGTCAGGACGCCGTACGTCCGCGCCGGGCCGGCGACCGGCACGTACAGGGAGCCGAACGGGAACGGCAGGCCGGCCGCGAACTGCGGGTAGCGGCGCATCGTCTCGGCGGCGTCGGGCAGCACCACCCGCACGCCGAGCCGGTAGGCGTCGGCGACGGGGAAGGGACTGTCGGCGTGCAGGCGCCACCAGGGGCGGAACAGCGGCCCGGGGAGTCCGGCGAGGACGGCAAGCCGCAGCAGCCCGGGCGTGCGCGAGCCCAGGTAGACGCCGCCCGCGTGGCCTCCGGCCGCGCCGATCGCCTCGGCGGAGGCGTCGATCAGCAGCGTCACGAGCCGTTCGGCCGTCCTGTCCGCGGCCTCGGCGCCTGTACTCATCGGCCCCACCTCGTCCGTGTGCCGCCGCACGGGCGACACAGCAAGAATGCGCCACGGGACCGCCCGGGCGCACGTGGTCGGTGCGCACGGGTGAGCTCGATCGGGCGGGGTGGCGGAACTCTCGGTGGCGGTGGTCTGCCGGACGGGTTGGGCGGGCGCGGCCCCGGCCGTGACGGCCGGTCACCGTCACGGCCGGGAGCGAGCCGGTCACCATGGGGCCGGTGAGCCCCGCCGGCTCCGGACGTGGGCCGTCAGGGCCGGGCGTAGGGCCGGGTCATGATCTCCAGGTTGTGGCCGTCCGGATCGTCGAAGTACGCGCCCCGGCCGCCGAACAGCCGGTTGATCCGGCCGGGTTCGGTGTGCCGGGGGTCGGCGTAGTACGTGACGCCGACCGCGTCCAGGCGGGCGATCATGCCGTCGAAGCCGTCCTCGGGCACGAGGAACGCGTAGTGCTGCGACTGGATCGGCTCGTCCCGCTGCTCGTAGTAGTCGAGGGTCACACCGTTGCCGAGGTCGACCGGCAGGAACGGGCCGAACGGGGCGCCGACCTCCAGTCCGAGGATCGCGGCGAGGAACTCGGCGGACAGCCGCCGGTCCCGGGCCAGGACGACGGTGTGGTTCAGCTGCACGGTCGTGGCCGACGGCGCGGGGGAGTACGGGTGGTGCTGGTCGTCAGGCATGGGTCGGAGGTCTCCGGTTCTCGGGTTCGGTGGCGCGGCGCCCGCGGTACGGGCGTGCGGTACGAGGGAACGCGGAGACGGGGCGGGCCTCGGGCCCGCCGTGAGGTCACGCCGGGGCCGGGACCCTCACTCGTGCATGGCCCATGGCCGACCCGGCAGTCACGCGGCCGACGTTACCGCCCGTCGCGGACCGGGGGCAACGCCGTCGCCGCCGCGGCGCGGTGCCCGGCGCCTGACCGAAACAGGTTGCGCACGGCGGAAGTTGGGGCAAAGGAAGAGGCAGAGCCGGTTCGATGCGTATCGTGAAGCAGCGCGGGCCTACGCTTCCACTCCTCGGCCCCGGACCGGACGGTGAGGCTCTGTATGACTCCGGCGCACAGACCCGATGCCGCGGACGCCCCTGCCGTGTCCACCGCGGTGGAGTTCAGGGGCGGCTCGGCGATGATCCCGGCCTCCCGGGACGTCGTCCAGGGCTTCGTCGCGCGACTCGCCGCGGCCGGCGTGAAGACGGCCGACACCTTCCTGGACACCGCTCGCCTGGTCGTCAGCGAACTGGTGACGAACGCGCTCCGGCACGCGCCCGGCCCGTGCCGGCTGGTGCTGACGCTGGTGGACGACGGCGTGGAGATAGCCGTGTCGGACACCGGGGAGGCCTTCCCCACGTTCCTGCCGAGAGACCCCCGGCGCGTCGGCCGGCACGGTCTGGAGATCGTGACGCGGCTGTGCGACGAGGTCATCACCAAGCCGCACCCGACCGGCAAGACCGTCTTCGCACGGCTGCCGCTGCGGTGACCCGCACCGGCGGCCGGCTGCGGGGCGCTCAGGCGGCCAGGGCCTGGTCGACGGTGGGATAGCAGGGGATGAGCGTGTCCACCCCGACGAGCTGGAGGACCCGCAGGACGGCCTGCTGCGGCGCGGCCAGCCGGAACAGGACGCCACGGGACTCGGCGGCCTGGTGGGCGGAGATCAGCACGTTGATGCCGCTGGAGTCCAGGAAGGCGACCTCCGAGAAGTCGACCACCGTGCACGGCGCCGCCTCCACACAGGCCAGCAGGACGTCGCGGAGCTGACTGCTGCCGTCGAGATCGACTTCTCCGGCGAGGGAGACGACGCTGACGTCGCCGCCCGTGGTGGTACGGGTGATCAGCAGCCGCTCCGGTACTGCCGCTCCCTCGATGTCCGCCACGCTTCCCTCACCTCTCGCATATGCCCGGCCGTCTTCGGTGCGTTGATGTTAAGGCCCTCGGGGGTTCGTGTGGGCCACTTGTGCAGACCGGAAGGAGCCGCCGGGCGGGCCGCGGCCGCTCGACGCGCGCGATGGCCGTGCTCTGACTACGGTCGAGGTGTGGTGGCTCACACATTCGAAGAGCTCGTGCACAAGCGCCGCGCGGCGGACCAGGCACAGCACCGGGTCGAGGAGCTGCGCGACTCGTACGGGCCTCCTACGCAGCAACAGTGGACCCGACGGCAGTCGCAGACGTACGAGACGGCCGTACGGGCATGGCGCGACCTGGACCGGGACGCGCAGACCGCGATGACGGAGTACGTCAAGGAGGAGGGCAAGGACCAGGGCCAGTCCCGCCACAAGCTGGAGGCGAAGGTCCGCAAGGCCGTCCAGGACGGGTGACGGGGGCCTGACGCGGCCCGGCCAGAGGTGGGCACGCGGTGCCGTGCCGCCTCAGGCCGGGGCCGACGCATGAGGGCACGCGGTGGTGCCCCTGGCGGCGACCGGCGGTGGTGTCCCTGATCCCGGCCGGTGACCCGCGGTGGTGTGCCGGAATCCGGCCGGCGGGCCCGGGGCAGCGCTGCCGGGCCGCGGTGGTGTCCCTGAAACCTGGCGGTGATCCGCGGTGGTGTCCCTGACCCCGGCCGGCGGG
>NZ_WWHX01000646.1 GCF_009862125.1 Streptomyces sp. SID5910
GGCAACTGCGCCGTATCCGCTCCTTCTACGCTGCGGGCATTCTGCTGTGGACGGGATCCGTGGCCTGGACCGGCTGGCAGTCACCCGGAAGTCGGCAGATGTGGGTGTCCGCCCTCCTCCTGGCCGTCTTCGCCGTTCTCCTCGTCACCGCGACCCTGTCCCTGCGGCGCCTCGCAGTTCCCGCGACGGGCCGGCCCGCCCACCACGCCGCCCCGCACAAGCTGCCGGGCACCCGCCGCCACGTCCACGCTTGAGCGCTCGTCACTGACGAGTCCTGCCGACTTCCGGGGCCGGACCAACTGGTCCAACGGCTAGTACGAGCTGGCCGTAGAGGTGCCTGTTTTTCGCCTTAAGGCCGGGGCAAGCGAAGCATCATGCTTCACAACGCGGTAATGAAGACCGCCGCAGATAGCGATGGCGGTAATCCGGTATTCGTCCTGGTCCTGTGTTTCTTTCTGATCATGGGAGTCGTTCAAGTCGTACGCCCTCAGCTGCTCTGGAAGGCCAACAGCCGCCTCCAACGGGGCTGGGTCAGGAACCCCGAGGCGACCGAGCCCACGAACAAGGGGTACGCCATGAACCGGGTGGTCGGAGTGATCTTCTTAGGGTTTGTCATATGGATGCTGATTCGGCAGCTCTGAGCCCACCGGAGACAAGCGGATGACAGCCGGACAAAAGACAGGAAGAAGGCGCTGGCTACCATCCCGCGGGTCCGCCACGTGTGGGCGAGCGAAGAGGAACTGGCCGGGGGTAGGGAGCCGCGCGGAAGAGCGTCGGAGTCTCAGCGTTCCTCGTAGGGGTCCGACGGCTCGGCGATCGTGTGGACCGTCGTGGCGTCCAGCGCCGGGGGCCAGGCCGACGTCGAGCCCAGCTCGCCCTCGGGGTGCCAGGTGCCCGTCACCGTCACCCACGTGTCGGTCTCCGGCGCCCGCTCGCCACGGACCTCCGCCTTGACCGCCGTTGCGTCGGCCGCGCAGCACGTCACCCGCAGCCGGGTGACGTACCAGGTGTCGTCGTCCCGGGTGACGAAGCCGGTGAGCTGCACTGTGCGGCCCCGCAGTGAGTACCCGCTGTCGTACGCGGCGCGGGAGGCGAACTCGGTCAGGCTCAGCTCCACCGGGTCGCCGGCCGGTAGCGCCGGGAACGTGCCGACGTACGCCTCGGTACGCCGGGCCTCCTCCCGGGCCGCGCTGTAGGAACCCAGGGCCGGGGGCGGGAAGCAGAGCAGGGCGACGGCGGGAAGAGCCAGCAGCCAGGCGACGCGTGGACCGCCCGCGTGGGAGTGTCCGTGGCCCGGTTCGCCCTCGGCCGGGTGACCGTGCCCGCCGGCGCCGGAAGCGCCCGGCCGCGCAGCTCGCGCGGTCAGCGCGCCCCGTACCAGACCGAGCAGTCCCAGCAGCGCTCCGGAGGCGATCAGATAGGGACGCAGCCCCGGCTGCACATACCGGAGGTAGAGATCGCTGAAGAGCGAGATGCGCAGCACCGCGACGCCGACCAGCAGCAACAGTACGGCGGGACCGTATCTCCTCACAGCAGCCACCCTCCCACGAGCACACTGCCGGCCACCGCGGCCACCCAGGTGACGGACGAGAACCGGAGGGCGAACTCCCGCCCGAACGTGCCCGCCTGGAGCGCGAACAGCTTGAGGTCGACCATGGGGCCCACGACCATGAACGCCAGCTGTGCCACCGGTCCGAACGCGCTCAGCGAGGCCGCCACGAAGGCGTCCGCCTCGCTGCACACGCAGAGCACCACGGCGAGCAGCGCCAGGATCAGCACCGATACCCAGGCGGATGCCGTGAAGGTGTCCAGCAGCGCCCGCGGCACAGCGATGTTGAAGGTCGCCGCCGCGCCCGCCCCCAGCACCAGGAAACCCCCGGCGTGCAGGAAGTCGTGTTGCAGCCCTGCCACGAAGGCGCCCGCGCGTGAGGTGCCGGAACCGGTGGACGGCCTCGCCGGCAGGCGAAGCCACTCCGTGCGGCCGAAACGCGCCCAGAGCCAGCCCATGGCCACGGCGGTGGCGAGCGAGGCGACCATCCGTGCCACCACCATCATGGGGTGGCCCGGGAACGCGAGCGATGTGGCGACGAGCACCACGGGGTTGATCGCCGGCGCGGAGAGCAGGAACGCGAGCGCGGCCGCCGGTGCCACTCCGCGCCGCATCAGGCTGCCGGCCACCGGCACGGACGCGCACTCGCACCCGGGAAGCACCGCACCGGCCACGCCCGCCAACGGTACCGCGAGAGCCGGACTGCGTGGCAGCAGGCGGGTGAAGACCCGTTCGGGTACGAGCGCGCCGACGGCCGCGGAGACAAGCGCGCCGAGCAGGAGGAACGGCACCCCCTGGACGACGACGGCCGTGAACACGGTCCACCAGGCCGCGACGGGCGGCGTGTAGAGGTCGAGCGCGAGCATCGGCCCGAGCACGCCGGCGACCGTGACGATCGTGAGCAGCGCGGACCCGCCGAGCAAGGCGTACACGCAGGCCCGCCCGGCCATGCGCACGGCGTCGGCGAACCCGCCCCGCGTCCCGGCGTACTTCTGATCGCTCACGTCACTCGCTTCGTCGCTCGGCATCGCCCGTACTGCCCCGGCCCACCGGTGGCCGTGGGCGCGGTGATCGCGCGGCGCCGGGCCGGCCCAGCTTAGTGCGGCAGCTTATGAGCGAGGTCAGTACCTCGTCGGCGTACCGATCCGGTGCCGTCCCCGGGCGAGGTGGAGGACCCGGTCGGCCATGCCGAGAACGGGGTTGATCTCGTGGGTCACCGACGCGTTGCCGCTCGCCGCCGGAGAGCATGTCGAGCGGTACGTCCGCGTACTCCGTCGCATCCACGGCCGCGCGTATCTCGTCCACCATCGGCGCGAGGGCCTCCGGCGCAGCGGGCCGTCAGCGTGCACCGGCCCGCGTCGACGGCCGGTTGCAGTCCGCGCAGACGCCGGTCAGCTCGACGACGTGGTCGATGCCGGTGAAGCCGGTGGTCGCCGCGACGCTCTGCGCCCACCGCTCGACCTGCTCCGCCTCCACCGCACGGCTCAGACCGCACTCCCGGCACACGACGTAGTGCTGATGTCCCTCGTCGGGGCGCGGGCGGTACAGCCGTTCCCCGTTGACATCGCGTAGGACATCCGCGCCGCCGTCCGCCTCCAGGATGCGAAGGGTGCGGTAGACGGTGGTCAGGCCGATCGGGATGCCCGCGGCCTCGGCCGCCGCGTGCAGGGACCGCGCGGAGACGAAGTCCTCGCACGCCTGGAACAGGGTCAGCAGCTGGCGGCGCTGCCGTGTCGAGCGCTGGTTCGCGAGAGCGGAGCCGCGCATGGTCACCTCCCGGTGGATGACGCCGGTACCAGGCTGACCGGACCGGGTGATGCCGTGGCTGCGACCATCACCCGGCCCGGGGTCTTCAGACGGGCAGCCCCGACCCGTGCTGCTCGTGCGCGCAGGCCTCGTGGGCCTCGGGGACGTCCCAGACGGGGAAGGGGTCCTCGCCACCGGTCCACTCGCCGTCCAGGAGGCAGTCCTCCAGCGCCGAGTGCAGAGCCGGCGCCGCCAGTTCGGTCCCGATGAACACGAGTTCCTGGGCTCGCTGTTCGGCCGTCCCGGCCTCGATGACACCGGCGGGCTCGAAGCGGGCGACGGACCCGGCCTGGGACCAGAGGCCGGTCACCCCCGGACGCCCGGCCAGCGTGAAGAAGCCCTTGCTGCGCAGGACCGTCCCGAACTCACCGCTGTCGAACCGCTCGGTGATCAGCTTCCACAGCCGGTCCGGATGGAAGGGCCGGTCGGCACGGAAGAGGGTGGAGGAGATTCCGTACTCCTCGGTCTCCGGGACGTGGTCGCCGTTCAGCTCCCGCACCCAGCCGGGTGCCTGCTGTGCCTGCTCCACGTCGAACAGGCCGGTTCCGAGCACGTCCGAGGCGCGCACCTGTCCGCGGACCGTCTCGACGAGGCGTGCGCCCGGGTTGAGCCGGGCGAGGATGCCGCGCAGCCGCTCGGCGGAGGTGCCGTCGACCAGGTCGAGCTTGTTCAGGACGATCACGTCGGCGAACTCGACCTGGTCGATCAGCAGGTCGCTCACGGTGCGCTCGTCGTCCTCGAAGGGCGCGAGGCCCCGCTCGGCGAGTTCGTCGCCGGTGCCCAGTTCGGCCAGGAAGTTCGCCGCGTCCACCACGGTGACCATGGTGTCGAGCCGGGTGAGGTCGTCTAGCGTCGCCCCGTCATCGCGTGC
>NZ_WWHX01000647.1 GCF_009862125.1 Streptomyces sp. SID5910
TGTGCACACCTGCTCGATCTCGTCCAGCAGGTGGGAGGAGAGGAAGACGGTCGTGCCGTCGGAGGCCAGTTCGCGCACGAGGGCGCGGATCTCGCGCATGCCCTGGGGGTCGAGCCCGTTGGTGGGCTCGTCAAGCACCAGCAGGCGGCGCGGCTGGAGCAGGGCCGCCGCGAGTCCGAGGCGCTGCTTCATGCCGAGCGAGTACGCCTTCGCCTTCTTGCCGGCGGCCGCCGCGAGGCCCACCCGATCCAGCGCGGCCCCGACGCGCTCGCGCCGGGTGCGCGGGTCGGCGGTCGGGTCGGCTGCGTCGTAGCGCAGGAGGTTGTCGCGGCCGGAGAGGAAGCCGTACAGGGCCGGGCCCTCGATGAGGGCGCCGACCTGGGGCAGTACGGCGCGGGCGGCGCGCGGCACGGGCCGGCCCAGCACCCGTGCCGTGCCCGAGGTCGGCTCGATCAGGCCCATCAGCATGCGGATGGTGGTGGTCTTGCCGGAGCCGTTGGGGCCGAGGAAGCCGAAGACGCTGCCCGCCGGGACGGTCAGGTCCAGGCCGTCGACGGCGAGTTGTCCGCCCCGGTAGCGCTTGGTGAGCGCGCGGGTGGCGATGACGGCGTCACCCGCGCTCCCCGGGCCCGGGCCCTGCGGTTCCGCGGCGGACGGTTCGCCCATCGGCTCCCTTTCCTCGGCTTCCTCGTCGTACGGGCACGGGCCCCGGCGTCCGGTCCTACTTCGCGGCGTCGGCCGCCTTCACCAGCGCGTCCTTGGTGACGGCGCCGGCGTAGACCTTGCCGTCGTCCGTGATCAGGGCGTTGACCAGGCGGGTCTTGAAGACCGTGCCCGAGCCGAAGTCGCCCTTGACCTGCTCGCCGAGGGAGCCCAGGAAGCCGCCCAGGTCGCCGCCCGCGGAGGCGGTGGGCAGGCCCTGGCCGCCGGTGTCGAAGGTGGCGATCGTGTTCCAGCCCTCGCCGACGACCCGGAGGCCGTCCAGGTCCTTGGCGAGGTCGCCGCCGGCCTTCCGGTTCCGCTCGGGCGCCTTCGGCGTCTCGTCGCCCTCGGTGACCTTCGCGCCCTTGGGCGGGGTGAAGTCGAACGTCGACGCGTCCGGCTTCGCGAAGCTGACCTGGGTGAAGCCCGCGTCCACGACGGCGGCGCCGCCGCTCGACGGGGTCAGCGTGAACTTCAGCGGCATGCCGGTCTTCGCGTCCACGGCGACGCTGATCACGCCGACCGTGGAACCCGACTGCCGGGGCTTGATCACCAGCCGGTACGCGTCCCGGCCGGCCACCTGCGCGGTGCCGTCGACGGTCACGGACGTGGTGTCGTCGACCGCCTTGAGCGCCTGGTCGGCGAAGTCCTTCGGGGTGGCCGGCGCCTTCTCGGCGGGCCGCTCGGCACCGCCCTCGGCGGTGGAGTGGTAGACCTCGTTGGACTTGCTGTCGTAGCCCCAGACGTCCTTGCCGTCGTGGATCAGGCTGTACTCGGCGGCGTTCTCCAGCAGCGACAGCTTCTGCCGGTCGGGGCCGTCGGCCGCGACGCGCAGGGTGTGCGTGCCGGACACCAGCCCGGTGAGCTTGGCGGACGGATCGGCGGACGAGCCGTCGTCGCCGCCGTCCGCGCCCGGACCGCCGGACATGCCGGACATCAGGCCGCTCTCCAGGCCGCCGAGGTCCGGCAGGCCGAGGTCGGTGCTGATCCTGACGGTGCCGGACAGCTGCTGGACGTCCGACCGGGCGATCTTCTCGATGAGCTGCTGGGCCGTCACCTCCGGCAGGTCCGGGTCGCCGGAGTCGGCGAGGGCGGGGACGAGCCCGATCGTGGCGGCCGCCACGCCCATCACCGCGACCGGGACGACGTACCGCGCGGCCCTGCGCCGTCCGGCGCTCAGCCCCTCGTCCGCCCCGGCGGTCGTGTTGTCGTCGGAATCGATCGGTGCCATGTGTGCCCTACCTCCGTCGTCGGCGGCGGCTGTCTCGCGACCTCGCACTGTTCACCCGTGAGCCGCCATTCTCACCCGAATCGGTGAGGAGTGGTGTTTTTCCGTGGTGTCCATCTGACCAAATCGGCCAGGGAGAAGCGTCAGACCGCGGGCTCAACTCCGTGTACTCCTGCGGGATGACACGGAGGAGGGGGCCTCCCCCGGTCAGTGGGGGGAGGGTGTCGCGGGAGGGGTGGCGCGCGGGAGGCGACGGGGCCGGCCGGGGCGGGGTCAGCCGGCCCGGTGCACCACGGCGTCGCACAGCTCGATCAGCGCGGCCTTCGCGTCGCACTCCGGCAGCGGGGCCAGCGCCGACCGGGCGTCCTTCGCGTACCGGACGGTGTCCCGCCGCGCCTGTTCCAGCGCGGGGTGGGCGCGCAGCAGGCGCAGCGCTTCGGCGTGCCGGGCGTCGTCGCTGAGGTCGGAGTCCAGCAGCTCGCACAGGGCGATGTCCTCGGCGAGCCCCAGCCGGGCCGCCCGCTCGCGCAGCCGCAGCACCGGGAGGGTCGGGATGCCCTCGCGCAGGTCCGTGCCGGGCGTCTTGCCGGACTCGTGGGAGTCGGAGGCGATGTCCAGGACGTCGTCCGCGAGCTGGAAGGCGACGCCGAGCCGCTCGCCGTACTGGGTGAGCACGTCGACGACGGTCTCGTCGGCGCCGGACATCATCGCGCCGAACCGGCAGGCGACCGCGACGAGCGATCCCGTCTTGCCGCCGAGCACGTCGAGGTAGTGGTCGACCGGGTCCCGGCCGTCCTGGGGTCCGGCCGTCTCCAGGATCTGGCCGGTGACGAGCCGCTCGAACGCGAGGGCCTGCACGCGGACCGCCTCGGGTCCGAGGTCGGCGAGGATCTGGGAGGCGCGGGCGAACAGGAAGTCGCCGGTGAGGACCGCGACCGAGTTGCCCCAGCGGGTGTTCGCGCTGGCCACGCCGCGGCGCACGGCGGCCTCGTCCATCACGTCGTCGTGGTACAGCGTGGCGAGGTGGGTCAGCTCCACGACCACGGCCGACGGCACGATGCCGGGCGCGTAGGGGTCGCCGAACCGGGAGGCGAGCATCACCAGCAGCGGCCGGAACCGCTTGCCGCCGGCCCGCACCAGGTGCTGGGCGGCCTCCGTGATGAACGGCACCTCGCTTTTGGTTGCCTCAAGCAACCCTTCCTCGACGGCCGCCAATCCGGTCTGGACATCGGCTTCCAGAGCCTGGTCCCGCACGCTCAGCCCGAACGGCCCGACGACGGTCACGAGGGGTCTCCTGTCTGCTGGTGTCTACTGGCGATTACCTGGTTTGTCGATAGGTCGCTGCCACCACTCAAGTCAGCGTATCCGGTCACCTTTCGATCACCGCTAGCGCCCACCGTTACAGGCCGGTCGGTATCGGATCATGCGCGATATGTTTTTGATCAGGTGATATGAGCAGATATCGACTGACATCGCCAAAGAGGTGCAAAACAGGACACGGCACGCCGGAAGCCGCCACCGAAGATCCCACCACCCCTCCCAACGGACCGCACCCCGAGAACGTCACCCATTCGCCCTCCGCACCCCCGTTCCGAACGGATGCCCGGACAGCGCCGCGGAACACCGGGCCGACCGCTCCGCACCTAAACGCGCCCCATCGGCGGCCGGTTGGCCACTAGTTGGCCCTAATGCCCGATTTGCCGCCCTTGTTGAGGCCAGTGAGTTGGCTCACGCCGCCGCGCCCGTCCGGACCCTCGCCACGAGCACCGCCAGCCCGTTGCCCCGTAGGCGAGTTGGGCCTTGGCAGTCGCAAAGGATCAAGCACCCCAAAACCCCCAGACCAAGGTCAACAGGCATGTCGGGTGATTCCTGCACTTGTTCCGGACATGTGCTCTCGCATACGTTCCCGGCCTGTCAGGCGGACGCCGAATCCTGCCACCGCCCGGCACACAGTCATCCACCGAAGACACTCGCAGGCAGGAGCGGGGGACCCAGGTAAGTCGCCGCGCCGGACACCACCGGAGCGGCTCGGGGTGAAGCCGTGCCCGTCAGGGCCCGGCCGGGCACCTCCCCGCCCGAACCCGACAGCTCACCTCGCAGGCGT
>NZ_WWHX01000648.1 GCF_009862125.1 Streptomyces sp. SID5910
ACCGCGGGCGTCTTCGGCTCCGCGGGCCAGGCGAACTACGCCGCGTCCAACACCTGGGTGGACGCCCTCGCACAGCACCGCCGGGCGAAGGGCCTGCCGGCGCTGTCCCTGGCCTGGGGCCTGTGGGCGGAACGCACCGGCATGACCGGCCACCTGAACCAGGCGGACCTGTCCCGCATGACCCGCGGCGGCCTGGTGCCCTTCTCCTCGACGGAGGGCCTGGCACTCCTCGACGCGGCGGGCGGCCTGGCGGAAGCCGTGGTCATACCCGCCCGCCTGGACACCGTGGCGCTCACCGAGCAGGCCGCGCAGGGCGCCACCCCGCCGCCGGCCGTGCTGCGCGGCCTGGTGCGCCGCCCGGCACCGGCCCGGCGCGCACTCGTCCGGGAACAGCGGCACTCCGACGAGCCGACGCTCGCGCAGCGCCTGACCGGGCTCTCCCCGGCGGAGCGGCGGCGGACGCTGCTGCGGCTGGTCCAGGAGCACGGCGCCACCGTGCTCGGGCACGGCTCGGCCGTGTCCGTCGTGGCCGACCGCGGCTTCCTGGAGCTCGGCTTCGACTCCCTCACCGCCGTGGAACTGCGCAACCGGCTCAACGCGGCCACCGGCCTGCGGCTGCCGGCCACGCTGATCTTCGACTACCCGACCCCGGAGGCCCTCGCCGGACACCTGGACGAGGAGATCGCGCCCGCCGCGGACGCCTCGGTCCCGGCCGCGGACACCGCCGCCCTGGCCGCCGAACTCGACCGCCTGGAAGCCGCGTTGCACGGCGCCGCCGGCACCGGCACCGCGACACGCGAACTGGTCAGCGGTCGTCTCCGGCAGCTCCTGTCCACCGTGTCCGCCTGGGGCGACGGGACGGAAGGAGCCGCGGAACCGGCCCAGCCCCCGGCGGCCCCCGGCGAACCGTCCCCGCCCGGCCCGGACGCCGTCGCCGAACACCTGGAGAGCGCCGAGGCGGACGAACTGTTCGCCTTCATCGACCAGGAGTTCGGCTCGTCGGAAGGGTTCGGGTCCGCATGATCACTCCCCTGAACGCCCACGCCGACTCGTCCGCCGCACCCGCGGATCCGTACCGCCTCGTGAGCCCGCCGGGTTCCGCCCTGTCCTTCTCCCCGAACGCCCAGCTTCCCGAGCTCGTGAGGTCCTGATGTCGGAACAAGAAAAGCTCCTCGGTTACCTCCGTCGGGTCACCGCAGACCTGCATCAGACCCGCAGCCGGTTGCAGGAAGTGGAAGCCGCGGCCCACGAGCCGATCGCCATCGTCGGCATGGGCTGCCGCTTTCCGGGCAGCGTGCGCACCCCCGAGGACCTGTGGCGGCTGGTGTCCGGCGAGGAGGACGCCATCACGCCGTTCCCCACCGACCGCGGCTGGGACATCGACGCCGTGTACGACCCCGACCCCGACCGGCCGGGCACCACGTACGCCCGCGAGGGCGGCTTCCTCCACGAGGCCGGCGACTTCGACGCCGACTTCTTCGGCATCTCGCCCCGCGAGGCCACCGCGATGGACCCGCAGCAGCGGCTGCTGCTGGAGACCGCCTGGGAGGCGATCGAGCGCGCCGGCATCGACCCCGCCACGCTCAAGGGAAGCCAGGCCGGCGTCTTCGCGGGCGCCGTCGCCCCCGACTACGGCCCCCGCGTCCACGAAGCCCCCGAAGGCGTCGAAGGCCACCTCGTGACCGGCAGCGCCATCAGCGTGGTGTCCGGGCGCGTCGCCTACACCCTCGGCCTGGAGGGCCCCGCCGTCACGGTGGACACGGCCTGCTCCTCCTCCCTGGTCGCCCTGCACCTCGCCGCGCAGTCCCTGCGCCGAGGCGAGTGCTCCCTCGCCCTGGCCGGCGGCGTCACGGTCATGGCCACCCCGGGCACCTTCACCGGCTTCAGCCGCCAGCGCGGACTCGCCGGAGACGGCCGCTGCAAGCCCTTCGCCGCCGCGGCGGACGGCTTCGGCCCCGCCGAAGGCGCCGGCATGCTCCTCCTGGAACGTCTGTCCGACGCCCGCCGCAACGGCCACCCCGTGCTGGCCGTCGTCCGCGGTACGGCCATCAACCAGGACGGCGCCAGCAGCGGACTGTCCGCCCCCAACGGCCCTTCCCAGCAGCGAGTGATCCGGGCCGCCCTCGCGGACGCCGGACTCACGGCCGCCCAGGTCACCGCCGTGGAGGCACACGGCACCGGCACGAAGCTCGGCGACCCCATCGAGGCCCAGGCGCTCCTCGCGACGTACGGCCGCGAACACACCGCCGACAAGCCGCTGTTCCTCGGCTCCGTGAAGTCCAACATCGGACACACACAGGCGGCCGCGGGCGTGGCCGGTCTGATGAAGATGGTCCTGGCCCTGCGGCACGGCACCCTGCCCCGCACGCTGCACGTCGACGAGCCCTCCCCGCACGTCGACTGGTCCTCCGGCACCGTCGCCCTGCTCACCGAGGCCACGCCGTGGCCGGAGGGCGAGGAGCCCCGCCGGTTCGGTGTGTCCTCCTTCGGCATCAGCGGCACCAACGCCCACGCCATCGTCGAAGAGGCCCCCGCCCCGCAGGCCGACGCCGACCAGGAAGACCCGGACACGCTCCCGGACGCCACCCCGGACTCCGCCCGGGCGCCGATGGCCCTGCCGGCCGTTCCCTGGGTGCTGTCGGCGAAGTCCGCGACGGCCCTGCGCGCCCAGGCGACAAGCCTTCTGGAACACCTCGGTGCCCACCCCGAGGCGACCGGCCTCGACACCGGCCTGTCGCTCGCCACCACGCGAACCGCCTTCGACCACCGCGCGGTCGTCCTGGCCCCCGACCCCACGGCGGCGGCACGAGAACTCCAGGCGTACCTCGACGGCCGAGGCACCACCGCCCTCGTCGAGGGCACCGTCCGGCACGGCATCGGCGTCGCCTTCGTGTTCCCGGGGCAGGGGTCGCAGTGGGC
>NZ_WWHX01000066.1 GCF_009862125.1 Streptomyces sp. SID5910
CAGGCGTCCGTCGTCGTCACCGCGCGGCCGGGCGCCGAGGCCGAACGGCTCCGGCTCGGACAGGCCCTGCGGGGAAGCGAGTTCCACCCCACGGGGCTGTACGCCGGGGCCGGTTCCGCCCTCGCCCTCACGGTCCGGCCGCACGACGGCCTCGTTCCCACCCTCTGGATCGGCGCCTGGGACTACTACGGGGAGATCACGGAGCCCCGCCGCTACCCCCTGGCCGCCGGCGCCAACACGGTCACCGACCCGCACGGCGGCCCCGTCTACCTGACCCTCACCGGCGACGGCGAGCGGGCGAGCGTCCTGTTCCGTTCGGGGACCGTGCCGATGCCCGTGTTCACCCTGGGCGAGACCACGGAGGCCGCGTACCAGCAGCGCCTCGACACGCTCACCGACAGCCCCTATGTCGAGCTCCACGCCCCGAACACCATCATGACCCTCACCCGCGAGGGCGCCCTCCTGTACCGCGACGAGGACCACGCCGCGCTGCTGGAACTGGTCGAGACGATCATCGACTCGCACGCCCGGATCAGCGGCCTGGACGGATCACGGCCGGTGCACCGCAGGAAGGCGGGGCCGTACCACTTCACCGAGGTCAGCAAGGTGCCGACCGGTGTCGGCGCCTACGCCACCCACGGCTACAACGGCTTCCCGCGCGCCTACCTCGACCGCGCCACCACCGTCACCGGGCTGCGCACCCGCGGCTGGGGTCTCTACCACGAGCTGGGCCACCTGCATCAGCAGTACGCGTACAAGCCGGGCGGCCTCACCGAGGTCACGGTCAACATCTACTCCCTGGCCGCGCAGCGCACCCTGGGGCAGCCCTCCAACCTGCTGACGGTCGACCCCGCAACCGGCCTCGACCATTTCCAGTCCGCGCAGCGCAAGTTCGGCACCGACGGACTGGCCTACGAGAAGTCCTTCGGCGCGTACGAGAAGCTCGTCCCCCTGCGCCAGCTGGAGCTCGCGTTCGGCGACGACTTCTGGCCCCGGCTGCACCGGCTGGTGCGCGAGGAGAACCCCCAGTCCGCCTCCACGGAGGACGCCAAGCGCTACCGGGCGCTGGCCACCTACTCCAGCCGGGTCGCCGGCCACGACCTCACCGACTTCTTCGTGCGCACCTGGGCGTTCCCGATCGACGAGACCGGCCGGGCGGAACTGGCGGCGCTGCACCTGCCGCAACCGCCCGTCGACCCCAGCACGCTCACCGACTGACCGGGACGGAAAGGACCCCCCTGTGCGACTCACCAGACGATCCCTCCTGACAGCGACCGCGGCGACCGGCGCCGCCGCCCTGGTCACCCCGTCGGGCTTGGCCCACGCCGCCACATCCGCCGAGGCCGGCGCTTTTGCCGACGCCGATGTCCCCGCGCTCCTGGAGCGTGCCGAGGCCCTGCTCACCGGCGGTGACCTGGACCCCGCCGACCCCGGGCTCGCCGCGGCCGTCGCCGCGCTGGACACCGCGGCCAAGGCCCAGTGGGACACCCTCGACCGGGACCCGGCACGCACCGCCCTGTGGGCCGATCTCGCCCCGGTGGCCGACCCCGGCAACTTCGGTCAGAGCTACACCAGGCTCCGTACCGTCGCCCTCGCCTGGGCCACGCCCGGCACCTCGCTCACCGCGGACCCCGCTGTCGCCGACGCGCTCGTGGCCGCGCTCCGCTTCGCCCACGACGCCGCCTACCACCCGGCGCGGAGCGAGACGGGCAACTGGTGGTTCTGGGAGATCGGCGCACCCCGCGCCCTGATGGACACCGCCGTCCTGCTGCGCGACCGGCTGCCCGCCGCCGATCTGGCGGACTACCTGGCCGTCGTCGACCGGTTCTGCCCCGACGCGGACCGCCGCACCAACGCGCCCAGCCTCGCCGAGACCGGCGCCAACCGCGTCGACAAGGCCGTGATCGTGGCCCTGCGCGGTCTGCTCGGCCAGGACGCGGCCAAGATCGCCTCGGCCCGGGACGCCCTGTCCGACGTGCGTGACACCGGGCGCAACAGCCTGTTCCGGTACGTCGCCTCGGGGGACGGCTTCTACGAGGACGGCTCGTTCGTCCAGCACGGCACGGTCGCCTACACCGGCACGTACGGCGTGGTCCTCCTCGGCGGCATCGCTCACCTCCTGTCGCTGCTGGCCGGCTCCCCGTGGGAGGTCGCCGACCCCGACGTCTCGGTGCTGTACGAGGCCGTCGAGCGGAGCTTCACGCCGGTGGTGTTCGAGGGGCTGATGATGGACGCCGTACGCGGCCGTGCCGTCTCCCGGGAGCGGGCCGGCGACCATCGCGACGGTGCGGCGGCCGTCGCGGCGATCCTGCTGCTGGCGACCGGCGCGCCCGCGGCGTACGCCGGCCGCTGGCGCGCGCTCGCCAAGGGCTGGCTGACCCGCAACCGCACCACCCCCTTCGCCGCGCTCGCCGGCCTGCCCCAACTCGTCCTCGCCAAGGACGTCATGGACGACCCGGACGTCGTCGCGCGGCAACGGACGGGCGGCACCCATGTGTTCGCCGACATGGACCGCGTCGTCCACCACCGCCCGCGCTGGGCGTACGCCCTCTCGCTCTCCTCGCAGCGCATCGCCGCGTACGAGGCGGGCAACGGCGAGAACGTGCACGGCTGGTACACCGGCGACGGCATGGCGTACCTCTACGACACCGGCGACCTGGCGCAGTTCAACGACGCCTTCTGGCCGACCGTCGACCCGTACCGGCTGCCCGGAACCACGGTCGACACCCGGCGGCGCACCGACCTCGGCACGGGCGGCGGCACGTCCACCTTTCTGCCGGCCAACACCGTCGCGGGCGGCTCGGTGCTCCACGACCGGTACGGTGCCGTCGCGATGCAACTGACCGGCGCACCCGGCAGCACCCTGCGGGCGAAGAAGTCCTGGTTCCTGATCGACGACGCGGTGATCTCCCTCGGCGCGGACATCACCGCCACCGACGGCCGCACCGTCGAGACCGTCGTCGAGAACCGCAACCTGGGCCGCGACGGCAGGCCGCGCCTGCTGATCGACGGGGCCCGGCAACCCGACGAGCAGGGCTGGTCGGGAAGGTTCGGCCGGACCGGCTGGGCGCACGTGGAAGGCGTCGGCGGCTACGTCTTCCCCGGCACGGCCGCGCTCCACGCCCTGCGCGAGGAACGCACCGGCGCCTGGCGGGACCTCAACACCGGCGCGGACACCGCCGGTTCGCCGACCCCGGTCACCCGGCGCTACCTCACCCTGTGGATCGACCACGGCCTCTCGCCCACCGGGGGACGGTACGCCCACGTCCTGCTGCCCGGCGCGTCCGCCACGGCCACCGCCGTCTGGGCACACTCCCGCCCGGTGCAGGTGGTCGCCAACGACGCCACCGTGCAGGCGGTGGAGGCCCGCCGGCTCGGCCTGACCGCGGCGACCTTCTGGACCGCCGGCACGGCGGCCGGGATCAGCTCCTCCGGCCCGGCCTCGGTGCTGGTCCTGCGGCGCGGCGACCGGATCTCGGTCGCCGTCTCCGACCCCGGCCGCACCCTGACCACGCTCGACGTCGAACTGCCGTTCCGCGTACGCGCCGTGGCCGAGGCGGACGACACGGTCGGCGTCACCCCCGGCCGCAGGACCCGTCTCACCGTCGCGGTCGGCGGGTCGCGCGGCCACACCCACCGCGCCGAACTCGTCCCGTAGACCGCCTTGAGGAGAACCACGATGTCCGTCCCACCGCATCTGCGCCTGCCGCCGACCGACCGGGTCCTGTCCTCACGGACCGGCTGGACCCGCGCCCACTGGGAGGCGACGGCCGACCGGATGCTGGACGCGCTCGTGCCGTACGCGACACCCGGCTTCGCCCAGTACCGGCTGCCCGGCCGCGGCAGCTGGTCGGGTGTCGTGTCGGACGGACTCGAAGGCTTCGCCCGCTCCTTCCTGCTCGCGGCCTTCCGGACCGCCGGCGCGGGCGGCGCCGTGGACCCGGCGCTGACCGAGCGCTACGCGGCCGGGCTCGCGGCGGGCACGGACCCCGGCGGCAAGGAGGCCTGGCCCGCGCTGACCGACTGTTCCCAGCAGATGGTCGAGGCGGCCGCCATCGCCGTCGCCCTGCACGAGAGCCGCCCCTGGATCTGGGACCGCCTGGACGCCGGGGTGCAGGAACGAGTCGTCGCCTGGTTCTCCGGCTTCGTCGGCGCCCGTACCTGGGACAACAACTGGCGTCTGTTCCAGGTCGTGTCGGAGGAGTTCCTGGCCTCGGTGGGCGCCCCGCACAGCCGCCAGGACATCGAGTCCAGCCTCGACAGGATCGAGGACTGGTACCGGGGCGACGGCTGGTACACCGACGGGGACGGCCGCAACTTCGACTACTACAACGGCTGGGCGCTGCACCTCTACCCGCTCCTGTGGTCGCGGATCGCGCGGGACGACGGAGGCCGGACGGCCGCCTACCGGGAGCGCCTGGGCAGATTTCTGGAGGACTACCCGTACTTCTTCGGCGCGGACGGCGCGCCCGTGCACCAGGGACGCTCGCTCGCCTACCGCTTCGCCGCCCTGGCCCCGGTGTGGGCCGGGGCGCTGGCCGACTGCACGCCGCTCGCCCCCGGACTGACGCGGCGCCTCGCCTCCGGCACACTGCGGCACTTCGTCGAGCACGGGGTGCCCGACGAGCGGGGGCTGCTGACCCTCGGCTGGTACGACACCTTCCTCCCCGCCACCCAGCCCTACTCCGGCCCGGCCTCCCCGTACTGGGCGAGCAAGGCCTTCCTCGGGCTGCTGCTCCCGGCGGACCACCCGGTCTGGACGGAACGGGAACTGCCCCTGCCCGTCGAGGAGTCCGACACCTACCGGGCCCTCCCGGCGCCGGGCTGGCTGCTGCACGGCACCCGGCACGACGGCATCGTCAGGCTGCTCAACCACGGCAGCGACCACCAGCCACCCCAGGCCGAGGGCGCCGACCCGGCCGACGGCGCCGAGGACGCGCACTACGCGCGGCTCGCCTACTCCACCGCCACGGCTCCCGAGACCGCCCCGCACGCGGTGGCGCGGGCCGTCGACAACCACCTGGCGCTCCTGTCACCGAGCGGCACACCGTCACGGCGCACCCGCATCCACCCCCTGCGCTGCGAAGGCCGGATCGCCGCGTCCTGGTACGCGGCACGCCTCCCGGGCGACGAGCGCCGGTACCGCGTCGAGACCACCAGCGTGCTGCACGGGCCGTGGGAGATCCGCGTCCACCGGGTCGAAGCACCCGAAGGGGCGTCGGTGCGGGAGGGCGGGCACGCGGTGGCGCACGGGGAGAGCCCCGCCGCGCTGACCGGCCCGGGCTGGGCGCTGGCCCGTACCGCCGACGGCCTGAGCAGTGCCGTGATCGCGCTGCACGGCTGGGGCGACGGCACGGACGAGGGCACCGCGGAGGTCGCCCGGGACGTCCAGGCCAACGCCTTCGGGCCACGTTCCGCGATCCCGTACCTGCGTCTCGACCGCCACCCCGGGGGCCGCACCACGCACGTGTCCCTGGTGGCCCTGTCCCGCGACCGGATCCATCCGGGGGCCCTGCGCGACGTGGTGTCCGTACGGGCCGGTGCCGGGAACGGCACGGTGTCGCTGGCGTTCCTGGACGGCACCGTGATCGAGGTCTGAGGGCGCCCTTCGGCCACCGTCGCTCATGGCGGTGGCCTGCGGCGCATAGAATCCGGTCTCATGCCGAAGCCTGACGAGCTGATCGTTGACATCGCCGCCCTCGTGGAGTCCGGGGAGAGCAGCCAGATGTCCTTGACCGTGGTGACCGGTGGTGCCGTCGTCACCGGTCGCCTGGCTCCCGAAGCCGTGTGGCGGCAGCGGGTGTCGGAGGTGCTGACGGACTCCGCCCAGCTGAGCGAGTTCTCCGCCGTCTTCGACACCCCCGCGAAGAAGGACGGACCACCCACCCATCTGCACTTCCACGTCGCCCGGATCCTCCAGGGCACGGTGGGCATCCCGGAGACGGGCGGGATGTACCGCGTCGCCATCGAGGACGTCAGCGCCTGGACGGTGGGCGACTTCAGCTACTCCGACGGCTGACCGCCGTCACCCGCCGGCCGGGACCGTCCCGGCCGGCGCGAGGGCACGTCAGCCCGCCGCCACCGCCGCCCTCGTGTCGCCCCCGGCCTCGGAGAGGCGACCGGCGGCCTCCTCGGCGGTGCACCCGGCGAGCAGCATGACGATGGCCGTCTTGGCATGCCCCTCCGCCGCCCGCAGCGCCTCGGCGGCCGCGTCGGGGCCGGCGCCGGTCGCCTGGACGACCATGCGGCGGGCCCGGTCCACGAGCTTGTCGTTGCTGGCCCGCACGTCGACCATGAGGTTGCCGTAGACCTTGCCCAGGCGCACCATCGACGCCGTCGAGAGCATGTTGCAGACCATCTTCTCCGCCGTACCGGCCTTGAGCCGCGTCGACCCCGTGACGACCTCGGGACCCGTGGGCACCTCGATCGGGAACTCGGCGTAACGGCTCACCACCGCGTCCGCGTTGCAGGCGACCGACACGGTGACGGCGCCCTTGGCGGCGGCGTGCTTCAGACCGCCGACGACGTAGGGCGTACGTCCGCTGGCGGCCAGGCCGACCACCGTGTCCCGTTCGTCCACGCCGATGCCGTCCAGGTCGGCGACGGCCCGCGCGGGCTCGTCCTCGGCACCCTCCACGGCGACCGCGAACGCGCCCGGGCCGCCCGAGAGCAGGCCCACGACCTGCTCCGGGGAGGTGCCGAAGGTCGGGGGGCACTCCACGGCGTCGAGCAGCCCGATCCGCCCACTGGTGCCGGCGCCCAGGTAGATCAGCCGCCCGCCCAGCCGCAGCGACCGGGTGATCGCCTCGACGGCCGCCCCGATCTGGGGAAGCGCCTCGCGCACGGCCAGGGCGACGCTCTGGTCCTCGGCGTTCATCACGGAGAGCAGTTCGGTGACCGGCATGCGGTCCAGGTCGGTGGTCCGCTCGTTGCGGGTCTCGGTGCCGAGCGTGCTGAGGTCCACGGCGCGGTCGTCCTTTCGGTGCTGAGGCGGGCGGTCGGGAGCGGGTGCGGCGGTCAGTCGCCGGAGGAGCGGCGCTGCGGCTGAGGGCGCCGGCGGTGCTGGACGGCTCCGTAGGTCTTCTCCAGCGCGGCCGTCGTGGCATCGAAGGACCGCTGCGCCACCCCGACGAACAGACAGTCGATCAGGGCCAGTTGGGCGATGCGGCTGGCGGTCGCGCCGGAGCGGAACGGGGTCTCCCGGGCACAGGTGGCCAGGACGAGGTCCGCGCTCACGGCGAGGGCGGAGCGTGACGCGTTGGTGAGCGCGATGGTGGTCGCACCGCGCTCGGCGGCCACCTGGAGGGGTTCCACGGTGTCCTCGGTCTCCCCGGAGTGGGAGATGGCCAGGGCGACGTCGCCCGGTCCGAGCAGGGCGGTGGCGGTGAGGGCGGCGTGCCGGTCGGTCCACACGAAGGCCGTGCGGCCGATGCGGTGCAGCTTCTGGTGCAGGTCCTGACCGACGAAGGCGCTGGCGCCGACGCCGAAGATGTCGATCCGCCGGGCACCCGCCACGGCGTCCACGGCACGGCCCAGCACCTCGGTGTCCAGTCCGGCGGCGGTGTCCTCCAGGGCGTGCATCTCGTTGTAGACGATCTTCCGGACGATCTCGTCCAGCGTGTCGGTGGCGCTGATGTCGGTGCCCGGGGCCGGACGGTCGCCGCCGCGCGCGTCCTCCCGGGCCGCGGCCGCCGCCAGCGCGAGACGCAACTGCGGATAGTTGGCCATGCCTATCGCCCGGCAGAAGCGCATCACCGTCGCCACCGACGTGTCGGCCCGCCTGCCGAGCGCGCTGATGGACAGCTCCGACGCCTGCGCCGGATCGGCCAGCACGGCCTGGGCCACCCGGCGCTCCGAGGGCGCCAGGGACGGCAGCGCCGCCCGGATGCCCGCCAGGGTTCCGGCCGGGGACACGTCCTCCGCGGACCGGTCCGTCGCGCGCCGTCGTTCCTGGTGGGGCATGGGCCGTTCCCTCCTGGGTTGGTGGCCGACACAGTAGCCACGCCCCGGCGGTACGTCAAAAAGTTACGCATAAAATCGATCCACGTTACTTATTGACATGCGGATGTCGGCGTTCCGATACTCGCTGGACCGCGATCCGCACCCCGTCACCGGCCTCCGGGGCCGTACGGTGACCGACCGACGCGACGGATCCCTGGACACGAAGGCGTGCCGAATGACATCAGCAGTGGCGGTGGACCTGGGCAAGACCGGCTGCCGGGCCGTGCTGTGGGACGACACCGGACCCGTCCGGGAGACCCACGACGTGCCCGGCGCCCCCGGGCTCGCCACCCGCGACGGAGTGACGGCGGCCCGCGCCGCCGTGCGCGCCGCCGTTCTGCCGCTGCTGGAACGGCGGCCCGGGCTGCGGCCCGCGGCCCTCTGCGTCGGCGCCGCGGGAGCCGCCTCCGCACCGGATGCCGCCCGCGCCCTCGCCGAGCAGCTCCTGACCGACCTGCCCGTGCCCCGGGTGGCCGTCACCAGCGACGCCGT
>NZ_WWHX01000649.1 GCF_009862125.1 Streptomyces sp. SID5910
AGGGACCATCCCCGCGGGTGCGGGGAGCAGACTGAATGACCTGCGAGTTTATACCCGCGGGAGCTCACTTTGAGGGACTTCTACAGGTTCCGGCAAATAGGGCATGACGTTATGAATCGACAGGTACTCCCGAGGCTCACCGGGAATTCGAGACAGGCACATGCCGTCCCAACGGACTCCGCGATTCCCAGGATTGTAGTCATGCACAGAGAGACGCTACCCGCAGCATCCGCGGCTCCATGACAGCCCGTCACTCTCAGGCGCCCAGGAAGACAGGTATCGCCGACATCGCCGCGCCGCTGCGCTCCTTGCGACTGCGGACCGTACAGTCAGGCCCTGTCGCCCGCGCCCCGAGCAGGGCAGGATCGGGGCATGAGGATTCTCGTGATGGGCGGAACGTGGTTTCTGGGCAAGGCCATTGCGGAGACCGCACTGGCGAGAGGGTGGGACGTCACCACCTTCAACCGCGGACGGTCCGGCGTGGACGTGCCCGGCGTGGAGGCTGTACACGGTGACCGCACCATCCACGAGGACCTGCGAAAGCTCGCGCAGCACGGCCCGTGGGACGCCGTCGTCGACACGTCCAGCTCGGAGCTGCCGCCCCGCGAAGTCCTCCTGGCCACGACCACGCTGGCGGGACGTGCGCACCGTTGGGTCCACCTGTCCACGGTCTCCGTCTACGAAGGCTGGCCGCACGAACCGTTGACGGAGGAATCCCCGTTGCTGGGGTGCCCGCCCGATGCCGACGGGTCGTTCGGCTATACCGGGGAGGACGGCAGCCCCACGAAGTACGGCTTCCAGAAGGCCGGCGGAGAGCGGGCCGTGACCGAAGCCTTCGGCGACGAAATGCGGAGGTCGAAGGCCTCGGCGAGCTGGTCGTAGAAGTCCGCCCATTCGCTGCCGGGCGCGATGCCGGGCACCCAGATCCGCAGCCCGCGCAGCCGGGGCGGGGTCAGGGTGCGGGCGGCGGCGAGGGGGTGCCTGGGGCCGACGAGGAGTTCCAGCGGGGAGTCGAAGGCGTGGATCATCCGCACGTCGGGCGGCAGGGTGGCCGGGTCGGTGACGCTGCGGAACGAGGCGTCGATCTCGCCCGCCTGGACGGCTGCGGCCGCCACGTGGGGGTCGTCGACCCTGAGGGTGACCACGTCGAGGTCGGTCCCGGGGCGCGAGCGCCAGTAGTCGTGCAGGACGACGGCCTGCGCGGACCGCAGGCCGAGCACGTCGATCCGCAGGGCCCGCGAACCGGGCCTGACCGCGGCGACGGCACGGTCGACGTTCGCGACGACGCTCCGCGCGTGCGGGAGGAGCGCCTGGCCGTCCAGCGTCAGTTCGACGCCTCGGGCGGTACGGGTGAACAGCCGGACCTCCAGCTCGCGCTCCAGGGCGGCGATCCGCTTGGAGACCGCCTGCTGTGTCACGCCGAGCTCGTCGGCGGCGTGCTGGAGCTGGCCGAGTTCGGCCGCCCGGACGAAAGATCGCACTGCCTCGGTATCCATGGGAGGCAGCGTAAGCCCGCACAACCACTGGTTGTGGCGTGCCGGAGGACGGTTGTTTGATCCTGCGCTCCTCCGACCGATGGGATGAGCGGACCCAAACGTCGGTTGTCACGAAGGAGCCGTGCACGCGTGAACATGGGACCGGACTTCCGCCGGCTGTGGTGGGCGTACGCCGTCAGCACGTACGGCACGTGGACGGCGTTCGGCGCGTTCCCGCTCATCGCGGTGCGCGTGCTGGACTCGTCGGCGTTCGCGGTCTCGCTGCTGGAGGCGGCA
>NZ_WWHX01000650.1 GCF_009862125.1 Streptomyces sp. SID5910
ACCAGCGCAGGAGTGACGACCACGGTCCTGGAGGCCGCCCATGGCGTGGGCGGCCGGATGGCGACCGAGAAGGTCGACGGATTCCGGCTCGACAGGATCGGACAGCTGCTCTCCACGGCGTATCCCGAACTGCGCCTCACCCCCGGGCTCGACGGCCTCGCGCTGCTGCCGTTCGCGCCCGGGGTGCTGCTGCACAGCGAGGGACGCCACCACCGCGCGGGCGCCCCGGTCGCCGCGCGGGGCGCGAGGGGCGCACTCCATACGGTGCGCGCCTTTGCGAGCGCCCCCAGGGCCGGTTCAGCGCCCCGGCGTAGTGTTCCCGCCCCCCGGGTGCCGGGACGGCCCGTGGCCGCCCCCCGGCCGCGCCCGGGCGCCCCGCTGGGCACCGCCGTCGACCAGGCCCGGCTCGGCGCCGCGCTGACCCGCCTCGCGAACACCCCCGTCGAACGACTGCTGGCCCGCCCGGAGCTGCCCGCCGCCCAGGCGCTGGCGGCCCGCGGGCTGCCCGCCCGCACGGTCGACGGCTTCCTGCGTCCGCTGCTCGCCGCCCTGCTGCACGACCCGGACCTGACCACCTCCAGCCGGTGCGCGGACCTCGCGCTGCGCGCCTTCGCGAGCGGACGGCCGGTGCTGCCCGAGGGCGGGGCGGAGACCGTGCCGGAGGCGCTGGCGCGGACGCTGCCGCCGGGCACCGTGCACACCGGCGTCCGGGTCACCTCGGTCGCCACCAACGCGGTGACCACCGCCGAGCACGGCGTCATCCGCTGCCGGGCCGTCCTGGTAGCGACCGACGCCCGCGCCGCCGCCGAGCTGCTGCCGGGACTGCGGGTGCCGGACTTCCATCCGGTGACGGTGGTGCACCACACGACCGACGAGCCCCCGGCGACCGGCGCGTCCCTGCTGCTCGACGCGGACCGCGGCGGGCCGGTCGCCCACACGGCGGTGGTCAGCCACGTGGACCCGTCGCGCGCGCCGGCCGGCCGCGCCCTGGTCTCCTCGACGGTCCTCGGCCCCGTCCCGTCCGACGTCGACGCCGCCGTACGCATCCACCTGGCCCGCCTCTACGGGGTGCCGACGGGCCGCTGGGAGACCCTGGCCGTGCACCACACGGCCGAGGCGGTGCCCGCCATGCGCCCGCCGCACGACCCGCAGCGGCCGGTGCGGCTGCTGGCCGGCCTGTACGTGTGCGGCGACCACCGCGACACCAGCACCGTCCAGGGCGCGCTGCACTCGGCCCACCGGGCGTCGGCGGCCATCCTGACGGACCTGGGCGCGGGCCGCCCGATGCACACGGCCGAGCCACTGCCCACGGCGCGGGCCGCCTAGCCGGCGCCGTCACTGCAGGGCCGCCACCTTGTCCCGGTAGCCCCGCACGGGTGCCGCGTCCCGGTACGGCTCCAGGCGCCGTTCGAAGTCGCGCACGTACTCCGCCGCCCGTACCGACCGCATCTCGGCCGCCTGTCCGGCCGCCTCGGCGGCCAGCTGGCAGGCCTGGTCGAGCTCGCCCAGGCCGAGACGGGCGGTGGCGAGGACGACCCGGCAGAACAGCCGGCTGCGGGCGTACGCCGGAGCGCGCAGTTGCAGGGAGCGCTCCGCGTGCTGGGCGGCGGCGCGGAACTGCTGGAGGTCGCGGTGGCAG
>NZ_WWHX01000651.1 GCF_009862125.1 Streptomyces sp. SID5910
CGTCAGCACCGACTCCGGATGGAACTGCACGCCCGCGAAACCGGGCCCGCGCAGTGCGTGTACCTCGTGCGTGGCGCTGCGGCTCACCTCCACGCCGTGCGCGGCCAGCTCGGCGGCGGCCTCGTCGTCGCAGCGGGCGGTGAAGCTGTTGTAGAAGCCGACGGTCTCCCGCCGCCCGAACAGGTCGATCTCCGTCTGCGCCCCCTGGTACGGCACCTCCTTGCGGACGATGTCGAGCCCCAGCTCGGCCGCGATCAGCTCGTGCCCCAGGCAGACCCCGAGGACACCGTGCCGGTTGTCCCGGAGCACGTCGGCGGCCAGCGCGCGCAGGAAGCGCATCTTCGGGTCGGCGGTGTCGGACGGGTCACCGGGGCCGGGCCCCAGTACCACCGGGCCGTCGTGCCCGAGCACCGCCTCGCGCAGCCCCGGCTCGTCGTAGCGCCGCACGGTGACGCCGAGCCCGGCCGAGCGCAGCACGTGCGCGAGCATCGCGGTGAAGGTGTCCTCCCCGTCGACGACCAGGGCGTGCCCGGTGAGCGTGTCCGACGGGTCCTGCATCCGCAGCCAGAACGGCGCCAGCGAGGCCCGGCGCCCGTCCAGCGCCGCCCGCACCCGGGGATCGTCGGCCAGCCCCGGCCGCCGGGCCTCCGCGCGCGGCCGGCCGGGCCGCACCCCCAGCGCCGCCAGCACCCCGG
>NZ_WWHX01000652.1 GCF_009862125.1 Streptomyces sp. SID5910
CCGTAGTCGTGGTGCATGATCCCGGCGAAGACGCCGGTCTGGCTGCCACGCACCGACGCCGGGTCGATACCCGCCCGCTCCAACGCCTCCCACGACGTCTCCAGCAACAGACGCTGCTGCGGATCCATCGCCAACGCCTCACGCGGCGAAATACCGAAGAACCCCGGGTCGAAATCGGCCGCGTCGTACAGGAAACCACCCTCACGGGCATACGCCGTGCCCTTGTGATCAGGATCCGGGTGATACAGCGCCTCCAGATCCCAGCCACGATCCTCGGGAAACGCGGCCATCGCATCCCCGTCCCGCTCCAGAAGCCGCCACAGCTCCTCCGGAGTACGGACACCACCCGGGAAACGACAGCTCATCGCCACGATCGCGATCGGCTCGTCCACCACCGAAGCCGCTACGGGCGCGGGCCGCTGGGCACGCGCACCCTCGTCCACCGCGTTCGCCGCCACCAGCTCGGCCAACAGATGACGCGCCAGCACCACCGGCGACGGATAGTCGAACACCAACGTCGCAGGCAACCGCAGACCCGTGGCCCCGTTCAACCGGTTCCGCAACTCCACCGCCGTCAGCGAATCGAAGCCCAACTCCTTGAAGGCTCGCTCACGGTCGACCGCGGTCTCGTCGGCGTGCCCCAGGACAGCCGCGACGTGCGTGCACACCAGCGTCTCCAGGGCGTCGACCCGGTCGGCCTCCGGCTGGGACGCCAGGCGCTGCCACAGTGCCGAAGTGCCGGCAGCGGGGCCGGACGCCTCCACCGTACGGCGGGTGGGTATGCGCAGGAGGTCCCGCAGCAGCACGGGTACGGCGCCCGTGGTGGCCTGGGCGCGCAGCGCGGGCAGGTCGAGACGTATGGGCAGCAGGACGGCGTCCGCCGTGGCGGGCCCGGTCGCCGTGGCGTCGAACAGGGCCAAGCCCTCGTCCGAGGTGAGGGCGGCGATGCCGGCACGGTGCATGCGTCGGACGTCCGCGTCGGCCAAGTGGCCGGTCATGCCGCTGCGTTCGGACCAGAAGCCCCAGCCCAGCGAGACGGCGGGCAGGCCCTGCGCCCGCCGGTGTGCTGCCAGGGCGTCGACGAACGCGTTCGCCGCGGCGTAGTTTCCCTGTCCGGCGCCGCCGAAGGTGCCGGCGGCGGAGGAGAAGAGGACGAACGCGGACAAGTCCAGGTCACGGGTCAGCTCGTGCAGGTGGACGGCCGCGTCCACCTTGGGCCGCAGCACCGCGTCGATCTGATCCGGCGTGAGGGAGGTGACGACCCCGTCGTCCAGGACACCGGCCGCGTGCACGACGGCGGTCAGCGGGTGCTCGGCGGGCACGCTCGCCAGCAGCTCCGCCAGTGCCGAGCGATCGGCGGCGTCACAGGCCTCGACGGATACCGATGCGCCCAAGTCGCCGAGTTCGGAGGCGAGTTCCTCGGCACCGGTCGCCGCCCGGCCGCGGCGGGAGACCAGCAACAGGTGCCGTACGCCGTGTTCCGTGACCAGGTGCCGGGCCACCAGTGCGCCCAGCGTCCCGGTGGCGCCGGTCAGGAGGACCGTGCCTTCGGGGTTCCAGGCCGGGCCGGAGCCATCAGGGATCGTGGCGGTGGCGCGGGCCAGCCTGGGGGCGTACGGCTCCCCCGACCGTACGGCGATCTGTGGTTCGTCACCGGCGAGTACGACGTCGAGCAACGCGTCCGACACCCCGTGCCCGTCCACATCACACAGCACGAACCGCTCCGGATGCTCCGCCTGCGCGGACCGCACCAACCCCCACACCGCAGCAGCCGCCAGATCGGACACGTCCTCACCAGGCACAGCAGACACCGCACCCCGCGTCACCACCACCAGACGCGACCCCGCGAACCGCTCCTCACCCAGCCACTCCTGCAACACCCCCAACGCACGACGCGACACCGACCGCACCTCAGCCGGATCACCCGCACCCGTCGTGAAGGAGGCCAGAACCACGTCCGGCACGTCCGTCGCGCCCGCCTCCAGAGCGGCTCGCACCTCCGCCAGCTCCGGAGCGGACACGGTCGCCGAAGCGGTGACCGGGCCGCTCGTCGCGAGCTTGCGCCAGGTGAGGCGGAACAGCGCCTCGTCGGTGATGCGCGCCGACGCCCTCAGCTGCTCCGGCGACACGGCGCGCGTCACCAGGGACGTCACCGCCGCGACCGGTGCTCCGGTGGTGTCCGCCACGAGCACGGACACGCCGTCCGCACCGGCCGGGGCGAGCCGCACACGCAGCGAGGCCGCGCCGCCGGCGTACAGCGACACTCCTTCCCAGACGAACGGGAGGCCGGGACGCCGCTCGCCGCTCTCCGCCCCCGGGGCTTCGGGGCCGGGCGCCAGGGCGTGCAGGGCGGCGTCCAGCAGCGCTGGGTGCACACCGAAACGGCTCGCGTCGGCTTGCTGCTCGTCGGCGAGGGCGACTTCGGCGAACACCTCGTCGCCGCGCCGCCAGGCCGCGCGTACGCCCTGGAAGGCGGCGCCATACAGGAGGCCGGTGGCCGCCAGCCGCTCGTACAGGTCGTCCACCGCGACCGGCTCGGCGCCGGTCGGCGGCCAGACGCCGAGTTCGGCGGAGACGGTGGACTGATCGCCGCTATCGGCCGGGCCTTCGGTCAGCGTGCCTGCGGCGTACCGTGTCCAAGGACCGTCGGTCTCGTCCTCCGGACGGGAGTACACCGCGACCGGGCGCCGCCCCTCCGAGTCCGGAGCGCCCACCGTCAGCTGCACCTGTACGGCAGTGTCTTCGGACAGCACCAGCGGTGCTGCCAGCGTGAGTTCATCGAGCCGGTCGCAACCGACCGCGTCCCCGGCGCGCAGCGCCAGCTCCACGAACGCCGTACCCGGCAGCAGCGTCGTCTCGCCCACGGCGTGATCGGCGAGCCATGGGTGCGTACGCAGGGACAACCGGCCCGTCAGCAGGAGTCCTTCCGAATCGGCCAGTGCCACGACCGCGCCCAGGAGCGGATGGTCGGCGGAGCCCAGGCCCAGCCCGGAAGCCGACTTCTGGCTCACCGTCTGGCCGGCGGCATCCAGCCAGTAGCGACGACGCTGGAAGGCGTAGGTGGGCAGGTCGACGCGGCGGGCACCCGAACCCGCGAACACGCCCGCCCAGTCGACCGTCGCACCACCGACGAACGCCTCTGCGGCAGAAGTGAGGAAACGCTCCAGACCACCCTCGCCGCGGCGCAGCGAACCCACCGCCGTCACCGGGGTGTTGGTGTGAGTCTCGGCAGTCTGCTCGATGCCCATCGTCAGCACCGGATGCGCGCTGGACTCCACGAACAGACGGAAACCGTCGTCCAGGAGCGCGCGCAGGGTGTCGGCGAAACGGACCGTCTGCCGCAGATTGCGGTACCAATAGCCCGCATCCAGGCCACTGGTGTCCAGGACGCCGGCGGTCACCGTTGAGTAGAACGGCACGGTCGACGCCTGCGGTGCGATCCCCGCCAGGTCCCGCAGGAGAACGTCCTCGATCGCCTCGACATGCGCGCAGTGCGAGGCGTAGTCCAC
>NZ_WWHX01000653.1 GCF_009862125.1 Streptomyces sp. SID5910
TGGGGGTTCGACGGATTGGCGGGGTGCGGAGGTTGTAAGTGGGGCGGTTCTCGCCCCCGCCGCCCCTTCCCGTTCCCGTCCCTGGGGGCTGCCGCCCCCGGACCCCCGCTTTTCGGCCTGGACGGCCTCGTCCGCAAACGCCGGACGGGCTGGAAAGGGTCACTCCGGTGAGGTCGCCTTCAGGGCGAGCCACAGTTCCATGCGTACGTCCGGGTCGTCCAGGGAGCGGCCGAGGATCTCCTCCACGCGGCGCATCCGGTAGCGCAGGGTGTGGCGGTGGACGCCGAGGTCGGCGGCCGCGGCGTCCCACTGGCCGTGGCGGGAGAGCCAGGCGCGCAGGGAGGCCACCAGGTCGCCCCGGCCCGTGGCGTCGTGGTCGCGCAGCGCCCTCAGCAGGCCGTCGGCGAAGGCCCGTACCGCGTCGTCGGCGAGCAGCGGCAGCACCGAGCCCGCCGCCAGGTGCTCGTGCTCCACGCAGACGCGGCCACGCCGGCGGGCCACCGACAGGGCCTGCTCGGCCTGCTTGTAGGCGGCGGACGCGGCGATCGGTCCGGACGGCGCCGACAGGCCGACGACCAGTCCTTCCTCGTCGCCGCCCGTGATCGGCTCCGGCGCCGGCCGCGACGCCTCCAGGGCGGCCGCGTAGGCGGCGCAGGCGGCGACGGCCGCGCCCTCGTCGGTGGCCAGGACGACGAGGCGTTCCCCCTCG
>NZ_WWHX01000654.1 GCF_009862125.1 Streptomyces sp. SID5910
CGCCGAGAAGTACCCGGACACCACCTTCGGCATCGTGGACTCCGTGGTCGAGGGCAAGAACGTCGCCTCCCTCGTCTTCGCCGAGAACGAGGCGTCCTACCTCGCCGGCGTCGCCGCCGCCAAGGCCACCAAGACCAACACGGTCGGCTTCGTGGGCGGCGTGGACGTGCCGCTGATCCACAAGTTCGAGGCGGGCTACAAGCAGGGCGTCCAGGACACCAACCCCAAGGTCAAGGTCATCTCGCAGTACCTGACGCAGACCGCGGAGGAGGGCGGCTTCTCCAGCCCCGACAAGGGCCGGGCCGCCGCGGAGGGCCAGATCGAGAAGAAGGCCGACGTCGTCTACCAGGCGGCCGGTCTCTCCGGTCAGGGCGTGATCGAGGCCGCCGCGAAGGCGAAGGTCTGGGCGATCGGCGTCGACTCCGACCAGTACCAGCAGGAAGCGCTGGCCGCGTACAAGGACCACATCCTCACCTCCGCCCTCAAGGACATCGACGGCGCGGTGTTCGCGCTGGCCAAGTCGGTGAAGGACGGCAAGCCGCTGGCCGGCACGCAGACCTTCGACCTGAAGTCCGACGGCGTGGGCCTGTCCGACAGCAACCCGAAGTTCGCCGAGGTCCCGGGTGCGAAGGAGGCCGTGGCGAAGGCGAAGGAGGGCATCGTGAACGGCTCGATCAAGGTCAAGACCGAGTAGCCGACGGTACGGAATCCGACGGAGCGGGCGGCCACCCCCAGTGCCCGCCCGCTCCGCCGCTCCCGCAGCCGTACCGCCCCGGCCGCGCCCGGGACCTGTCCGCCCGTCCCTGCACCCCGCCGGCCGTCACCCCCTGCCCGTGGTGGCAGGCCCGCCCGCCCACCGCCCGGGCGAGCCACCGAAGCCGGGCGGCAGGCCCGCCCGCCGCCCCGGCGA
>NZ_WWHX01000655.1 GCF_009862125.1 Streptomyces sp. SID5910
AGGTCATGCACGCCGACGACGGCATCGTGCTGCGCCTGCCGGACGCCGATCTGATGAGCCTCGACCTGCTCGACCAGGAGCCGTCGAAGCCCGGCCTGGAGTACGAAGCCGAGCAGGCGCCCGTCGGCGCGGCCGACGTCGTCTTCGACAAGGGTGACGTCGACCGCGTCGTCACCGACCAGGTGGGCGGGTCGGCCCTGTTCGCGTCCCGTTTCCGGGAGTGCGCCGCCCGCGCGCTGCTGCTGCCGCGCCGCAGTCCGGGCAAGCGCACCCCGCTGTGGCAGCAGCGCCAGCGCGCCGCGCAGCTGCTGGAGGTGGCGAGCGAGTACGGCTCGTTCCCGATCGTCCTGGAAGCGGTCCGCGAGTGCCTCCAGGACGTCTTCGACGTGCCCGGCCTGGTCGAGCTGATGGGCGACGTCGAATCACGCAAGGTGCGCCTGGTCGAGGTCACCACCCCGGAGCCGTCCCCGTTCGCCCGCTCCCTGCTGTTCGGATACGTCGCCCAGTTCCTGTACGAGGGCGACTCGCCGCTCGCCGAGCGCCGGGCCGCCGCGCTGTCGCTGGACTCCCGGCTGCTGGCCGAGCTGCTCGGCCAGGCGGAGCTGCGCGAGCTGCTCGACGCGGATGTGCTGGGCGAGCTGGAGCGCGAGCTCCAGTGGCTCACCGAGGACCGGCGCGCCAAGGACCCGGAGAGCGTCGCCGACCTGCTGCGGATGCTGGGCCCGCTCACGGACGCCGAGCTGGCCGAGCGGGGCGCCGAGCCGCAGTGGGCCCAGGAGCTGGCCACCGCCCGCCGCGCCATCAAGGTGCGCATCGCCGGCGCCGACCACTGGGCGGCGATCGAGGACGCGGGCCGGCTGCGCGACGCGTTGGGCACCGCCCTGCCCGTGGGCGTGCCCGAGGCCTTCACCGAGCCGGTCAAGGACCCGCTCGGCGACCTCCTCGCCCGCCACGCCCGCACCCACGGCCCGTTCACGTCGGTCAC
>NZ_WWHX01000656.1 GCF_009862125.1 Streptomyces sp. SID5910
GAGCCGAGCACGTCAAGCAGGAAGCCGATGTCGGTCTCCGGGACCTCGGGGACGTCCGGGACCGGGCCGTCCACGGGCTCGTCGGTCAGTCCCACGTAGACCCGGCCGTCCCCCTGGGGCAGGACGAGGACGAAGCGGTTGGTCTCCCCGGGGACCGGGACGTGCAGTCCCGCGGGCAGCGGGCCGAGGTGCTCCGAGCGCAGCACCAGGTGGGTGCCGCGGGAGGGCCGGATCCGGATGCCGTCCACGAGGCCGCCGGCCCACACCCCGGAGGCGTTGATCACGGCGCGGGCGCGGATCAGGCCCTCCTCGCCGGTGACCTCGTCGCGGATCCGGGCGCCGGACCCGGTGAGCTCCAGCGCCCGCACCCGGGTCAGGATCCGGGCGCCGTGCGCGGCGGCGGTGCGGGCCAGGGCGGTCACCAGCCGGGCGTCGTCGGTGAGCCGGCCG
>NZ_WWHX01000657.1 GCF_009862125.1 Streptomyces sp. SID5910
GTGCGCCGGGCGAGCGCGACGGCCTGTTCGGCGCGTACGACGGTGTCGGCGACGGTGTTCTCCGCGGCGCCTTGGAGCGCGCCGTACGCGTCGCAGAGCACCGCGGCCTCGGCCAGCGCGACGGCCGCGTCGGCGGCGGGGGTGCCGTCGGACAGCTCCCGCGCCTCGGCGAGGAGGGCCGTCACCTCCGCCACGGGGGGAATGCGCGTGAACAGGGTGGAGAAGCGGTACGCGACGGTGGCGGCCCCCGCCAGGTCGCGGCACGCGCCCGCACGGTCCCCGGCCCGGCGCGCGGCCCCGGCGGCGGCGCGGTGCAGCCGGTA
>NZ_WWHX01000658.1 GCF_009862125.1 Streptomyces sp. SID5910
GCCCGAGGGCACTCTCGACGCCGCCGCCGGGCGGCTGGAGCACCTGGTGGAACTCGGTGTCACTCACGTCGAGTTGATGCCGCTGTGCCCCTTCCCCGGCCGGCACGGCTGGGGGTACGAGGGTGTGTCGCTGTGGGCGGTGCACGAGCCGTACGGCGGGCCGGACGCGCTGAAGCGGTTCGTCGACCGGGCGCACGAACTCGGCCTGGGCGTCGTCCTGGACGTGGTGCACAACCACCTCGGCCCGTCCGGCAACTATCTGCCCGTCTTCGGCCCGTACTTCACGGACACCCACCACACGCCCTGGGGCGTCGCGATCAACCTGGACGCGCCCGGCTCCGACGAGGTGCGGGCGTATCTGGTGGACAGCGCGCTCGCGTGGCTGCGCGACTACCGGATCGACGGCCTGCGCCTGGACGCGGTGCACGCCCTGGTCGACACGCGCGCGTGCCACTTCCTGGAGCAGCTGTCGACGGCCGTGGACGACCTGGCCGCCGACCTGGGCCGGCCGCTGTTCCTGATCGCGGAGTCCGACCTGAACGACCCGCGGATCATCACCCCGCGCGCGGAGGGCGGCCTGGGCGTGCACGCCCAGTGGAACGACGACTTCCACCACGCCCTGCACACCGCGCTGACCGGCGAGTCGCAGGGCTACTACGCCGACTTCGCGCGCGACCCGCTGGCGGCGCTCGCCAAGACGCTGACGCACGGCTACTTCCACGACGGCACCTACTCCAGTTTCCGGGGCCGCGGTCACGGCCGGCCGCTGGACCGGCAGCGCACGGCGGCGCACCGGCTGACGGGCTACAGCCAGACCCACGACCAGGTCGGCAACCGCGCGCAGGGCGACCGGCTGGCGTCCCTGGTCTCCCCCGGCCTGGCGGCCTGCGCGGCCACGCTGACGCTGACGGCGCCGTTCACGCCGATGCTGTTCATGGGCGAGGAGTGGGCGGCGGGCACCCCGTGGCAGTTCTTCACCGACCACACCGACCCGGACCTCGCGGAGGCCGTACGGCGCGGCAGGCGGCGGGAGTTCGCCGCGCACGGCTGGAAGGAGGAGGAGGTGCCCGACCCGCAGGACCCGGCGACGCGGGACCGCTCCTGCCTCGACTGGTCCGAGCCGGAGCGCGATCCGCACGCGCGCGTGCTGGCCTGGTACCGCCGGCTGATCGCCCTGCGGCACGAGCAGCCGGACCTGACCGACCCGGACCTCGCCGACACCAGGGTGTCCTACGACCGCGAGGCGCGGTGGCTGGCCTTCCGGCGCGGCGACATCCGGGTGGCCGTCAACCTGGGCACCGAACCGGCGGCGATCCCGCTGGGCCCCCGCCCCGCGCGCGTGCTGGCGGCGTGGGAGCCCGTGCGGGGTCCGGGCGAGGACGGGGTGCTGTGGGTGCCGGGCGAGTCGAGCGTGGTGCTCGAACAGGAGTGAGGTGCCGGCGGCGCCCGCCCCGGTGTCAGGCCGGGTCGTCCTCGCGGAACTCCGTGACCCGCTCCAGCAGGATCGGCTCCCAGGCGCGGCGCAGCCGGGTCCGCAGCAGGGGCAGGGGCGCGGCCGACCGGCCGGCGAGGGCGTCGGTGAGGTGGACGACGGTGTCGCAGCGGGCCAGCCACAGGCCGCGCAGACAGGGCCGGGCGCCGTAGCCGGCCAGGGTGGCGGCGCGCACGGCGGCGGGCGAGCCGACGGACAGCGCGAGTCCGGCGATGTCCTCGGCCGGATCGCCGAGGACCGCGTCGGCCCAGCCGAGGACCGCGCGCACCCGTCCGTCGGCGGCGACGACGAGGTGCTCGCCCGCCAGGCCGTGGTGGACGAGGACGGCGGCGCCGAGCTGGGCGCCGAGCTGGGCCGCCGCCGCGGCCGTCAGCCGCTCCGGCCGGACCGGGTCGAACTCGTCGGCCTCGGCGAGGCGCCGGGCGGCGCGTTCGGCGGCCCGGCGCAGCGTCTCCAGGGAGCGCGGCGCGGACCGCGGCACGCCGAGCGTCTCG
>NZ_WWHX01000067.1 GCF_009862125.1 Streptomyces sp. SID5910
GGGGCGTGAAGGAGAGGACGGGCCCCGGAAAGTGCGTCTGGGCCGCATTCGATCGTGCCAAGAACGGGGCCGCTCCCCTGCCGCCCCACACCGCCGGCCTCCAGGGAGACACCTCGTGACCACGCACCCCGTCTCGCCGAACACTGTTCTCGCCAACGCCCTCCACCACGCCGAGGACGTCCTGACCCCGCGCATCCTGGCTACCCCGCCCGAGCGGATCGTGCTGGTCGTCGGTACCCAGATCAACGGCGTCCCGCACATCGGCACCTCGCTCGTGCAGTCCCTGGCCTTCGCCATGGCCGCCCGCCTGCGCGACCGCTTCGGTCTCCCCACGGAGGTGCTCTTCAGCGCCCTCGACAACGCCCCGTACGAGCTGGCCACCGACCCGGCCAGCGGCAACCGCTACCAGCGCGCCTACGCCCAGGCCCTCGGCGAGCAGGCCCTGCTCGACCTCGTCACCGCCCTCTACCAGCCCCTCTTCACCGCGCTGTCCAGGTGCCTGGGCATCCCGCACCACATCGAGACGTACACCCAGCAGCAGGCCGGCGAGCACTACCGTCGCGCCTGGCTCCGCCTGCTCCCCCGCGTTGACGCCGCCCGCTGGTGGCTCGCCCCATCCACCGGCACTCCTCACCTCCGCATCCCCTGCCCTCACCCCGGCTGTGGCTGGGCTGAGAAGCACGCCGAACGCACCCGCGTCCGCCTCACCGGGCCCGAGTCGGCGGTGGTCTCCGCCGTCTGCATCCACCACGGCCCGTACGAGGCCCCGATCACGCCCACCGCCGGCGCGTACCTGGACCTGGCCACCCTGTACCGCAACCTGGTCAAGGAACTCGCCCTGACGAGTCCCAACAGCACGCTCCACGTCATGGTCAAGGGCGGCGACTGGGTCTTCGGCTCCCACCTCGTCGACGAGGCCCTCCAGGCCGTGGGCCTCAAGCGCACCCAGCTCCCGGCCCGCCTGTTCTGCCCCCAGGTCGTCACCGACACCGGCGCCAAGCTGTCGAAATCCCTCGTACGAGAAGGCCGTGCCCCCTTGCCCGAAGGCGCTGCCCCTTGGATGCTCGGCACCCGGCAGTGGCCCGGCACCGTCACCGAGTACGCCGACCAGCTGCTCGCCATGGCCGAGACCTTGCTCTCCGACCCCCGCCACTTCTTCCGCTCGTACTCGGCCGCCGAGATCGGCCGCATGATCATCGCACCGTCCACCAGGAGCGTTCCCTCCCGATGACCGACCGCACCGCCCGCGTCCGCGAGCTCAACCTCTACCGCCAGTACTTCGAGCTCGTCGCCGCAGGCACCAAGACCATCGAGGTGCGGGTCAAGTACCCGCACCTCGCGAACCTCGCCGCCGGCGACACCATCCGCTTCCGCATCAAGGACACCGACGAGACCTGCGACGTCCAGGTCCTCCGCGTCACCGAGTACCCCGACTTCGAAGCCCTCCTCGACGGCGAAGGCCCGTCCAACGTCAACCCGACTGCCACCCGCGACCAGCAGCTTGCCAACATCCGCACGATCTACGGCCCCGAGAAGGAAGCCCTCGGAGCCCTCGCCATCGAGATGAAGCGCATGGACTGACCGATTCCCGCTCTTACAAGATCGGACACTCGGGGCCATCCTCGACCGGAACGGCAAGGCCCATCGAGGCCGCCCCGACGGCACCACTCAGGAGGGGGCGCGGTGACCAGTTCAGTTCCCTGGACGGATCGTCTGTCCACCGGTACGGAAGCGACTCAGGACGACGTGGTGCGCTGGTACCAGAGCACGCGCGAGGGCAAGGCATACGTGCCCACGATGATCTGGGGCACCCTCCAGACCGAGGCGTACGCCACCGTAATCCTCGGCCAGGTCGTCGACTTCCTCGGCATCCCGAACGACGTGCCAGCAGGCGTCGCCAAGCGCATGCAGCGACAGCGCGTGCTCTACGACGGCGAGCACCACTACGACGTCGTCCTCGGGGAGCAGGCGCTCTACACGAACATCGGTGGGCCCGAGGTCATGCGAGAACAGATCGAGCGCCTCCTGCGAGAGCTCGGCCTGGCCTCGCTCACCCTCGGGATCCTTCCCTCCACCGCACGGGTGGACCTGTTCCCCGTCCACGCGTTCAACATCTACGGCGACAGCGACCGGGCCCACGTCGAACTCGTCTCCTCCTCCGTGGACATCACGGAACAGAGCGAACTCGACCTCTACAACAAAGCCTTCACCGCGCTGAGCAGTGCGGCATCCTACGGCGACGCGGCCGAGGTGCTCCTGAAGAAGGCCCACTCCTTCTGGACGAACACCCCGCTCCGGCAGTAGGCCCCTCGTCACTCCAGCGGCGGAACGCCGCGCGGCAGTCCGAAGCGCAAATCGATCAAGACCGCCGCGCCCCATCGCTGGCCATCAGAACCTCGGCGGCAGCCTCGCCGTCCAAGCCAGTGTCGACGAGGCCATCGCCCTCACATGCCCGACAATCCGTCCGGCGAAGGGAACTCAGTGGTCCAGCAGTCCGACGACCATCCGAAGGCCCTCAAGCCGGCGCTCAAATCGATGACCCTGCTGGTCGCCGCCGTCATCGTTCACGACAAGGCCACCAACCGCGTGGTCCTTCTCCAGCGCAGCGAGAACGCGAAGTTCGCCCAGGGAATGTGGGACCTCCCCGTCGGCAAGAGCGAACCGGGCGAGCCCATCACGGAAACCGCAGTCCGCGAGCTCTACGAGGAGACGGGCCTCACCGTGAAGCCCGACTCCCTCAAGGTCGCCCACATCATCCACGGAGCCTGGGGCGTCGAGGCCCCCAACGGCTTCCTCACGGTCGTCTTCGCGGCCCACGAATGGACTGGCGAACCCGAGAACCGTGAACCGGTCAAGCACGCCCAGGTCGGCTGGGTCGACGCCGACACCCTCCCCAAAAGCTTCGTGGACACCACCGCAAGCGCCCTTCGCCAGTACCTTGCGCAAGGTGCGGAAGTCTCCCTCAACGGCTGGGGCGACACGCGCTGACCCCGCTCGCAAGGAGTAGTCCGCCCCTCGCGCCGGCGGAAGTTTGATCAACCACACGGCTCTCGGACCCTGGCGGCTGCGGCCGACCGCTCGCCAACGCTTGCCGCAGCTCCAGACTGAAATCAGGTCCGAGGGTGGCTAACTGACCTCTTGTCATGAAACGTCGGCACACCGGTCACTCCGCACCCTAGGATGTTCACACGCCTTGAACTTCCTCTGGAGCACCATGCGCCTCGAACACATCCGGATTAACAACTTTCGCGGCTTGGGGCAAGTAGACATGCCCTTCTCGCAATTTGGCTGCCTCATCGGCGAGAACAATGCCGGAAAATCTTCGGTGTTCCAGGCTCTTAACTTGTTCCTGAGGTCGGGCTCGACGACCGAAACGGATTTCTTGTCCCTGGCTCAACCTGTGCGAATTCAGCTCACTTTCGGCGGCATCAGAGACGTCGACTTGCTGCGCCTGGAAGAAGGTCACCGAGCCCGCATCGAGCCTGAGATCCATAACGGACAACTCTCGCTTGCTCGAATCTACGCGAGTCCCGGAAAAGGGGTAATGCGCTTGGTCAAGAAAGTACCGAAGGACGGCAGATACCACCAAAAGGCCCTCGATGAAATCTTGAAGATCAAGAGCGAAGCGGAGCTCCGAGAAGCCATCAGGGTCAGTTTCCCGAATATTTACGCAGAATTGCCGACAGGCAGGATCGTTCGCACAGCGGTCAGAAAGTCTTGGGCTGAAATCGTTGCAAGCCTGTCGCCCGACGAACTGGTCATTGGAGATGAGCCCCTGCCTACAGGTCTGGACAAGTCGGTAGCTGCTCTCCTGCCCGAGCCCATCTACATTCCGGCAGTGAAAGAACTTAATGAAGAAGTGAAGACAACCTCTACGGCCACTTTCGGGCGACTTCTTTCTATCCTATTCGAGGACATTGGGGATCAACTACCTGCCCTTGAAGCTTCCTTCGACCAGCTGCGCAACCAGCTAAACGTCGTGACGGACGAGGACGGGAAGGAGTCGGATGAACGACTTCCGGAGGTGCGCCAGATTGAAGCGCACATCCAGCGCAATCTTCAGGAGTCCTTCCCCCGCGCGCGCGTACGCCTGGAGATCCCTCCGCCTCGCTTGCGTAGTCTGCTCGAAGAAGCACAGATCGCTGTAGATGACGGAATTTCCGGCCCCTTCAAGACCAAAGGTGATGGCCTTCGAAGGTCGGTGGCGTTCGCTATCTTGCGAGCATATGTGGATCTCAAGATTGCCAGGCCGTCCACAGCTGACAGTGCACAGCAGCCATGCCTGCTGCTGTTTGAGGAGCCGGAGGTATTCCTTCACCCGCAGGCTCAGCGCAAGCTTTTCGAAGCCCTGACCTTCTTCTCTGAGTACAACGACGTACTGGTGAGCACACACTCTTCTGCCTTCTATGCACCGGGAGCCACTGGAACGTTTGTCAAGGTGGTGAAAGACCATACAATGAATCCTCCGACCAGTCGAACATGCGTCATCGACTTGTCGGAAATGGATGCCCGCGATCAGTTCGAGATCATCACCTATGAAAACAACGAAGCCGCCTTCTTCGCCAGTTCTGTGTTGCTCGTAGAAGGCCCGAGCGACCAGGCCCTAGTCACTCACATTTCACGAACTCTGAGCCCTCGGTGGGATTTCGAAAAGAACGGAGCGACCATCGCGAGGGTAGAAGGCAAGGGCAGTATCGCACGATACCGAGATTTCTTTAGCCGCTTCGAGATGAGGGTTGCAGTCCTCGCCGACCTGGACGCTCTTATTGACGGATTCGATAAACTAGGAGCCAGCAAGGAGTGCTGCAAGCTCCGCGATCAGATCATTTCTACGGTCCAGAGACTGACGGAAGAGGAGGACGTCGAGGTATCGAGCCGAAGCCTTAAGGGGCTGCGTACCAGCGGTTCTGCTCGAGAGCTTTGGCAGCAGGCGCAAGTTAAACGACAGGCGTATGCAGAGGGCCTGTGTGACTGGGAAGAGCTTGACGGAGCCGTCTCCGCCTTCTTCGACCGTCCGGCGTCCGGCACAGCACGAAGAATCCTCGCGGAGGCGAAGGATGGCCAGTTGAAGGAGGAAAAGCTGAGGCTCTTGGAGATGCTTCGACAGGAGGACATCTACGTTTGGGAACTGGGAACCATCGAGGCGTACTACCCGCCGCTCGAACCCAATGAGTCGAACAACAAGAATGTTAGAGCTCGCCACTTCTGTGAGCGCTATGTAACTGCGGACGACATTCGTGGCCTGCCCGTCTTCAAGGACCGATCCGAGTGTGAATTCGATCTAATTTTCGAAGCATTCTTTGGCACGCCTCCGACGCAACGTCCTGATGCTGTAATTCCGTCACAAGCACGACTCAAACAGATCGCGGCAGCGGACGGAGTTGCCGGGATCGACTGATGGCGAGCGCTCCGTTCGGTTGAGCAGTATCGACGGTGTGTAGTGCGGGATCATCCCGGTCCGCACAGAGTCCGCAGGACACCCGATTACGACTGTCGCACCCCATTGCCAGCCATCAGCGAAAGGCCAGGTCAGCGGCCCGCAGGGGAGATCACCGCAGGTCGCCGACCTGACCCGTTACTTGGAGACCAAGAAGGCCTGACCCCAGGTCAGTGTCTCCGGGCGCCCGCGATCGGTGCGCCATCGCAGCCCCACGGACAGTCCGAAGGGCCCGGCCGCTCGTGTGGTCGGGTCCTTTGGCGTGCGGTGCCGGGCGGTGGGTCAGCGCTTCCTGTTGTACGTCCGCACCACGACGCCGTTGCCGAACACCCGTACCGCGTCCGCGTCCGGTACGAAGTCGGAGACGTCGAAGCCGGTGGTGAACATCGGCATGCCGGTGCCGAGCAGGACGGGGTACGTCTTGATGACCAGCTCGTCGACCTCGTCGATCAGCTCGCCGGCGACCGCGGAGCCGCCGCACAGGTAGATGCCGAGGGGGCTCTCCTCCGCCTTCAGCGCGCGGACCCTGCCGACCAGGTCCGACGCGATGATCTCGACGTTCGGGTCGGGTGACGGGTCGAGCGTGCGCGAGGCGACGTACTCACGCAGATGGGCGTACGGGCTGGTGATGCCCTCCTTCAGGGCCAGGTCGTAGCTGGCCCTCCCCTGGACGACCGTGTCGAACCGCTTGTTCGGCAGGTCGTCGAGGCCGAGGGCCCGGCGCCCCTGGGTCGCCATCGTCTCCGGGTACTCCGCCTTCAGGAACTCGATGAACTCCTGATCGACGAACCGGTACATGAAGGACGCGTCGCCGTCCGGGCCGCCGATGAAGCCGTCGATCGAGCAGGCGATGAAGTACGTGAGCTTGCGCAAGTGGTCTCTTTCCTTCGGTGGGATGCCGGTGGCGTGTGAGCCCCGGAGCGACTACTTCAGTTATAGTGCTTCAGGTGTAGTGGTTGCAAGGGTGTTCCTGAGGCGTACATCCGAAGGGGCAAGTGGGAGGAAGGGTTCCGCATGGTCAGCAATCCGGAGCGGCGTGCCGCACTGGTCGACGCGGGCGTGGAGGTGCTCGCCCGCGAGGGGGCGCGCGGGCTGACGTTCCGTGCGGTGGACACCGAGGCGGGCGTGCCCGTGGGCACCGCGTCCAACTACTTCACCGGCCGCGACGACCTGCTGCGGCAGATCGACGCCTGGCTGCACCAGCGGCTCGCGCCCGATCCCGAGGTGGTGGCGGACCTGCTGACCAGGCCGAAGGACCGCGCCCTGGTCACCGCCTTCATGCACGACCTGATGGGCCGCGCGACCCGTGACCGCACCGGCTATCTGGCGCTGCTGGAGATGCGGCTGGAGGCCACCCGGCGTCCCGAACTGCTCGCCTCCTACACCCGGTCGGTGCGGGGCGACCTGGAGGAGGGCATGGAGTTCCACCGCTCGGCGGGGCTGCCCGGCGGTGACGAGACCGTCGTCGTGCTCTATCTCGCGATGCTCGGGCTGATCCTGGAGCACCTGACCCTGCCGGACGTCCTGAACGGCGTCCTGCCCGCGGTGGACGTCCCGGACGCCCTGGTGGAGCGGATCGTGGCGACGGTGGTACCGGAGAACTAGAGCGTCCCCTGCCGTGCCCCCTGCTGCGGCTCGCGCCACATGGGCCACATTCGGGGGCCGTCCGGCAGGTCCAGGGCGCAGCCGGTGAACGCGAAGCCGAGGCGTTCGTACAGGCCCCGGCTGCGGGCGCTGCTCGCCTCCAGATAGGCCGGCAGGCCCTCGCGGTCGCAGCAGTCGAGGACCTGCTCGATGAGCGCGGTGCCCAGGCCCTCGCCCTGCCGTCCCGGGGCCACGCCGATCATCCACAGGTACACGTGGGCGCGGCCCGCTGGGTGGATGCCCTCCGTGAGTCTGGCTATCTGCTCGACGCGCTCGTTGTCCGGGTCCACCGCCTCGCGCACCGCGGCAGGCCCGTCGTCGCCCTCCTCATCGTGGGCTTCCCCGGGCACGGACAGCCACAGCGCGCAGGCCGCGCCGTCCTCCGTGAGGTCGATCCACCCGTCCGCGAGCACGGCGTCGGTGAAGGCGGCCATGAGCCGGTGGTGGGTCCTGCGGCGGTACTCCTCGCCGGGGAAGACCCACCTGCTCACCGGGTCGTCCTGGAACGCCTCGTCCAGCAGCCGCACGACCAGCTCCCGGTCGCCCTCGCCCGCCGTCCGTATCGCCACACCCATGCCCCGCCCGCCCCTTCACCTCAACAGCGCCCGTACGTACGGCCGTTGAGCTTAACGACAGGTGGCGGGCCCCGCACACCGTGGGGAAGTGCGGGACCCGCCTGCCGGAGCCCTCGGCGGTGCGGTCGTAGGGCATCAGATGCCGAACGGCCCTGTCGGGCTCCGGGGTCTTGCGCGGCCGTGGCCGTCAGGTGCTGCGCCGGGTCACGAACTCGGCCAGCGCGAGCAGACCGCCCGCCGCCTCCGGTTCGGGCACCGCGCGGGCGAGCTCCTGCATGGCCCGCGCCATCCGGTCGGCCGCCTGGGCCTGCGCCCAGTCCCGGCCGCCGGCCCGCTCCACGGCCAGTGCCGTGCGCTCCAGGTCCTCCTTGTCCTCCGCGTACGGTGCCGCGTACAGCTCGGCGAGTGCGGCTGCCTCCGGGGTGCCGGCGGCGAGGGCGGCGACCACCGGCAGCGACTTCTTGCGGGCGGCCAGGTCCGCGCCGGCCGGTTTCCCGGTGCGGGCCGGGTCGCCCCATATGCCGATGACGTCGTCGATGAGCTGGAACGCCAGGCCGGCCTCGCGGCCGAAGGCGTCCATCGCCCGGACGTCCTCGTCGGCCGCTCCGGCGTACAACGCACCGAGGGCGCAGGCGCACCCCAGCAGCGCGCCGGTCTTCGCCTCGGCCATCGCGAGCGTCTCGCCGAGGGTGACCTCGTGCGGGTCGCGCCGCTCCATGGCGGTGTCGGCCTGCTGCCCCTCGCACAGCTCCACGACGCAGTCCGCCAGCCGGGTGGCCGCCGCGGCGGCCGCCGGATGCGGGTCCGTCGCGAGCAGCCGCAGGGCCAGCGCCTGGAGAGCGTCCCCCGCAAGGATCGCGTCGGCGTCGCCGAACACGGTCCAGGCGGTCGGCCGGTGGCGGCGGGTGGCGTCCCGGTCCATCACGTCGTCGTGCAGCAACGTGAAGTTGTGGACCAGTTCCACCGCCGCGGCCGCCCGCACCGCCGCCGCCCGGGCCCCGGCCCCGCCGAGCGCGGCGGCCGAGGCGAGGACGAGGGCGGGGCGGATCGCCTTGCCCGCGTTCCCGGAGGCGGGGGTGCCGTCCGCGTGCTGCCAGCCGAAGTGATAGAGCGCGACCCGGCGCATGGCGGCGGGGAGCGAGGCGACGGCGGACCGCAGTTCGGGATCGACCGAGGCCCGGGAGCGGCGCAGGAGCTCCGCCGCCTCGTGCCCCTCGGCCGCGGGCGCCGCGCCGGGTTCTCTGTCGCGCTGCCCGCCGATGGTCCCGTGCCGTTCCAGGGTTCCGGTGGGGCGAGGTGCCTCGGCGGCGCCGTGCGCTGCCTCCGTCATCGGCTCACCTCCCCCACGCGTCCGTCTCCGTACCCCCGGGGTGTACCCGCCCGGGCGGGCGGGGACACGGCGTTCGGGAGCCGGGCGTCACCGCCAGCGGCCGATCTCGACGTTCTCCATGACGCCGAGCGCGTCGGGCACGAGGACGGCGGCCGAGTAGTAGGCCGTGACCAGGTACTTGATGATGGCCTGTTCGTTGATGCCCATGAACCGCACCGACAGACTCGGCTCGATCTCGTCCGGGATGCCGGTGGCCCGCAGGCCGATGACGCCCTGGTCCGCCTCACCGGTACGCATCGCGATGATCGAGGTCGTACGGGCCTCGCTGACCGGGATCTTGTTGCAGGGGTAGATGGGCACACCGCGCCAGGTCGGGATGCGGTTGCCGGCGATGTCGATCGTCTCGGGCACCAGTCCGCGCTTGTTGAGCTCACGTCCGATGGCGGCGATCGCCCGCGGGTGGGCGAGCAGCAGCTTGGTGCCGCGCCGGCGGCTGAGCAGCTCGTCCAGGTCGTCCGGTCCTGGCACGCCGTCGTGCGGCTGGATCCGCTGGTCGTACTCGCAGTTGTGCAGGAGGCCGAACTCGCGGTTGTTGACGAGCTCGTGCTCCTGGCGCTCCTTCAACGCCTCGACGGTCAGGCGGATCTGCTGCTCCGTCTGGTTCATCGGCTGGTTGTAGAGGTCGGCCACGCGCGAGTGGATGCGCAGCACGGTCTGGACGACGCTCAGTTCGTACTCGCGGGGCCGCGCCTCGTAGTCGACGAAGGTGTGCGGGATGTCCGGCTCGCCGCTGTGGCCGGCGGCGAGGTCGATGGCCTTCTCGCCGTGCTTGTTGGTGCGCTGCTGCGGGATGGAGCGCTGCTGCTGGAGGTGCTCGCGCAGGGTGTCCGCGCGCTCAGCGACCTGCTCCACGTCCTGGCGGGGCAGCACGAGGACCGTGCAGGCGGTGACCGTACGGGCGGTGTACTCCCAGATGGCGTCCCCGTCGAGCAGTGCCTGGTCGCCGAAGTAGGCGCCGTCGGCGAGGACTCCGAGGACGGCGTCGTCGCCGTACGGCCCGGTGCCGATCTTCTCGACCTTGCCGTGCGCCAGCAGGTAGACCTCGTCGGCCTGGCCGCCGAACGACGCGATCACCTCGCCCGGGCCGAACTCGCGCTGCTCGCAGCGCCGGGCCAGCTCCGACAGGACCTCCTCGTCCTCGTACGAGCGCAGGGCCGGCAGTTCGCCCAGCTCGGCGGGGATGACCTCGACGCGGTCGCCGGTCTTCACGAACGTCACCCGGCCGTCCCCGACGGCGAAGGTCATGCGCCGGTTCACCCGGTACGTGCCGCCCTGGATGTCCACCCAGGGGAGCGTGCGCAGCAGCCAGCGCGAGCTGATCTCCTGCATCTGAGGTACGGACTTGGTCGTGGTGGCCAGGTTCCGCGCGGCCGCCGTGCCGAGGCTCTGCTGCGGCCTGGTCTGCTCGGTGCGGATCTCTTCGCCTACCGACATAAGGAATTGCCCTCCCGGTCATACCGGACGCCTGCGTCCGGCATCGATGTGCGTGGACCAGCCTTCCTCACGGAGCGTGGCGGTGCTATTACCCGAAAGAGCGGGAATGGATCACGATCCGCCGGGGCATGAAGAGGGGCCCGCGCGGCCGCGGGTGGCCGGACCGCGCCGCCGCCCCGGGGCGAGGTTGTCCGAATCGGCTCGCACACGGCCCGAACAAGTCATAGGGACCGCTCCGTTTCGGTAGAAGCTCCGTACGAGGCGGTCGCGCCCGGCGGTCGTCGCGCAGCGTAAGGGAGTCGGCCATGGCCTCACCCATGTCCGCGGGCAGTTTCCTCAAGGCCCTGAAGGCGGAGGGTCTCACCGTCGTCGAGGTCGGCGACTGGCGGCACCACAACCGCAACCACAAGGGCCCGTGGGGCCCCGTCAACGGCGTGATGATCCACCACACGGTCACCAAGGGCAGCGCGCGGACCGTGGACATCTGCCGCAAGGGCTACGAGGCGCTGCCCGGACCGCTGTGCCACGGCGTCATCACCAAGGACGGCAGGATCCATCTCGTCGGCTACGGCCGGGCCAACCACGCCGGGCTCGGCGACGACGACGTCCTGCGCGCGGTGATCGCGGAGAAGGCGCTGCCCCGGGACAACGAGGCGAACACCGACGGCAACCGGCACTTCTACGGCTTCGAGTGCGAGAACCTCGGCGACGGCGAGGACCCCTGGCCGGCGGCTCAGCTGGAGGCGATCGAGAAGGCCGCCGCCGCGGTCTGCCGCCACCACGGGTGGACGGAACGTTCCGTCATCGGCCACCTGGAGTGGCAGCCGGGCAAGGTCGACCCGCGGGGATTCACGATGGCGTCGATGCGGGCGCGGATCCGGGACCGGCTGAAGTGACCGCGGACGCCCACCGCGGACACCGCGCGCCGGGCGGCGTGACAATGACGGGGTGACCAGCCCCTTCGACCCCGTCGATCCCTCCGGCCCCGCCGGCCTCGCCACCCTGCGCCCCCGGCTGCCCTCGCCGTTGCAGGAGGCCGTGGACGAGCGGTTCGAGCGGCGCGGGGTGCGGCTGCTGCTGAAGCGCGACGACCTGATCCACCCGGACCTGGTCGGCAACAAATGGCGCAAACTCGCGCCGAATCTCGCCACGGCGCGCGGCCGTACCGTCGTCACCTTCGGGGGCGCGTACTCCAACCACCTGCGCGCCACGGCCGCCGCGGGCCGGCTGCTCGGGCTGTCCACGGTCGGCGTGGTGCGGGGCCAGGAGCTGGCCGGGCGGCCGCTCAACCCCTCCCTGGCCCGGTGCGCGGCGGACGGCATGCGGCTGCACTTCGCGGACCGCTCGGCGTACCGCCGCAAGACCGAGCCGGAGACCCTGGCGGCCCTGCTGCGCGCGGCGGGCGCCGCTGAGGACGCGGTCGTCGTCCCCGAGGGCGGGAGCAACGCCGCGGCCGTCCGCGGCTGCCGGGCGCTCGGCGAGGAGCTGGCCGGGCACGCCGACGTCGTCGCGCTCGCCTGCGGCACGGGCGGCACGCTCGCCGGGCTGGCGGCCGGACTCCCCCGGGGCCGGCGGGCGCTCGGGATACCCGTACTCAAGGGCGGCTTCCTGGCCGAGGACGTACAGCGGCTCCAGCAGGAGGCGTTCGGCGGGCCGCGCGGCACCTGGAGCCTCGACGACCGCTTCCACGGCGGCGGCTACGCCCGCGTCACCCCCGGGCTCGACACGTTCGCCGCGGACTTCGAGCGCCGCCACGGCCTGCCCGTCGAGCGCGTCTACGTCGCCAAGATGCTGCACGGCCTGCTCACGCTGACCGAGGAGGGCGCCTTCCCCCGGGGCACGACCCTCGCGGCCGTCATCACCGGCCGCCCCTTCCCCTGAGCCCGGCGGCCACCAACGGCAAGGTGTCTTCCCGGACGCCCAGGTCATCTCGTCGTTCGCCGCCTTCGCCGCGGCCTTCGTGGTGCGCCTGCTCGGCGGGCTCGCCCCTCCCGGCCCCCCGAAGGGTGCGGACGGCACCCCTCGGTGCCGCTGCCGCCGGTCGCGACTCAGCCGACTCCGCCGACTCCGCCGCGTCCGGCAGCGCTCGCGGGCGGGACACCCGTCACGGCCGCTCACCGACGCCGACCGGCTGCCGGTGAGAACGCCCTGATCCGCCAGACGGCCCTACGTCGCCTCCCGGTACGCCGCCGCCTCCTCCAGGTCCAGGCGGCGCAGCAGCGTCCGCAGCATCTCGTCGTCGATGTACCGGCCGTCCCGCAGCCGGACGAACACCTCGCGCTCGGCGCCGATCATCTCCCGGGACAGCCGCCGGTAGGTGTCGTCGACGGTCTCGCCGGTGACGGGGTTGGCCTGCCCGAGGCGTTCCCAGACGGCGTTGCGGCGGCGCTCCAGGACCGTGCGCAGACGGTCGGCGAGGGGCCCGGGCAGGGCGTTGCGCTCGTCGGCGAGCAGGTCGTCCAGGCACTGTTCGGCGGCCCGGGAGGCCTGCGCCTGGGCGTTGGCCTCCGCGAGCGTCTCGGCCCGCACGTCGCGCGCGGGGAACTTCAGCAGGCGGATCAGGGGCGGCAGGGTGACGCCCTGCACGACCAGGGTGCCGATGACCGTGGTGAAGGTCAGGAACAGGATGAGGTTGCGCTCGGGGAAGGGAGCGCCGCCGTGCACGGTGAGCGGGATGGAGAAGGCGATGGCCAGCGAGACCACGCCCCGCATCCCGGCCCAGCCGATCACGAACGGCCCCTTCCAGCCGGGGTCCTCCTCGCGCGCGCGGATGCGTGCCGACAGCATCCGCGGCAGGAGGGTCGCCGGGTACACCCAGACGAAGCGGGCCGCTGCGACGACGAGGAAGACGGCGATCGCATACCAGGCGGCGTCGGCGCCCTGGTACGCGCCGAGGCCCTTGAGGACCACGGGCAGCTGGAGGCCGATCAGGGCGAACACGGCCGACTCCAGGACGAAGGCGACCATCGTCCACACCGCCTCCTCCTGGAGCCGGGTGGCGAAATCGACCTCCCACGCGCGGTGGCCGAGATAGAGCGCGACGACCACCACCGCCAGCACCCCGGAGGCGTGCACCTGCTCGGCGGCCGCGTACGCGACGAACGGGATCAGCAGGGAGAGCGTGTTCTGCAGCAGCGCCTCCTTCACATGGGTGCGCAGCCAGTGGATGGGCACCATCAGCACCAGCCCGACGCCGACACCGCCGACCGCGGCGATCAGGAACTCGCCGATCCCGCCGGCCCAGGTGGCGCCCTCGCCGACCGCCGCCGCGAGGGCGACCTTGTAGGCGGTGATCGCGGTGGCGTCGTTCACCAGGGACTCGCCCTGGAGGATGGTGGTGACCCGGGACGGCAGCCCCACCCGGCGCGCGACCGCCGTGGCCGCGACCGCGTCCGGCGGCGCCACGACCGCGCCGAGCACCAGCGCGGCCGTCAGCGGCAGCCCCGGCACGATCAGATAGGCGGCGCAGCCGACCACGAAGGTCGCGAAGAGCACGTACCCCACGGACAGCAGCGCCACCGGCCGCAGCTGGGCCCTCAGGTCCAGGTAGGAGCTGTCGGTGGCCGCCGTGTACAGCAGCGGGGGCAGCAGCAGGGGCAGGACGATGTGCGGGTCCAGGGTGTAGTCGGGCACCCCGGGCACGTAGCTGACCGCCAGACCTGCCGCGACCAGCAGCAGCGGTGCCGGCACCGGGATGCGCCGGCCCGCCGCGGCGACGGCGGCACTGCCCGCCACCAGCAACAGCAGCGGCATCACGTCCATGGTCCTCGCCCACCCTTTTTCTCCGCGCGGTCCCCCGCACGCCCGACGTAACCTGGCAATCATGAAACAGTGCACGCACGCCGACGCGCTGCCGCACCCCGAGCCGAAGCCCCTGGGCGACACCTGCCCGGAGTGTCTGGCCGAGGGGACGGATCCGGTGCAGCTGAGGCTGTGTCTCACCTGCGGCCACGTCGGCTGCTGCGACTCCTCGCCGCGGCAGCACGCGACGGGCCACCACAAGGAGACCGGCCACCCCGTGATGCGGACGTTCGAGCCCGGGGAGACCTGGCGCTGGTGCTTCGTGGACCACGTGCTCGTGTGACCCGGTACGACTGCGCGCGGGGGACGGTTCGACCGTCCGGTGCCTGGGTACGTCAACCCGGCGCGCGCTCTCCCGATTTGGGCCCGCCGAACCCCTAGCCACTGTGCGTGTTCATGTGTTTACTATGAGTGACAGCAAGGGGTTGGGGTCTCGGGGACAGGAAAGTTCGGAGCGCGATAACGTCACCGCTGAACCACGTGTCGCGTTACCCCGAGGGGCGACCCTCGGCCCTGTAACGCTTGTACCACCTTGGAGGTGAGGGTGTCCCAGATCGCAGGCGAGCCCGCGACCCAGGACTTCGTGGAAGTCCGGCTGCCGGCCGCGGGTGCCTACCTGTCGGTGCTGCGTACGGCGACGGCCGGCCTCGCAGCCCGTTTGGACTTCACCCTCGACGAGATCGAGGACCTGCGCATCGCAGTGGACGAGGCCTGCGCGATCCTGCTCCAGCAGGCCGTGCCCGGCTCGGTGCTCAGTTGTGTCTTCCGCCTCGTCGACGACTCGCTCGAAGTCACTGTCTCGGCGCCGACCACGGACGGTCACGCCCCCTCGCGGGACACCTTCGCCTGGACCGTGCTGTCCGCTCTGGCGGGCAAGGTCTCCTCCGCCGTGGACGAGGACAAAACCGTTTCGATCAGCCTCTACAAACAGCGCGGCGCGGGACCCGGGCCGACGTGAGGAACGGGGACGGGCCGGTGCGGGACGAAGAGCGCGGCACACGAGGGCTGTCGGCCGAGGGCGCACGTTCGGAGAACGAGGCGCCGCGTACGGCGGACGGCATCGACGGCATTCCCGAGCAGGCCCGGCCGCACCCGGAGGACGAGGCA
>NZ_WWHX01000659.1 GCF_009862125.1 Streptomyces sp. SID5910
TACGAGTCGATCGGACCCCCTCGATGACCGACACGCTCCGCCCCGCCCAGACCGCCACCGCGGCGCCCCCGGAACAGCCGGACCATCCGGAGTCCCGGACGCTCAAGCGGTCCATCGGGGTCGTCGGCGGCACTCTCCTGACACTCTCGTGCGTGACCCCCGCCTCCACGCTCTTCGTGGTCGTGCCCGACCTGTTCGGCTCGCTCGGCACCGCCACCGCCCTGACGATCGCCATCGGCTCCCTCCTCTGCATCGCCGTGGCGTTCTGCTACTCGGAGCTGGGCACGATGATCCCCAGCGCAGGCGGCGAGTACGCCATGGTGTCGACCATGGCCGGGCGGCTGGCGGGCTGGCTGGTCTTCGTGCTGTCCCTGCTGGTCGTCATGATCGTCCCGCCGGTGATCGCGATGGGCACGGCCGACTACCTCGAACCGATCGTGCACCTCGACCCGTCGATCGCCGGCGCCGGCGTCATGGTGCTCGCCACCCTGGCCGGCCTGCTCGACCTGCGCGCCAACGCCTGGATCACCGGCGTCTTCCTGGTCCTGGAGGTCATCGCGGCGGCCGTCGTCGCGGTGCTGGGCTTCGTCCACGGCGAGCGCGGCCTCGGCAGCCTCGCCTCCATGGAGGTGGCCGGCGCCGACGGCCACGCGGACACCGTGACGGGCATGCTGGTCGTCTCCGGTCTCGCCATCGCCCTGTTCATCACCCAGGGCTTCTCCACCGCCGTCTACCTCTCCGAGGAGCTGGAGCACCCGCGCCGCAACGTCGCCCGCACGGTGCTCGCCACCCTCGCCATCTCCACCGTGATCATCCTGGTCCCGGTCGTCGCCATCACCCTGGGCGCCTCGGACCTCACCGAGCTGACCGGCGGCGACATCGGCTCCATGGTCACCGCCTGGTCCAACTCGGCCGTCGGCACCTTCGTCAGCCTCTGCGTGGCCCTCGCCATCATCAACGCCGGCATCGTGATGGTCATCCAGAACTCGCGCGTCCTGTTCGCCTCCGCCCGCGACAAGGCGTGGCCCGGGCCGGTGAACCACCTCTTCGCCAAGCTCGGCCGGTTCGGCTCCCCCTGGGTCTCCACCCTCGCCGTCGGCGTCCCCGGCGCGGTGCTCTGCTTCGTCAACCTCGACACCCTGTACGGCGTCACCGGCGTCTCGGTGACCGGCATGTACCTGCTGGTCGCGATCGCCGCCCTGCTGTGCCGGCGCGGCACCCACGGCCACACGCAGGCCTGGCGCATGCCGCTGTGGCCCGCCGTGCCCGTCCTGCTGATCGTCGTCCTCGCCTACATCCTGACCCAGCAGGAGACGGGCTACCTGCTGTGGACCGGCGGCATCACCGCCGTCGCCACCCTGTACTGGGCCGTGTACCTGCGCCCGCGCCGCGACACCCGCTGGCTGGTGACCCTCCCCGAGGACACCCGCGACGAGGCCCGGGAGCCCGCCGGGGCGTGAGCCGTGGAGCCCCGCCGCCGTACCGCGTCCGTGGTACGGCGGCGGCGCTGCGTACGCCCGTGGGAGGGGCGGCGGTTCAGCCCCCGGAGGGCCCCCGCTGTCGGTGCCGGCCCGTACCGTTGACGCATGGATCTTCGACTGCCCCGGATGCGGGGGCTGCTGCGGCGGCCGAGGCGGGCGCTCGCCGCCGCGGCCGCCGTCGTCGTGCTCGCCGGCGCGGGGACCTGGACGGCGGTCGCCTCCGACGACCCCGCCCCGGTACGGCGCGCCGACCGGATCATGTCCATGGGCGACGGAGTGCGGCTGGACACCTCCTACTTCACGTCCGGTTCCGCCGGCCGCCGGCCCGCCGTCCTGCTCGCGCACGGCTTCGGCGGCAGCAAGGCCGACCTGCGCGAGCAGGCGGAGGGCCTCGCCCGCGACGGGTACGCGGTGCTGACCTGGTCGGCGCGCGGCTTCGGCCGGTCCACCGGGAGGATCGGGCTCAACGACCCGGACGGCGAGGTCGCCGACGTCTCCCGGCTGATCGACTGGCTGGCCAAGCAGCCGCAGGTGCGGCTCGACAGGGCCGGGGACCCGCGCGTGGGCCTGGCCGGCGCCTCCTACGGCGGCGCCGTCTCGCTGCTCGCCGCGGGCCACGACGCCCGCGTGGACGCCATCGCCCCCTCCATCACCTACTGGAACCTCGCGGACGCCCTGATGCCGAACGGCGTCTTCAAGAAGCTGTGGGCGGGCATCTTCGTCAACACCGGCGGCGGCTGCGGCCGTTTCGAGGACGCGCTGTGCCGGATGTACCAGCGCGTCGCCGAGTCCGGCGTGCCGGACGCCGAGGCCGTGAAGCTGCTGCGGGAACGCAGCCCGCAGGCCGTCGGCGACCGCATCCGGGTCCCCACCCTGCTGATGCAGGGCCAGACCGACTCCCTCTTCCCGCTCGGCCAGGCCGACGCCGCGGCCCGGGCGATCCGGGCGAACGGCGCGCCCGTCGACGTCGACTGGATCGCCGGCGGGCACGACGGCGGCGACCTGGAGACGGACCGCCTCCACGCGCGCGTGCACTCCTGGTTCGACCGCTATCTGAAGGACGACGAGGGCGCCGCCACCGGCCCCGCCTTCCGGGTCACCCGCACCGGCGGGGTGGACTCCACCGACGGACAGGCCCAGTTGCGGGGCGCCAGCGCGGACCGGTACCCGGGCCTCGGCGGCGGCCCCGCCTCCGTGCCCCTGGCCGGACGCGAGCAGCGCTTCGCCAACCCGGCCGGCGCCAACCCGCCCGCCGTCTCCGCCCTCCCCGGCATCGGCGGCGCGGGCGGGCTCGCCCAGCTGTCCTCCCTCGGCGTCGGCGTGTCCCTGGACTTCCCCGGCCAGTACGCCGCCTTCCAGTCGGCCCCGCTGACCGAGGACCTGCGCGTCACCGGCTCCCCGACGGCGACCGTCCACGTCCGCTCCACCTCCGACGACGCCGTCCTCTTCGCCAAGGTCTACGACGTCGGCCCCGGCGGCACCGCCCCGGTGCTCCCCGGACAGCTCGTCACACCGGTCCGCGTCGAGGGCGCCAAGGCCGGCAAGGACGTCACCCTCACCCTCCCGGCGATCGACCACGAGGTCGAGAAGGGCCACCGGCTGCGCCTGGTCCTCGCCTCCACCGACCTCGGCTACGCCTCCCCGGCCGCCCCGGCCACGTACACGGTCTCCCTCAAGGGCGGCCTCACGGTGCCCACCGCGCCCGGCGTCAGCACGGCCGCCGCCCCGCTGCCCGCCTGGGTGTGGTGGCTGCCGCTCGCCGGTCTCGCCGTCGCCCTGGCCCTGCTGCTGACCGGCCGCCGCCGCACCGCCACGCCCGCCCCGGACCCCGCGCTCGCCGAGGTCCCGCTGCGGATCACCGGCCTGACCAAGCGCTACGCCGGCGCGGCCGACCGGTACGCGGTGCGGGAGCTGTCCTTCCGCGTCGAGAAGGGCCAGGTCCTCGGGCTGCTCGGCCCCAACGGCGCCGGCAAGACGACCACCCTGCGCATGCTGATGGGCCTGATCACGCCGGACGAGGGCGAGATCCGCGTCTTCGGGCACGCGATCCGGCCCGGCGCGCCCGTGCTGTCCCGGGTCGGCGCCTTCGTCGAGGGAGCCGGCTTCCTGCCGCACCTGTCCGGCCGGGAGAACCTGGAGCTGTACTGGCGGGCCACCGGCCGTCCGCCCGAGAACGCCCACCTGGACGAGGCCCTGGAGATCGCCGGCCTCGGCGACGCGCTGGCCCGCGCGGTGCGCACCTACTCGCAGGGCATGCGCCAGCGCCTCGCCATCGCCCAGGCCATGCTGGGCCTGCCCGACCTGCTCATCCTGGACGAGCCGACCAACGGCCTCGACCCGCCCCAGATCCGCGAGATGCGCGAGGTGATGATCCGCTACGCGGCGGCCGGACGCACGGTCATCGTCTCCAGCCACCTGCTCGCCGAGGTCGAGCAGTCCTGCACCCACCTCGTCGTCATGGACCGCGGACGCCTGGTGCAGGCCGGCCCGGTCGCCGAGATCATCGGCTCCGGCGACACCCTCCTCGTCGGCACCGACCTCCCCGTGGAGGAACCGGTCGTCGAGAAGATCGCCGCGCTGCCGGGCGTGGACTCGGTCGTGCACACCGACGACGGGCTCCTGGTCCGCCTCGCCGCCGACGGCACGGCGCCCGGCCTCGTGGCCGAACTGGTCCGGCTGGAGGTGCCGGTGGCCTCGGTCGGCCCGCACCGCCGCCTGGAGGACGCCTTCCTCACCCTGATCGGAGGTTCCGCGTGAGCACGCTCACGGAGCAGCCCGAGACCGCGTACGGCTACCGGCCGGGCCGCACCCTGCCCCTGCGGGTGGAACTGGTGCGCCAGCTCAAGCGGCGCCGCACCCTGGTCATGGGCGCGATCCTCGCCGCCCTGCCGTTCGTCCTGGTCGTCGCCTTCGCCGTCGGCGGCGAGCCGGACGGCCCCGGCGACCGCATCACCCTGATGGACACGGCCACCTCCTCAGGCGCCAACTTCGCCGCGGTCAGCCTGTTCGTCTCGGCGGGCTTCCTGCTGGTCGTCCCCGTCGCCCTGTTCTGCGGGGACACCGTCGCCTCCGAGGCGAGCTGGTCCTCCCTGCGCTATCTGCTCGCCGCGCCGGTGCCGCGCGCCCGCCTGCTGGCGTCCAAGCTCGCCGTCGGGCTGGGGCTCAGCCTCGCCGCGATGGTGCTGCTGCCGCTGGTCGCCCTCGCCGTGGGCACGGTCGCCTACGGCTGGGGGCCGCTGGCGATCCCGACGGGCGGCTCGCTCGCCCCGGGGACGGCCGCGCTGCGGCTCGTGGTGGTCGTGGCGTACATCTTCGTGTCCCAACTGGTCACGGCCGGCCTCGCGTTCTGGCTGTCGACCAGGACCGACGCCCCGCTCGGCGCGGTCGGCGGCGCCGTCGGCCTCACCATCGTCGGCAACGTCCTGGACGCCGTCACCGCCCTCGGCCACTGGCGCGACTTCCTGCCCGCGCACTGGCAGTTCGCCTGGGCGGACGCCGTGCAGCCGCACCCCGAGTGGTCCGGCATGCTCCAGGGCACCGCGGTCTCCGTGACGTACGCGCTCGTCCTGTTCGCGCTGGCCTTCCGGGGATTCGCCCGCAAGGACGTGGTGTCCTGAGCGGCCGCGCGCCGCCCATATTTTCCGGAACTTTTTGAATACTGCGCGGTCCAACCGGGTGAACCTGCGCAACCGATTCCCTCGTGCCGGGTTTATGAAGCAGTAGGCATGCGACGCCCCGTCGCCTGCTCCATCCGCGGTACACGGGCCTTTCCCGCAGGAATTCGCGCAGTACTTCAAGCAGGAAGATCACCACATTGCGACAGACCCTGAGCAGGGGAGTGTTCGCGGCGGCCGCCGCCACGGGCATTCTGTCCCTGTCCGGCACCCCGGCACTCGCTGACAGCATCGCGGTGGGAGCCACCGACGACGCTTCCGGTCTGCTGTCCGGGAACAACGTTCAGGCGCCCATCGACGTGCCGGTGAACGTGTGCGGCAACACCATCGGTGTGCTCGCCGTGGGCAACGGCACGCACGGCAACGAGTGCGGCAACGGCTCGCACGGGTCCGGCCCCGCCGGCGCCCAGGCCGTGGGCCACACCGAGGACGCCTCGGGCATCGCGTCCGGGAACAACATCCAGGCGCCGGTCCACGTGCCGGTGAACCTGTGCGGCAACGCCGTCAACGTGCTCGCCGTGGGCAACGACACGCACGGCAACGACTGCGGCAACGGCTCGGGCGGCAACGCGCCGGCCGCGTCGGCGTCCACGTCCGCGTCCTCCTCCGCCGGCGGCGCGCGTGCCGTCGGCCACACCGAGGACTCCTACGGGCTGCTGGCCGGGAACAACATCCAGGCGCCGATCCACCTGCCGGTCAACGTGTGCGGCAACGCCGTCAACGTGCTCGCCGTGGGCAACGACACGTACGGCAACGACTGCGGCAACGAGGGCGGCTACGGCACGGAGGAAGAGGTGCCGCCGACCACCACCACGCCGGTGACGCCCACCACGCCCACCACGCCCAGCACCCCGAGCACGCCCAGCACCCCCCTGACGCCGCCCGCGTCCGTGGTCGACACGCCGCCCGCGGTCGCCGTCGACCAGCCGGCCGAGACGCCGCAGCTGGCCGAGACCGGCAGCGCCGGCATGCTGACGGCCTCGGTCGCCGGCG
>NZ_WWHX01000660.1 GCF_009862125.1 Streptomyces sp. SID5910
CGGCTGCCCCAGCGCTGGGTGAGCTGGGCGACCAGCAGCAGACCGCGTCCGCCCTCGTCCCACGTCTTGGCCCGGCGCAGGTGCGGCGCGGTGTGGCTGGTGTCGGAGACCTCGCAGATCAGCGTGGTCGCGTCGTGGATCAGCCGCAGCCGGATGGGCGGCGAACCGTACCGGATGGCGTTGGTGACCAGCTCGCTCACCACCAGCTCGGCGGTGAAGGAGGCCTCCAGCAGCGCCCAGGCGGACAACTGCTCGACGACCTGCTTGCGGATGGGCGCGACCAGCGACGGATCGGCGGGAATGTCCCAGGTGGCGACCTGGCCGGCGGGCAGCCCCCGGGTGCGGGCCAGCAGCAGCGCCACGTCGTCGGCGGTGCCGCCGGTCGGCAGCAGGGCGTGCAGCACCCGGTCGCAGGCCGCGTCCAGCGAGCCGGCCGGGGCGGCCAGGGCGTCCCGCAGCAGCACCTGGCCGGCGTCGGCGCCGCGGTCGCGGCTCGTGACCAGCCCGTCCGTGTAGAACGCCAGCACGCTGCCCTCACGCAGCTCCAGCTCGGCGGACTCGAAGGGCAGGCCGCCCACGCCGAGCGGCGGACCGGAGGGCAGCTCCAGCTGCCGGGGCGGGCCGTCCGGCGGGACGAGCACGGGCTGCGGATGCCCGGCCCGGGCCAGCGAGCACTGCCGGGACACCGGGTCGTACACCGCGTACAGGCAGGTGGCGCCGACCTCGCCCGTGCCGTCGCCGCCGGACTCCTCCGACAGCCGGACGACCAGGTCGTCCAGGTGGGTGAGCAGCTCCTCGGGGGTGAGGTCGATGTCGGCGAGGGTGCGCACGGCCGTGCGCAGCCGGCCCATGGTGGCCGAGGCCTGGATGCCGTGGCCGACGACGTCCCCGACGACCAGCGCGACCCGCATCCCGGACAGCGGGATGATGTCGAACCAGTCGCCGCCCACCCCGGAGCGGGCCGCCGGGAGATAGCGGGAGGCCGCCTCCAGCGCGGCGGTGGGCGGCAGCCACCGGGGGAGCAGGCTGCGCTGGAGCATCAGGGTCGTCTCGCGCTCGCGGGAGTAGCGGCGGGCGTTGTCGATGCAGACGGCGGCGCGGGCGCTGACCTCCTCGGCCAGCAGCACGTCGTCGTGGGTGAACGCGTAGGGGCGGCGGAACCGGGTGAAGACGGCGATCCCCAGGGTGGTCCCGCGGGCTTGGAGCGGGACGGACATCGTGGAGTGGATGCCGTACTCCTCGATCCGCGCGACCCGGACCGGATCCCACTCCCGCCACCGCTCCAGGTCGCCGGAGGGCACCGCGGCGACGATCGCGTGCCCCGCGACCAGGCACTGGGCCTGCGGTGTGTCGGCCGGGTAGACGTCGAGGCGGCCCGGCTCGGCCTCCGCCTCCGGGCATCCCGGGTTGACCGACTGGTGGGCACTCCGGCGCAGGGCGACCGGCGGCGTCGGCGCGGCCACGGGATCGTCGCCGTGCTCCTGCGGGTCCAGCAGGTCGACGCTGACGAAGTCCGCGAGCGACGGGACGCACACGTCGGCCAGCTCCTGCGCGGTGCGGGTGACGTCA
>NZ_WWHX01000661.1 GCF_009862125.1 Streptomyces sp. SID5910
CGGGCGGGCCGGGAGCTGGCCGTCGCGGTGTGGCTGGAGGAGGCCGGTGTGCCGGCGGTGCGGGCGGCCCGGCCCGAGGCGCTGACGGTCGACGGGCATCCCGTGACCGTGTGGCACCGGCTGCCCGACGCGGTACGGCCCACCGAGCCGCGCGACGTGGCGGAACTGCTGCGGCTCGTCCACGCGCTGCCCTCCCCCTCCTTCGAACTGCCGCCCCGCGAGCTGCTGGGCGGGGTGGAACGCTGGCTGCGGCTCGCCGGCGACGCGATCGACCCCGCCGACGCGGCGTATCTGCGCGAGCGCCGCGACGGCTTCGCGACGGCCGCCGCCGCGCTCACCCCCCACCTTCCGCCGGGCCCCATCCACGGCGACGCGCTCCCCCGCAATGTGCACGTCGGCCCCGACGGTCCGGTCCTGGTCGACCTGGAGACCTTCTCCGCCGACCTGCGCGAGCACGACCTGGTGGTGATGGCGCTCAGCCGGGACCGCTACGGGCTGCCCGCCGAGGCGTACGACGCCTTCACCGCGACCTACGGCTGGGACGTGCGCGAATGGGACGGCTGCGCGGTGCTGCGCGGGGCGCGCGAGACGGCCAGCTGTGCCTGGGTGGCGCAGCACGCGCCGAGCAACCCGAAGGCGCTGGCCGAGTTCGAACGCCGGGTGGCGTCGCTGCGGGACGGGGATCCGGCCGTGCGCTGGTACCCCTTCTGACGCGGGGTCCGGCGCGGCCGGGTCAGACCGGCTCGCCGGCCAGCACGCGGACCGGCCACGTCCCGTCGACGACGGCGGTGGTGTCGCCCTTGCGGCGCAGGAAGCTCTGGAAGTCCGCCGCCCACTCCGCGTACCACTCGATCTGGCGGTGGTGCAGCTCCGCCGGGCCGAGGGCCGCGACCTTGGGGTGGCGGCCGGCTATCGCCGAGGCCAGCCGGGCCGCGGCGAGGGCGTCGGCCGAGGCGTCGTGGGCGGCGTCGAGCGGGACGCCGTACTCCCTGCAGACCGCCTCCAGATTGCGCTTGCCGCGCCGGTACCGGTCCACGGAGCGGTCGATGGTGTACGGGTCTATGACGGGCGCGGGGTCCAGGCCGCCCAGGCGCTCCCGCAGGGACGGCAGGCCGTGGCGCCGCAGTTCGGCACTGAGCAGGGTGAGGTCGAAGGCCGCGTTGTAGGCGACGACGGGGACGCCCGTCTTCCAGTAGCCGGTGAGGACGTCGGCGATGGCGTCGGCGACCTGGTCGGCTGGGCGACCCTCGGTGGCCGCGCGCTCGTTGCTGATGCCGTGCACCGCGACCGCGTCCGCCGGGATCTCCACCCCGGGGTCGGCCAGCCATTCCCGGCGGCCGAGCGGCTCACCGCCCCTGACCTCGATCACGGCGCCGGTGACGATGCGCGCCTCGCGCGGATCGGTGCCGGTCGTCTCCAGGTCGAAGCCGATCAGCAGCTCCCGGTGCCAGCCCATGGGCGGTCCCCCTCCTCGGTGGTGCGTTCCCCCAGTGGTCCCCACCTTCGCACGGGCCACTGACAATCAGAGGATCGCGTTCCGTTTACCCGGGGCCGATACCCGCAGCCGCGCTCAGGACACCGGTCGCGAGTCCGCCCACATCAGCTCGAACTCCTCACGGTAGGTGGGGAAAAGTCCGCCTTCTTCTACCTGGTCCGACTTGACGACCTTGCCGCCGTTGCGCCCGTTGCGCAGCACGAGCACCGGCGCCTCCATGCCCCGCGTGCGGCGCAGATAGGACTGCACGACCGCGATGCCGTCGGCGCCGTCCCCGTCCACGAGGTAGGCCGTGAAGCGGGGCGTGTCGTCGAAGACCTGGATCTCGAAGGCCCCCGGGTCCCGCAGCCGGGACCGCACCCGGCGCATGTGCAGGATGTTCGTCTCGACGGCACGGCTCAGCTCGCCGCGCTTGATGCCCAGTTCGCGCTCGCGGCGCTTGATGGCGCTGGAGGCCGGGTTCAGGAACAGCAGCCGCACCCGGCCGCCGGACTCGGCCAGCCGGAGCAGGCGGCGCCCGGAGAAGTTCTGCACGAGCAGGTTGAGGCCGATGCCGAGGGCGTCCACGCGGCGGGCCCGGCCGAAGATGTCCTCCGCGGGGAACTGGCGCAGCAGCCGGACGCGGTCCGGGTGCACGGCGACCACGTCGGCGTACCGGTCGCCGACCAGGTCCTCCACCGCGTCGACCGGGAGCCGGCGCGCGGACGGCAGGTCGCTGCCGGTGCCGAGGACCTCCAGCAGCCGCGCCGAGGCCCGTTCGGCCTGGTTCAGGACCGCCTCGGACAGCGCCCGGTTACGGGAGACGACGTTGCGGGTGACCTCCAGCTCGTCCAGGGCCAGTTCCACGTCCCGGCGCTCGTCCACGTACGGCTCGAAGCACGGCCAGTGCTGGACCATCAGCTCGCGCAGCTGGGGCAGGGTGAGGAAGCTCAGCACATTGTCGTCGGCGGGGTCGAGGAGGTAGCCCTTGCGGCGGCTGACCTCGCGGACGGCGACGGCGCGCTGCACCCACTCCTGGCCGGCGGGTCCGGCGGCGGCGACCACCCACTCGTCGCCGTGGACGGGTTCGTACACCGGCCGCAGGACGGCGGCGACGACGGCGCGCAGCCGCTGCTCCACCAGGTTCAGCCAGATGTAGGCCCGCCCGGCCCGCTGGGCGCGGGTGCGCACCTCGTGCCAGGCGTCGGCGTCCCAGTCCAGCTCCGGACCGATCGCCCCCGCGTTCATGGGCCGCGCCAGGGACACCGCACCGGGCGGGACGTCCGTGGAGTTCCCCTCGTGACCCTCGTCACCAGGGGGCAGCTCCAGCCCTCCCGAGCCCACCCGCGCACCGCCTTCCGCTCCCTGGGAGCACTCCCTGCCGGACCCCGTCCAACGATCAAGGAAGGGTACTCCGCGAGCGGTGCGCGGTGCAGCCGGATGGGCACGCCGGTTTTCCCAACGGCCCTGATCCACCGGCCCGTTCCGGGTGCCCGGCGCGGGGCGGGTGAGCGGATTCATAGCGGTGACGTCGTACGTCGCGAACCGGACGGCCCGCAACTCGGCGGGAACGGATCGGCGCGCGGTGGGTAAGAGGCACGTGAGTGCACGTGAGTGCTAGGTGGTCGCCTCACTTTCGGGGAGACTCGGAGCCAAGGCGTCCGCACCGGCGCCGCACACCTGAAAGAGTCGTGTCCATGCAGGTCTGGCCTGGAGAGGCGTATCCACTCGGTGCCACGTACGACGGCGCCGGCACCAACTTCGCGGTCTTCACGGAGGCCGCGGACCGAGTAGAGCTGTGTCTGCTGCACGACGACGGCTCGGAGACGGCGGTGGAACTGCGGGAGAGCGACGCGTTCGTCCGGCACGCGTACGTGCCGGGCGTGATGCCGGGGCAGCGGTACGGGTACCGCGTGCACGGCCCCTACGCGCCGGAGCGCGGGCTGCGCTGCAACTCCGCGAAGCTGCTCCTCGACCCGTACGCGCGGGCGATCAGCGGCTCGGTCCAGTGGGGCGAGGAGGTGTACGGCTATCACTTCGAGGACCCCGACCGGCGCAACGACCTGGACTCGGCGCCGCATTCCATGTCGTCGGTCGTGGTCAACCCGTACTTCGACTGGGGCGACGACCGGCGCCCCCGGACGGAGTACCACCACACGGTGATCTACGAGGCCCATGTGAAGGGCCTCACCATGCGCCACCCGGGGCTCCCCGAGGAGCTGCGCGGCACCTACGCGGCGCTCGCGCACCCGGCGCTCATCGAGCACCTGACCGAGCTGGGGGTGACCGCGCTGGAGCTGATGCCGGTGCACCAGTTCGTGAACGACCACCGGCTGGTCGACATGGGGCTGAACAACTACTGGGGCTACAACACGATCGGCTTCTTCGCCCCGCACAACGCGTACGCCTCCTGGGGCGACCGCGGCCAGCAGGTGCTGGAGTTCAAGTCGGCGGTGAAGGCGCTGCACGAGGCGGGCATCGAGGTCATCCTCGACGTGGTCTACAACCACACCGCCGAGGGCAACCACCTGGGTCCGACGCTGTCCTTCAAAGGCATCGACAACCCGTCCTACTACCGGCTGACCGACGACCCCCGCTACTACATGGACACCACGGGCACCGGGAACTCGCTGCTCATGCGGTCCCCGCACGTCCTCCAGATGATCATGGACTCGCTGCGGTACTGGGTCACCGAGATGCACGTCGACGGGTTCCGCTTCGACCTCGCGGCGACCCTGGCCCGGCAGTTCCACGAGGTGGACCGGCTGTCGTCGTTCTTCGACCTGGTGCAGCAGGACCCGGTGGTCTCGCAGGTGAAGCTGATCGCCGAGCCGTGGGACGTCGGCGAGGGCGGTTACCAGGTGGGCAACTTCCCGCCGCTGTGGACCGAGTGGAACGGCAAGTACCGGGACACGGTGCGCGACCTGTGGCGCGGCGAGCAGCGCACCCTCGCGGAGTTCGCGTCCCGGCTGACCGGCTCGTCCGACCTCTACCAGGACGACGGGCGCCGCCCGCTGGCGTCCATCAACTTCGTCACCTGCCACGACGGCTTCACCCTGCACGACCTGGTCGCCTACAACGACAAGCACAACGAGGCCAACGGCGAGGACAACCGGGACGGCGAGAGCCACAACCGGTCCTGGAACTGCGGCGCCGAGGGCGACACCGACGATCCCTCGGTGCGGGAGCTGCGGGCGCGGCAGATGCGGAACTTCATCGCCACGCTGCTGCTGTCGCAGGGCGTGCCGATGATCAGCCACGGCGACGAGTTCGCCCGCACCCAGCGGGGCAACAACAACGCCTACTGCCAGGACAACGAGCTGGCGTGGGTGGCCTGGCCGGAGGGCGAGGACGCCGACACCGGGCTGCTGGAGTTCACGCGCGCGATGGTGTGGCTCCGCAAGGACCACCCGGTCTTCCGCAGGCGGCGCTTCTTCCACGGCCGGCCCGTGGAGGGCACCCACGACGAGCTCTCGGACATCGCCTGGTTCACCCCGGAGGGAGCGGAGATGGCCCAGCGGGACTGGAACTCGGCGCGGGCGTCGGCCCTGACGGTGTTCCTCAACGGCAACGCGATCTCCGAGCCGGGCGCGCGCGGGGAACGCATCGCCGACGACTCGTTCCTGCTGATGTTCAACGCCTCGCCGAAGACCCTGGACTTCGTGGTGCCGGTCGACCACGGCCGGCAGTGGGAGGTGATCGTCGACACCGCCCGCACGGAAGGGGTGCCGGCCCGGACGGGGACGAAGGTGCAGGCCGGGGACCGGCTGACGCTGGTGGACCGGAGCATGACGGTGCTCCAGAGGCCCGTCTAGGACGCGGTGTCGCCGGAGCCGGAGCGGTCCGCCACGGGCGTGTGGCGGACCGTCCGGCTGTTCGCGGCGGTCGGCGCGGGGCGGGCGGCCAGGGCGATGGCGAAGGCCAGTGCGGCGGTCGCGGTCGCCGCCGTGAAGGCCGCCACGGGGCCGTGGGACTCGACGAGGCGGCCGGTGACGGCCACCGCGAGGGCCTGGCCACCGACGATCGCGCTGGTCGCGTACGCCATCGCCTCGGCGAGCCGGGCGCGCGGCACCGTCCGCTCGGTGAGCGCCAGCACGGTGATCAGGTGGGGCGCGTAGGCGATGCCGAGGACGGTGACGACCGCGTACAGGCCGCCCAGGGTGTCCGTCCACAGCAGCGGCAGCGACAGCAGGCACGCCGTCGCGGTGGCCGCCCGCCAGCGGGTCCGCAGGC
>NZ_WWHX01000662.1 GCF_009862125.1 Streptomyces sp. SID5910
TACAGGGTCGCTCATGAGGAAGGTCCGTCTCTCGGCCGAGGCGTGAACTGTTCCGTCACAACCTACGTCCCAACGCTCCCTCCTCGTGCGGCCGTTCGCGCAACGCACGCCGGGGCCGGCTCGTGCCGGTCCGCGGAGCGGGAGTGTACGATCGTACGCATGTCGACGGACCACTTCGCACAGGACCCCCGCAGCAACCTCGAACGCATGCTGGCGGGCGACCTCTACATCGCCGACGACCCCGAGATCGCCCGCCGTCAGCAGGCGGCCGTACGGCTGGCCGCCCGCTACCTGGCCGCCTACGCCGAGGACGCCGACGCCGCCCGGCCGCTCCTCGCCGAACTGCTCGGTTCCCTGGGCGAGGAGGCGCACGTCAGGCCGCCGCTGTACGTCGACTACGGAAGCAACATCACCATCGGCGCCCGCACCTTCGTCAACTACAACCTGACCGCGCTCGACGTCGCGGCGATCACCATCGGCGAGGACTGCCAGATCGGCCCCGGCGTGCAACTGCTCACGCCCACCCACCCGCTGGAGCCGCAGCCGCGCCGCGACAAGCTGGAGGCCGCCCGCCCGATCACCATCGGCGACAACGTCTGGATCGGCGGCGGCGCCGTCGTGCTGCCCGGCGTCACCATCGGCGACAACTCCGTCATCGGCGCCGGCGCGGTCGTCACCAAGGACATCCCCGCCGATGTCGTCGCCGTGGGCAATCCCGCGCGCCCGGTCCGCGACCTCTGAGACCACTCCGCCATGGCCACCGGACACGTGGACCCCCGGCGCCGCGAACGCATCCTCGACGCGGCCCTGGACCTCATCGCCGAAGAAGGACTCGCCCAGGTCTCCCACCGGAGGATCGCCGCCCGCGCCGGGGTCCCCCTCGGGTCGATGACCTACCACTTCAGCGGCATGGACCAGGTGCTCCGCGAGGCGTTCGGCCGCTTCACCGACCACATCGTCGCCGTGTTCGACGCCCACCTCGCCGCCCCCGCCGACCGCGACCAGGCCCGGCACGCGGTGACCGACCTCGTGCACGCCCTCTCCGAGGGCAGCCCCCGCGACCTCGCGCTCACCCAGGAGCTCTACACCCTCGCGGCACGCCGGCCCGCCTACCGGGAACTCACCCACGAGTGGATGCGACGCAGCCGCACCCACCTGGAGAAGCACTTCGACCCGGACACGGCCCGCCAGCTCGACGCCCTCATCGAGGGCCTGACCCTCCATCGCGCCCTGGCCCGCGAACCGCACGACCGCGCCCTGACCCTCGAAGCCGTCACCCGCGTCACCACCACCGGCGGGCCCACCGCATAGGGGAGGCGCGGTGCCCCGACGGCACCCGGGGGGCGTTTTAGGGTGGTTCGATGCGAACCGTTCCCAGGTGGGTCTTGGTCACGTCCGGGTGCGCGCCCCTCCTGCTGATCGGAGGGTGGGCGATCGCGGCGTTGCTGACGGGGCCCGCCTACGACCCCTCCACCCAGACCATCAGCGTCCTGGGGTCCTACGGCGCCTCGGGGTTCTGGGTGATGAACGGGGCGTTTCTCGCACTCGGGCTCTGCCATCTGCTGACCGCGTGGGGGCTGCGGGCCGCCTCCGCCGCCGGGCGGCTGGCGCTCGGCGGGGGAGGACTGGCCGCGTTCGCGGTGGTGCTGCTGCCGGCGCCGACCAGCGGGGGATCCCTGCGCCACGGCGCGGTGGCCGTGGTCGGGTTCACGCTGCTGGCGCTGTGGCCCGTGCTGGCCGTCGACGGCGACGGGGAAGCGCCCTGGGCGCTGCGGCCCGGGCCGTCGGTCGCGGCGACCGTCCTGATGGCCGTCGGCGGCGCGTGGTTCCTGTGGGAGATGACGCGGCACGGTGCGGCCGGTCTCGCGGAGCGCGTGGTGACGTTCGCCCAGTCCCTGTGGCCCTTCGTGGTGGTCACGTCCTGCCTGTCGCGCTCCGGGAGACGCGGCGGGAACCGGCTTCAGTGACCCGCGGACGCCGGGCCGCCGCCGTCGGCCTCGCCCGTCGGGCGGAACTCCACGGCCACGACGCCGTCGACGCGCCGGCAGAGCTCCTCCAGCACCGGGACGGGCACATGCTCGGGGAGCCGTCCGCTGAGGACGACGTGTCCGTGCGTCACGTCCACGTGCACGGACGAGGGCGGCAGGCGCAGGGTCTGCACCAGGGCCTCCTCGATGATCTCCGTCCGGATCGCCCGGTCCTTGCGCAGGAAGACCCGCAGCAGGTCGCTCCGGCTGACCACCCCGATCAGCCGCCCGCCCTCGTCGACCACCAGCAGCCGCTTGATGCCGTGCCGCGCCATCACGCGGGCGGCCTCGACGACGCTCCAGTCCTCGCGCGCGCAGACGGCCGGTGACGTCATCAGCCCCGCCGCGTCGGTGGCGGAGGCCTTGCCCCCGACGGGCGCGGCCGGCGCCCCGCCTCCGGCGGAGCCGTCGGGCTCCACGCCCCACATCTTCTGGAGGAGGTCCGCCTCCGACACCACTCCCACGGGCCGGTCCGCCGCGTCCACCACGGGCACCGCGGTGATGTCGTAGTCCTGCAGCAGATGGGCGATCTCCTTGAACGGCGTTCCGCGCTGCACACGGACCACGGCGTCGCTCATCACGTCGCCCACCGTCTGGTGCTTCATTGCAGGACTTCCTCTCCGCTGCCGGACCGTGCCTGGTCGGCATCCGACCTTCTCACCACCTGAAACGTCCCGCGAGCCGCGAGCGTGCCCCTGTCCGCCGACAGCGGACCCGGCCGGCCGGACCGGTCAGTTTTCGAGAAGCGCCGACGGCCCCGCCGCCCCTACCGTCGAGACATGAACGCCATCGACTCCGTCACCCTGGAAGTGGCCGACCCCTCGGCCGCCGCCCGCTTCTACGACACCGCCTTCGGGCTGGACCCGGCACAGGTGCGGCTGCGCGGCTCCGAGGCCCCCACGACCGGCTTCCGCGGGTTCACCCTGTCGCTGGTGGTGTCCCAGCCGGGCAACGTGGACGCGCTCCTCGCCGCCGCCCGCGACGCCGGCGCCACCGTCCTCAAGCCCGCCGCGAAGTCGCTGTGGGGCTACGGCGGCGTCGTGCAGGCCCCGGACGGCACCATCTGGCAGCTCGCCACGTCGGCGAAGAAGGACACCGGGCCGGCCACCCGGGACGTCGACGAGATCGTGCTCCTGCTGGGCGTCGAGGACGTGAAGGCCTGCAAGCGGTTCTACGCCGAGCAGGGTTTCGCCGTCGGCAAGAGCTTCGGCGGCAAGTACGTCGAGTTCGCCTCCGGCACCGGCACCGTCAAGCTGTCCCTGTACAAGCGCCCCGCGCTGGCCAAGGTCGCGGGCGTCCCCGCCGACGGCACGGGATCGCACCGGCTGGTGCTCTCCTGCGCCACCGGCCCCTTCACCGACCCGGACGGCTTCGTCTGGGAAGCCACCGCCCCGCTCACCGCCGCCGGCCCGGGGACCTCGGAGGGCCCCGGCGTGAGCTGAGAGGCAACCCCGGGTCCGCCGCACCGCCCGGCGGGAGCCCCCCCGGCCGGGCCGCGCGCAACGCGAGGAGCCTCGCCGCCGGGAACCGGGCCCCGGTCAGGGCGGTGGCAGGGTCACCTCGCACCACACCGTCTTGCCGTTGCCCCGCGACTCGACCCCCCAGGCGGCGGCCAGTTCCTCGATCAGCATCAGGCCGCGGCCGGACGTCGCACGTTCGGTCGCGGCCCGTCGCCGCGGCGACACCGGCGACGTGTCGGTGACGGCCAGCCGCACGGTGGGACCCCGGTCGGGCACCGGTGACACCGTGAGGGTCGCGTCGCCCCGGGCGTGCAGCAGGGCGTTGGTGGCCAGCTCGCAGGCGAGCAGCTCCGCCGTCTCCGAGAGCGGTCCCAGCGACCAGTCGGCCAGCGCCGTCCGCAGCGCCAGCCGGGCCGTGTGCAGCGTGTCGGGGTCGACGGACCTGATGGCGACCTCCAGCCGCTCGGTGACCTCGGACGCGTGGCGGTTGCGCCGGATGACCAGCAGTGCCACGTCGTCGTCCTCCCCGGTGTACGCGCTCATGGAGGCGAGCACGTGGTCGGCGAGGCCGTCCGGGTCCACCGGCCCGGTGGCGAGGGCGCCGAGCAGCCGGGCGCGGCCCTCGTCGATGTCCGCGGCACGCGACTCGACGAGCCCGTCCGTGCACAGCAGCAGCGTGGAACCGGCGCCCAGCACCATCTCGGAGGCCGGGTGGCCGGGCTGCGACCCCGGCGACGACAGACCGAGCGGCAGACCGCCGGGCGTCTCCAGCCACGTACAGGTGCCGTCCGACCGCCGCAGCACCGGCCCCAGATGACCGGCACGGACGATCACCGTGCGTCCGGTGCGCGGGTCGATCTGCACGAGCAGACAGGTGGCGAAACGGTCGGTGTCCAGCTCGGTCAGGAACGCGGACGCACGCGCGACCACCGTCGTCGGCGGGTGGCCCTCGGCCGCGTAGGCCCGCAGGGCGATCCGGAGCTGGCCCATCACGGCGGCGGCCGTCACGTCGTGCCCCTGCACGTCACCGACGACGGCGACGACCCGGCCGTCCGGAAGCGTGAGCGCGTCGTACCAGTCGCCGCCGATCCCGCCGCGGGCGCTCGCCGGACGGTAGCGGGTGGCCGAGACCAGCCCGGGCGTCGGCGGCATGTGCCCGGGAAGCATCGCGGTCTGGAGTCCGGCGGCCAGCTCGTGCTCCCGGTCGTACAGCAGGGCCCGCTGCAACGACTGGGCGACCACCTTGCCCAGGGCGTTGAGGACGGTCCGCTCGTCGTGCGTGAACGACCCCTTGCCGTCGAAGGTGAGGCCGAGGGCGCCGATCGGCGTGTCGTGCGCGATCAGCGGCTGGTACACGGCGGCCGTCGCCCGGGAGAACATCTTCAGGTACGGCTCCAGCGCCGGGTAGCGCCGGGTCAGCTCGGCCCGGTCGGTGATGAAGACCGGCTCGCGGGTGCGCACCGCCTCGGTGAGCGGCAGCGGCTGGTCCAGCCGGGACAGGTGGAAGTCGCGCACGAGCTGCCGGTTCAGGCCGTTCGAGCCGATCAGCTCCATCCGGCCGTTGTCGACCAGCCCGAGCACGATGCTCGACGCGCCCAGCCGCTCCAGCAGGCGGGCCGAGGTGAGGGCGTCCGCGAGGTCGTCCACCGTGACGGTGGGCATCAGGGCGTCACTGATGTGGGCGACGATGTCGGCCTGCCGGCGCCGGTCCTGCCGGGCCTGCCGCAGCTGCTCGGTCTGGTCGATGGCCCGCAGCTCCTGGCTGGCGTCCCGCACGATGCCGATGACCTGGAGAGGCCGCTGCTGGGCGTCGCACACGACCTGGCCCTGGGTGTGCGTCCAGCGCAGCCAGCCGCCGGGGTGCCGGACGCGGAAGTACAGACTGAACCCGGACCGGTCCGCCAGCGCCCGGTCCACGCTCGCCTGCACCGCGGGCAGCTCCACGGGGAGCATCCGTTCACCGAGCGTGCTCAGCCGGCCGTCGAACTCGCCCGGACGGAAGCCCATCACGGCGAGGGCGGCGTCGTCGTAGTGCATCACCCCGCTGGGCACGTCCCAGGTGAAGCTGCCCATGCCGTTGACGGCGAGAGCCACATGTGCGGCGGCCCGTCCGTCTCGCTCGGAGGAATCGCCGAGCCGGCCCCCGGAATGCTCCATCACTTGCCTCCCGGCAGGTCGCGTCGCATCGCTCGCCCCGTCCCGAGGCGGCCGGACGCCACCGAGCCGGCATGTCCTCCTCCCATCATGCGCGCGTGCCGTCCCGGGCGCGCGCCCGCGCCGGCGGGGTGCGGGGCTCAGAGAACCGCGACCCCCAGCGGCCGTTCGCCCGCCTGGAGACGCCGGGTCGTGCCGGCGTCCAGGTCCACGACGGTGATGCCGTTCCAGTAGCCGTCGCGGGTGAAGCCGCCCGTGACGTAGGCGCTGCGGCCGTCGCGCGACACGGCGACCCCTTCGTGGGGGCCGTCGAGCGGAATCACCTTCTCCCGCCCGTCCGCGGTGCGCACCGTCAGCGAGGGCCCCTCGTCGCGCGCGGGGTCGATCGGCCCGGTGCCGACGACGAACAGGGTGCCGTCGGCGGTGACGGTCACGCCGTGCTGGTGGGTGTTCGCGGTCATCCTCTCGACGCGCGACGCGCCCGTGGACGGGTCCACGACGACCAGCCGCTCGCCCTCGAACGGCAGCAGCAGCTTCCCGTCCGACCCGCGTACGGCGGCGTAGTGCGGCTTCAGCCAGGAACCCAGCCCGCCCTCGGTGCCGTAGGGGGCGACCTCGATGCGCCGGGTCCGCAGGGAGCCGGCCGTCACGACGGTGACGTCGAAGGAGTCGTGGTTCGTCACGTACACCTCGCGGCCGTCGCGCGATACGTCGACGTCGAAGGGGCGCCGGCCCACCTCGGCGGTGCCGGTGACCTCCAGGGTGCGGGAGTCGATCACCTCCAGGGCGCCGTCGCCGTCGGGCCGGTTGACGCCGGCGTACACGTGGCGGCCGTCGGGGGAGAGGGCGATCCCCATGCCGCCGCCCCGGAACTCGCCGAACCCCGGCTCCCCGATGCCGTCCGACGCGTACGGGATCCGGGCGAGCCGCTGGCGGGTGGCGGTGTCGACGACGGCGACGCCCTCGGCGGTCGCGACCCAGGCCCGTCCGTCCGCGCCGACGACGAGTCCGTACGGTGCGGTGCCGACCTCCGTGGAGTCGAACGCGCCCCGCCCCGGGTCGACGAAGGTGACGGTGTCGGAGCCGAAGTCGGCGACGATCAGCGAACCGGCCGGTGTCCGGGCCGACGGCGAGGCCGGCGCCGGGCCCCGGCCGGTGCTCGGCGGTGCCGCGTCCGTCCGTGAGGCGGCGGGCGTGCCGGCCGGGTCGTGCCGGGGAGCGGCGCACCCGATGCCGAGCGCTACCGCCGCGGCGAGCGCGGTCAGTACGGCGGCCCGCCTCACCGTACGGCCCTCAGCAGTGCGGCGATCTCCGTGAAACCGCGCCGTTCGGCGTGCTGGAGCGGGGTCACCCCGTCGCCGTCCGGCAGACCCGGGGTGGCGCCCGCGGTGATCAGCAGCTCCACGATCTCCTGGTGCTCGGTGCCGCCGTCACCGAGGATCACGGCCTCCAGCAGCGCGGTCCAGCCGAGCCGGTTGACATGGTCGACGTCGATGTCCGTCTCGCGCAGCACGGCACGGACGTAGTCCACGTGCCCCCGCTCGCTCGCCGGGATGAGGGAGACGCCGCCGAAGCGGTTCACCACGGTCAGGTCGGGGCCGGCCGGCAGCAGGGCCCGCATCATGGCGACGCTTCCGGTGACGCCGGTGACCAGCCAGGGACTGTCGAGACGGTCGTCCTGGGCGTCGGGATCGGCACCGGCGGCGACCAGCACCTCGGCGGCGGCCACGTGGTCGCCGAGGGCGGCCAGCAGCAGCGGGGTGCGGCGGTGCCCGTCGCGTACCCCGACCGCCGCGCCGGCGTCCAGGGCGGCCCTGACGGCCCCGGCGTCACCGCGCTCCGCGGCGTCCAGGAGGGCGCGGTCGGGATCGTTCATCGTGACACTCCTCGTGTTCCGTGGGACGGGAGGGAGGCGCCGGCCCCTCGTCCGGGGATCACCACCGTTCCGCTCGACGTCCATCCTGGCCGCCTCACCCGGCGGCCGGTGTCGTCGCTCCGGCTGGAGGCGGCGCACGCGTCGGAGGACACCGGGGTCGTCCGATCGGACGACCCCGCGACCCCAGGGCCCCGCGAGCCCGCAGGCCGACGGGCCGACCGGCCGGCGGCCGCCCGCATCGTGAGACCGGGCGCCGCGGGGGAATGACAGGAGGAAAACCGTGGTTGGCACGTGTCATGCCCGACTCTCCCCAGCGGCCCGCAGCGCCCCGCATGCCACTCGCCGTCTACATCCTCGGCCTGTCCGTATTCGCCCTCGGCACCAGCGAGTTCATGCTGTCCGGGCTGCTGCCGCCCATCGCCGACGACATGGACGTGTCCATCCCCCAGGCCGGACTGCTGATATCGGCGTTCGCGATCGGCATGGTGATCGGCGCCCCCCTGCTCGCCGTCGCGACGCTGCGGCTGCCGCGGAAGACCACCCTGATCGCCCTGATCTCGGTCTTCGGCCTCGGCCAGGTCGCGGGCGCCCTGGCACCGACGTACGAGGTCCTCTTCGTCTCACGCGTCGTCAGCGCCCTCGCGTGCGCCGGGTTCTGGGCGGTGGGCGCGGCCGTCGCCATCGCGATGGTGCCGCAGACCTCGCGGGCCCGCGCGATGGCGGTGATGATCGGCGGACTGTCCATCGCGAACGTCCTCGGCGTCCCGCTGGGCGCGTTCCTCGGCGAGCACCTGGGATGGCGCTCCGCGTTCTGGGCCGTGGGCGCGGCGTCCGCGATCGCCCTCGTCGGAGTGGCGACGAAGATCCCCCGCATGCCGCTGCCCGAGCGGCTCCCGAGGCTCAAGGGCGAACTGGCGATCTACCGCGACCGCCAGGTGTGGCTCTCCATCGTGGTGACCGCCCTCGCGGCGGGCGGCGTGTTCTGCGCCTTCTCCTACCTCGCGCCACTGCTCACCGACGTGGCCGGCCTGGCGGACGGCTGGGTGCCGACCGTACTGGCCCTGTTCGGCATCGGCGCGCTGGTCGGCACGACGATCGGCGGACGCGTCGCCGACGCCCACCTGTTCGGCGTGCTGCTCTCCGGCATCACCGCCTCGACCGTGCTGCTGGCCGCCCTCGCTTTGTTCGCCTCCAGCCCCGCCGTCGCGATCGCCCTCTCGTTCCTGCTGGGCGTCTCCGCCTTCTACACCGCCCCGGCGCTCAACGCCCGCATGTTCAACGTGGCCGGTGCCGCGCCCACGCTCGCCGGCGCCACGACGACCGCCGCGTTCAACCTCGGCAACACCGGCGGGCCCTGGCTCGGCGGCACGGTGATCGACGCGGGCCTCGGCTTCGCCTCCACGGCCTGGGCCGGCGCGGCGATGACGGCGGTCGCGATCGGCCTCGTCGCCGTCTCGCTGCGTCTGCACAGCCGTTCCCGCGTCGTGACGGGAGCCCTCGCCACGGAACCCGCCGGCACGGAGCACGCCCAGCGGGTGTGACCGCGGGACCTCCGCACCGACACGTCCGCCGCGCGCCGTACTCCACGGCGCGCGGCGGACCTGCGTCCGGGGAGCGCCCCCGCGGGGGCGCCGGGCGCCCTCTCCCCTGACGGTCGGTCCGATCCCTTGACGGTCGGTCCGAGGAGTCACATACTGACGGCCAAATCGATTTGGCCAAATCGATTTGGCTCTCCGTCCAGGGCCGGATCGCGGCTGAAATCCGAGCGTGCCCGTATGCCCGAACGGAGCCCGAACGTGTCCAGTCCCCGCCAGACCCGTCCCCCT
>NZ_WWHX01000663.1 GCF_009862125.1 Streptomyces sp. SID5910
CCGAGCGGATCGGCGAGGTGGGGATCCTGCTGCGGGACGTGGCCGGGGAGCTGGCGGGGTACGCCGACGACCTGGACGCCGATCCGCTGCGGCTGGCGGCGGTCGAGGAACGGCGGGCCGCGCTCACCGCGCTGACCAGGAAGTACGGCGAGGACATCGCGGCCGTGCTGGGCTGGGCCGAGCAGAGCGCCGCGCGGCTGACCGAGCTGGACGGCGACGACGAGCGGATCGGCGAGCTGACCGTCGAGCGGGACGCGCTGCGGGCGGAGCTGGGCGGACTGGCGCAGGCGCTGACCGACGCGCGGACGGAGGCCGCCGACCGGTTCGCCGCCGCGGTGACCGCCGAGCTGGCCTCGCTGGCCATGCCGCACGCGCGCGTGTCCTTCGCCGTCCGGCAGACCGAGGATCCCGAGGGCGTGGAGGTCGGCGGACGTGCGGTCGCGTACGGGCCGTCGGGCGCGGACGAGGTCGAGCTGCTGCTCGCCCCGCACCCGGGCGCGCCGGCGCGGCCCATCGCCAAGGGTGCCTCCGGCGGTGAGCTGTCGCGGGTGATGCTGGCCGTGGAGGTCGTGTTCGCGGGGACCGACCCGGTGCCGACGTACCTCTTCGACGAGGTCGACGCCGGGGTCGGCGGCAAGGCGGCGGTGGAGATCGGGCGGCGCCTGGCGCGGCTCGCGAAGACCGCGCAGGTCGTCGTGGTCACGCACCTGCCGCAGGTCGCCGCGTTCGCCGACCGGCAGCTGCTGGTGGAGAAGACCAACGACGGTTCGGTCACCCGCTCCGGGGTGAAGGTCCTGGAGGGCGAGGAGCGGATCCGGGAGCTGTCCCGGATGCTCGCGGGCCAGGAGGACTCGGAGACGGCACGCGCCCACGCCGAGGAACTGCTCGCGACGGCACGGGACGACGGGTAGGGCGTAGCCCGGCGGGGGCCGGGGTGGCGGACGTCGGTGCGGTGGCCGGTACGTGTGACAGCGCCGCGTCGCGTAGGCGCCGCGCGCCGGCACGTCACTCGTGTGAGTGAATCGGTCCTGTTCCGTTGCCCCGTGGTCGCGTGCGCGCGGGGATCGTCGTTCCCGGAACACCCGTACGTGCTGGCATCCTTGACGGAGTGACGCGCAGGAAGCCGTGCGGCGTGCCCCGGCCGCACCGTCCTTCTGTACGTTCTTCGTGACCGTCCCCCGCCGAACCAGGAGCCCCGGGCCACGTGACCCCCGTGAGCAGCCACTCACCGCTCGGCCAGGCGCCGCTGCGCACCGTGCAGGTGCTGGGCGGAGGCAACGCCGGCAGCAGCGCGCACGTGCGCTCACTGGCCGCGGGGCTCGTCGCGCGGGGCGTGAAGGTCACGGTGTGCGCCCCCGCCGAGGCGGAACGCACCTACGACTTCACCGGTGCGGGCGCCGGCCACACGCACGTGCCCCGCAGCAGCGACCCCGTCTCGGTGGCGGCGCTGCGGGCGGTGTGCGCCGACGCCGACCTGGTGCACGCGCACGGGCTGCACGCCTCCTTCCGCGCCGTGCTGGCCCTCGGCGGCCGCCGGGTCCGTACCCCGCTCGTCGTCACCTGGCACGACCGGGCCCATGCCGAAGGGGCGCGCGCCCATCTGCTGCGGGTGCTGGAGCGGCGGGTGATGCGGGCCGCCACCGTGGTGCTCGGTGCCACCTCGGACCTGGTCGACCGGGCCCGGCTGACCGGCGCGCGGGACGCCCGGCTCGGTCCCGTCGCGCTGCCCGGCCGCCCCTCCCGGGCCGCCGGACCGGAGGACCCCGACCCGACGCACGCGAAGATCCGGGCCGAACTCGGTGCCGTCGGCCGCCCGTTGCTGATCGCGGTCGGCTCCCTGGAGGCACACCGGGGGTACGGCGTCCTGCTCGACGCCGCCCGCGGGTGGCGCCGGCTCGACCCCGCGCCCCTGGTCGTCGTCGCCGGAGAGGGCCCGCTGCGCGGGGAGTTGCAGCGCAGGATCGAGGACGAGGGGCTGCCGGTGGTGCTCATCGGCCGGCGTGACGACGTCACCGACCTGCTGGCGGCGGCCGACCTCGCGCTGCTGCCGATCCACCGCGGGGCGGGGCGCTCCGTCCTCGCCCAGGAGGCCCTCCACGCGCGCCTGCCGCTCGTCGCCGGCGACACCGGCGGCCTGCGCGAACTCGTCGGCGACGCCGCCGAACTCGTCCCGGCCGGGGACGCCGCGGCCCTCGGCGACGCCGTCGTCGGACTGCTCGGCGACGCCGCGCGGCGGGAGGCGCTGAGCGACCGGGGCGTACGGCAGGCGGCCACCTGGCCGACCGAGGACGAGACGGTCGCCCAGGTCCTCAGCGTCTACGACGAGCTGACCCGGCCCACCCCGCTCCGCTAGGGCCCTTTACGGCACGTGCCGGCGGGCGCGCAGGGCCAGGCTCAACGCCAGGACCGTCTGCGGGTCGTCGAGGTCCGTGCCCAGCAACTCCCCGATGCGGGCGAGGCGGTTGTAGAGCGTCTGCCGGTTCAGGTGGAGTTCGCGCGCCGTCTCCGCCTTGCGGCCCGCGTGCGCCAGGTACGTCTGGAGCGTGGGCAGCAGGGGCGGCTTGGAACGGTTGTCGTGGTCCTGGAGGGGGCCGATCGCCCGCCCGACGAACGCCGCCAGGTCCGGATGGTCGCGCAGCCGCCACAGCAGCAGGTCGATGTCGAGCCGCCGGGCGTCGTACCACGGCCGGTCGCCGAGGCCCTGGGCCGCGGTCGCCGTCTCCGCCGCGTGCCGCAGACCGGCCGACGCCGCCGCCCAGCCGCCGGCCACCCCGACGACCACGACCGGCGGATGCGCGCCCGGGCGCTGCATCCCGGCCCGCTCCACGCCCGCCCGCAGCGCCGCCGCGACCCGGTCGGCGACCGCCGCCCGCTCCGACTCCGCGCGCAGACCCAGCAGGAGCGGCACCCGGCCCTCCACCGGCCGCACGCCCAGCAGCACCGGCACCCCGACGGACGCCAGCTCCTCGGCGACCGCGCGGGCCAGCACCGCCCAGCCGCCGCCGGTGGGGGCGAGGGCGTCGCCGAGCCGCATCACCACCGGCAGCAACGGGCTGCCGCCCGGCTTGAAGCCGAGGACGCGGGCCTGCGCCGGGGCGTCCTCCGCCGTGATCCGGCCCTCGGCCAGATCGGTGAGGAAGTCACCGCGCCCGCGCGCCGCCAGCTCCTCCTCCTGCCGTGCCTGCATCAGCACCACGGCGAGGATGCCGGCCGCCCGCTCAGCCGCCATCCGGTGCACCGGCGCCAGCGGGGACCGCACGGGCAGCAGGGCCAGCCGGGCGCGCACCGACCCGGCGCCGGGGCCGCCGCCGGGCACGTCCACCAGGACCGAGCCCGCAGGCGGCGGGGTCTCCTTGTGCTGGCCCCGCAGCCCCTCCCACACCTGGAGCGGATCGGCGCCCTCGGGCCCGGACCCGGCGGCGTACAGCAGGCGGCCGTCGGGCGTCTCCAGGAACACGGGGTTGTCGGCGAACCCGGCGAGGATGCCGAGCACCTGGGGCACCCCGCCGCCGCCAAGGAGGGCCTCGGTGCAGCGGCGGTGCACCTCCTCGGCCCGCTGGAGCAGCGCGTAGTGGCCGTTGACGATCTCGGTGTGGATCTCCTCGGTGACGGTCACGAACGGCACCTCGCGGTGCAGCTGGACCAGCGGCAGCCCGGCCGCGCGGGCCGTGTCCACGAGGGTCGCGGGCAGCCTGGCGAAGCGCGGGCCCAGCTCCACGACCAGGGCCGCGATGCCGCGCTCGGCGAGCGTGCGGACGAAGGCCCGCTGCTCGGCCGGGCGGGTGCCGAGGCCGTAGCCCGTGGTCAGCAGGAGTTCGCCGCCCTTGAGCAGGGAGGCGATGTTGGGCACCTCGCCCGCGTGCACCCAGCGCACGGTGCGGTGCAGGCGGTCGGCGCCGGCGACGATCTCCGGCAGGCCACTGCGCAGCCCGGGGAGTTCCAGGGCCCGCTGCACGGTGATTCCGGCGCCCCGAGGCCCGTATCCGCCGTCCCCGAAGCCGTCGCCGCTGTTGACTTTGCCGCTGTCCATGAGCCGGACGCTACCCGCGCGGGCCGCGGGTGAGCACATCGCGGGGAGGCGTCCCGTGTGCGTGCCTCACGCGGGCCGGGGTCGCCGGCCCGGGCGGGGTACGGCCATGCCTTCCTGTCGAGTCCCCTCAGCCGCCGTACGCCCCGCTCGCCGTCAGGCGCAGGGCCGTGTCGATCAGGGGCACGTGGCTGAAGGCCTGCGGGAAGTTGCCGACCTGGCGCTGGAGGCGCGGGTCCCACTCCTCGGCGAGCAGGCCCAGGTCGTTGCGCAGGGACAGCAGCTTCTCGAAGAGCTTGCGGGCCTCGTCCACCCGGCCGATCATCGCCAGGTCGTCGGCCATCCAGAACGAGCAGGCGAGGAAGGCGCCCTCGTCGCCGGGCAGGCCGTCGACGCCCTCGTCCTTGCCGTCCGTCGGGTAGCGCAGGATGAAGCCGTCCGACGTGGACAGCTCACGCTGGATGGCCTCGATGGTGCCGATCACGCGCTTGTCGTCCGGCGGCAGGAAGCCCATCTGCGGGATCAGCAGCAGCGAGGCGTCCAGCTCCCGGGAGCCGTAGGACTGCGTGAACGTGTTGCGTTCCTTGTCGTAGCCCTTCTCGCACACGTCCCGGTGGATGTCGTCGCGCAGCTGCTTCCAGCGCTCCAGCGGCCCGTCGGCGTCGCCGGACTCGATCAGCTTGATCGTGCGGTCGACGGCGACCCAGGCCATCACCTTGGAGTGCACGAAGTGGCGGCGCGGGCCGCGCACCTCCCAGATGCCCTCGTCCGGCTCCTGCCAGTGGTCCTCCAGGTAGCGGATCAGCTTCAGCTGGAGCACCGAGGCGTAGTCGTTGCGCGCGAGGCCCGTCATGTGGGCCAGGTGCAGGGCCTCGGTGACCTCGCCGTACACGTCCAGCTGGAGCTGGTGGGCCGCGCCGTTGCCGACCCGGACCGGCGTGGAGTTCTCGTAGCCCGGCAGCCAGTCCAGCTCCGCCTCGCCCAGCTCGCGCTCGCCGGCGATGCCGTACATGATCTGGAGGTTCTCCGGGTCGCCGGCGACCGCGCGCAGCAGCCACTCGCGCCAGGCGCGGGCCTCCTCGCGGTAGCCGGTGCGCAGCAGCGAGGACAGGGTGATCGCCGCGTCCCGCAGCCAGGTGTAGCGGTAGTCCCAGTTGCGGACGCCGCCGATCTCCTCCGGCAGGGAGGTGGTGGGCGCGGCGACGATGCCGCCGGTGGGGGCGTACGTCAGCGCCTTCAGCGTGATCAGGGAGCGGACCACGGCCTCGCGGTAGGGGCCGTGGTACGTACAGTGCTCGACCCAGTCGCGCCAGAAGTCCTCCGTCGCCACCAGCGACTGCTCGGGCTCCGGCAGCGCCGGCGGCTCCTTGTGCGAGGGCTCCCAGGAGATGGTGAACGCGATCCGGTCACCCGGAGCGACCGTGAAGTCCGCGTACGTGGTGAGCGCCTTGCCGTAGGTCTCGGCCTCCGTGTCGAACCACACGGAGTCCGGGCCCGCGACGGCCACCGTGCGTCCCTCGTGCTTGTGCACCCACGGCACCACCCGGCCGTAGCTGAACCGCATCCGCAGCTCCGAACGCATCGGCACCCGTCCGGAGACGCCCTCCACGATCCGGATCAGTTGCGGGGCGCCGTCACGCGGCGGCATGAAATCGGTCACCCGGACCGTGCCGCGCGGGGTGTCCCACTCGGATTCCAGGATCAGCGAGTCGCCGCGGTAGCTCCGCCGCTGCGCGGTGGGCGGCTCGGCGCCGGGTGCGTAGGCGGGTCCGAGCCGCCAGAAGCCGTGTTCCCCGGTGCCCAGCAGACCGGCGAAGATGGCATGCGAGTCGAAGCGGGGCAGGCACAGCCAGTCGACTGTGCCGTCCCGGCAGACCAGGGCAGCGGTCTGCATGTCTCCGATGAGTGCGTAGTCTTCGATGCGCCCGGCCACGTGCAACTCCAGTCGAACGGCCACGTCACCCCGCGTGGGGGCGGTCGCTAGTGCGGTCAAGGGGGGTGTCATGCGTTGTTGAGCCATGAAGCAAAGCAGCCGTCCGGCCGTGAAGCCAAACGCTGTGCCGCAAAGGACAATTGTTGCTCAACGAACTGACGAGCTCTCGTTGTTCCGGTGCTGACGGGGCGAGGGGTGGTGCCGCGTCGCCGGGGCCGGCTCGGCAGCGAACGTCCGAGCAGGATACGACGCACGTAGATGATCTGTGTGCCCCTCCGGGCAACGCGGGTACGCCGAACGAGTGACCACCGGGTGAGAATCCGGTGAGCCGCGCGCGTCCGTGTCCGCATGTGCGCGGAGCGTGGCCGGAAGCCGTCGCTCTCCGGCGCTGATACGCTGGTAGCCCGTGGACCGGTGGGAGAAAAACCCCGGAACCGCAGCGACGGCGCCGCCGACGGCAACCCGGGACGACCGGGCCGCACGACGGACGCACCGCACCCCAGACCGCGACCACGGGAGCCCCCTCTTGGCCATGCCGCCCAAATCTTCGACGACCAAGCACATCTTCGTCACCGGGGGTGTCGCCTCCTCGCTCGGCAAGGGGCTGACGGCCTCCAGCCTCGGCATGCTGCTGAAGGCCCGCGGTCTGCGCGTCGTGATGCAGAAGCTCGACCCGTACCTCAACGTCGACCCCGGCACGATGAACCCCTTCCAGCACGGTGAGGTCTTCGTCACCAACGACGGCGCCGAGACCGACCTGGACATCGGGCACTACGAGCGCTTCCTCGACCGCGACCTGGACGGTTCCGCCAATGTCACCACGGGCCAGGTCTACTCGACGGTGATCGCCAAGGAGCGGCGCGGCGAGTACCTGGGCGACACGGTGCAGGTCATCCCGCACATCACCAACGAGATCAAGCACCGCATCCGCCGCATGGCGACGGACGAGGTCGACGTCGTGATCACCGAGGTCGGCGGCACGGTCGGCGACATCGAGTCGCTGCCCTTCCTGGAGACCGTCCGCCAGGTCCGCCACGAGGTCGGCCGCGACAACGTGTTCGTGGTGCACATCTCGCTCCTGCCGTACATCGGCCCCTCGGGCGAGCTGAAGACCAAGCCGACCCAGCACAGCGTGGCCGCCCTGCGCAACATCGGTATCCAGCCGGACGCCATCGTGCTGCGCTGCGACCGCGAGGTGCCGACCGCGATCAAGCGGAAGATCTCGCTGATGTGCGACGTCGACGAGGACGCCGTCGTGGCCTGCCCCGACGCCCGCTCGATCTACGACATCCCGAAGGTCATCCACACCGAGGGCCTGGACGCCTACGTCGTCCGCAAGATGGACCTCCCGTTCCGCGACGTGGACTGGACGACCTGGGACGACCTGCTCGACCGCGTCCACAAGCCCGAGCACGAGATCGTCATGGCCCTGGTCGGCAAGTACATCGACCTGCCCGACGCCTACCTCTCGGTCACCGAGGCGCTGCGCGCGGGCGGCTTCGCCAACCGGGCCCGCGTGAAGATCAAGTGGGTCACGTCCGACGACTGCAAGACCCCGGCCGGCGCCAAGGCGCAGCTCGGTGACGTCGACGCCATCTGCATCCCGGGCGGCTTCGGCGACCGCGGTGTGCTCGGCAAGGTCGGCGCGATCAAGTACGCCCGCGAGAACAAGATCCCGCTGCTCGGCCTGTGCCTGGGCCTCCAGTGCATCGTGGTCGAGGCCGCGCGCAACCTGGCCGGCATCACGGACGCCAACTCCACCGAGTTCGACCCCGCCACCGCCCACCCGGTCATCTCCACGATGGCCGAGCAGCTGGACATCGTGGCCGGCGAGGGCGACATGGGCGGCACGATGCGGCTCGGCATGTACCCGGCCAAGCTCGCCGAGGGGTCCATCGCGCGCGAGGTGTACGACGGCAAGGAGTACGTCGAGGAGCGGCACCGTCACCGCTACGAGGTGAACAACGCCTACCGCGCGGAGCTGGAGAAGAAGGCCGGCATCGTCTTCTCGGGCACCTCCCCGGACGGCAAGCTCGTCGAGTACGTCGAGTACCCGCGCGAGGTGCACCCCTACCTGGTCGCCACGCAGGCGCACCCGGAGCTGCGCTCGCGCCCGACGCGCCCGCACCCGCTGTTCGCGGGGCTGGTCAAGGCCGCGGTCGAGCGGAAGACGTCGAAGTAGCACACCAGTTGTACGGTGGCCGGGACGCGTCCATTCAACGGGACGCGTCCCGGCCTCTTCGCGTACGTCTGGAAGGACAGGGCATGACGGGCACGACCATCAAGGACACCCCCGAGGAGTGGGAGGTCCGGGCGACGGAGACCCCCTTCCGGGGCAAGAAGACCTCCGTCCGCACGGACGAGGTGGTCATGCCCGGCGGCTCCGTCGCGAGCCGCGACTACCAGGTCCACCCCGGTTCGGTGGCCGTTCTCGCCCTGGACGACGAGGGCCGGGTGCTGGTGATCCGCCAGTACCGGCACCCGGTGCGCGAGAAGCTGTGGGAGATCCCGGCCGGCCTGCTCGACGTGCCCGGCGAGAACCCGCTGCACGCGGCCCAGCGCGAGCTGTACGAGGAGGCGCACGTCAAGGCCGAGGACTGGCGGGTGCTGGCCGACGTCTACACCACGCCCGGCGGCAGCGACGAGGCCGTGCGGATCTTCCTCGCCCGGAACCTGTCCGAGGCGGAGGGTGAGCGCTTCGCGGTCGAGGACGAAGAGGCCGACATGGAGCTGGAGCGGGTGCCCGTCGCGGACCTGGTCCGGGGGGTGCTCGCGGGGGACCTGCACAACAACTGCCTGGTCGTGGGCGTACTCTCCCTGATCGCGGCGGAACAGGGCGACGGCCTCGACACCCTGCGCCCGGCGGAGTCCCCGTGGCCGGCCCGACCGTTCGAGGCCTGACGCGTGCCTCCGGCCGGCGCATGGCGCGCCTCGCCGGGCCCTGGCGCCCCGTAGCCCCACGCCCTGGTGGCCTGAGTTCCGCGCCCCGATGTTCCGGCGCCCCGTGCCCCGCGTTCTGGCCTCCGGTGTGACCATCTGTTGATCCGATCAGGGGATGTGCCCGTCGTGGTCCACACGGTCCGTCGCACAGCGTGAACTAGGCTCGGGAAACGCCCGAACCGGAGTTCCGGCGGGCGCCGGCGTGCGGTGGGATCGGGAGTGTGGCCCGTGACGGATCAGGCGGTGGACACGGACGGCGTACGGCTGTCGGGCGACCCTGTCGAGGAGACTCGGTTCCTGGGCCGCACCCGCGAGCTGAAACAGCTGCGCGCCGACATCGAGCGGGCGGGCCTCGACACCCTCTCCGGCCGCAAGGCCCCCCGCGCGCGCGTGCTCCTCGTCGCGGGCCGGCCCGGCTCCGGCCGTACCGCGCTCGCCGAGGAGCTCGCCGCCCAGGTCGCCGACCGCTACCCCGACGGGGTGCTGCGCGCCCGGCTGAGCGAACCGGACGGACGGCGCGTGCCCGTCGGGCGGCTCGCCCGCGACCTGCTCACCGAGCTGGACCGCCCCACCCCGCCCGGCGCCTGCGACGACGACCTCACCGCCGCCCTGCGCGAGGCGCTCGCCGACCGCCGGCTCCTGCTGCTGCTCGACGACGCCGCCGACGCCGAGCAGGTCGACGCCCTCCTCCCGGACACCCCGGACTGCCTGGCCGTCGTCGTCTCCGGGGGCCCGCTGACCGGCATCGCGGACGTCCGCCCGTGCACACTGGGCGGCCTGGACACCAAGTCGGCCGTGGAGCTGCTGTCCCGGTTCACCGGCTCGGTCCGCATCACCGTCGACCCCCGCGCCGCCGAGCAGCTGGCCGAGGTCTGCCAGGCGCAGCCCGCCGCCCTCACCCTGGCCGGCGGCTGGCTCGCGGCCCGCCCCAAGGCGGCCGTCGCCGACCTCGCCCGGCAGATGCACGCCGAGGACGACCAGGGGACGCCGCTCAGCCGCGTCTTCCGCCTCGCCTACACGTCGCTGCCCGGCTCCGCCGCCCGGATGCTGCGCCTGCTCTCCCTCGCCCCGGCCGGCCTGGTCGACCCGCACACCGCGTCCGCGCTCGCCGGCTGCTCCGTCGGCGACGCGCGCACCACCCTGGACGAGTTCGTCGGCCTCGGCCTGCTGCACCCGGCCGGCTCCGCGCTGCCGCAGTACGAGGTGCCCGGCTGCCTGTACCCCCTGCTGAAGACCCTCGCAGCGCGCCACGACCGGCCCGCCGAGCTCCAGCTGGCCCGCGCCCGGATGCTGGAGCGGACGGTGCGGCTGCTCCAGTCGTGCCGGGCGATCACCGAGACCGACAGCGACCGGGCCCGCGAGAAGCTCGACGGCATGCCGCCGGCCCTGCGCTTCCCCACCCCCAGGGCCGCCGCCGACTGGCTGCGCGTGCGCCGGCCCGCCCTGCTGGCCGCGGCCCGCCTCGCGGTCGCCGACGGGGAGCTGGACACCCTCGCCCGCCGGCTGATGTCCCAGCTGGTCCGCGCCATGGTGGCCCACTTCGGCACCCAGGCGGCGGCGCCCGACCTGTACGACGTCCACCGGCTCGTCCTCGACGTGGCCGAGCGCCGCGACCTGCCCCGGGAGAAGGCGGCGGCCCTGCTGAACCTGGGCGACCTGGACGCCCGTACCGACCGCACGGCCGAGGCACTGGCGCGCTACCGGGCCGCGCTGGACGCCGGACGTGCGGCGGACGACCCGTACGCGACCGGCCGCGCGATGGAATCCGTAGGCGGCGCCCACCTGGAGCTCGGGGACTACGACCGGGCCGCCGACTGGTTCGGCCGGGCCCTCGCCCAGCGGCTCGCCCGGGACGAGCGCGCCGACGCCGCGCGGATCTACGGCCGCATCGCCACCGCCCACACCTACGCCGGCCGCTACGGCGAGGCGGTGCGCTCCTGGCGGGCGGCGGTCGCCGGCCACCGCAGGGCCGGCGATCTCCCGGCCCACGCGCGGGCGTTGAGCGAGCTCGCGCGCGTCCAGGAGTACGCCGGGCGGCCCGAGGAGTCGCTGCGCACCTGCCAGGAGGCCGTCGAGTGGGCGCGCCGGGCCGAGGACGTCCGGCTCCAGGCAGCGCTGCACCTCAGGCTCGCCGACACGCTCGACCGCCTCGGCGACCCCACGGCGGCCGGGCTGCAGCGGAGTGCGGCCGAGCGCATGTTGAGGGAAGAAGCCGCTGATGCCTGCGAAATCCGCAGCACACCCGATGAAGATTGATGCTTTGAAAGGCTAGACAGCGGGAACACCTTCATTAGACTGGCTCTGCCGCACATTCTCCTGCGGTCTACCCCGGTGTGCCCGAGCCTGAGCGGGTATGCCTTGTAATAGCCCCATTCTCTGAGCCAAGGACCGTGATCCACGTGAAGGTCGGCATTCCCCGCGAGGTCAAGAACAACGAGTTCCGGGTGGCCATCACCCCCGCCGGCGTGCATGAGCTGGTGCGCCACGGTCACCAGGTCGTCGTCGAGCGCGACGCCGGTGTCGGCTCCTCGATCCCCAACGAGGAGTACCTCGCCGCCGGTGCGCAGATACTGGACACCGCCGACGAGGTCTGGGCCACGGCCGACCTGCTGCTCAAGGTCAAGGAGCCCATCGCGGAGGAGTACCACCGCCTCCGCAAGGACCAGACGCTCTTCACCTACCTGCACCTGGCCGCCTCCAAGGAGTGCACGGACGCGCTCATCGAGTCCGGCACCACCGCGATCGCCTACGAGACGGTCGAGCTCCCGAACCGCGCGCTGCCGCTGCTCGCCCCGATGTCCGAGGTCGCGGGCCGCCTGGCCCCGCAGGTCGGCGCCTACCACCTGATGGCCGCCAACGGCGGCCGCGGCGTGCTGCCCGGCGGCGTCCCCGGCGTGCTGGCCGGCAAGGCCGTCGTCATCGGCGGCGGCGTCTCCGGCTGGAACGCCGCGCAGATCGCCATCGGCATGGGCTTCCACGTGACCCTGCTCGACAAGGACATCAACAAGCTCAAGGAAGCCGACAAGATCTTCGGCACGAAGATCCAGACCGTCGTCTCCAACGCCTTCGAGCTGGAGAAGGCCTGCCTGGAGGCCGACCTCGTGATCGGCGCCGTGCTGATCCCGGGCGCCAAGGCCCCGAAGCTGGTCACCAACGAGCTGGTGTCCCGGATGAAGCCCGGAAGTGTCCTTGTCGACATCGCGATCGACCAGGGCGGCTGCTTCGAGGACTCCCACCCGACCACGCACGCCGAGCCGACCTTCCCGGTCCACGGGTCCGTGTTCTACTGCGTCGCCAACATGCCCGGCGCGGTGCCGAACACCTCCACCTACGCGCTGACCAACGCCACGCTGCCGTACATCGTGGAGCTGGCCAACCGCGGCTGGGCCGACGCCCTGCGCCGCGACCCCGCGCTGGCCAAGGGTCTCAACACCCATGACGGCAAGGTGGTTTACAAGGAGGTCGCCGAGGCGCACGGCCTGGAGCACGTCGAGCTGGCCTCGCTGCTCGCCTGACCCGACGCGGCCGGGGCACCGGCCAAGCCGGCACAAGTCGACAGCCGAAAAAGGCGATACGTCAACAGTGGTCGTCAACCCCGCACACCCGGCCGGACCTTGCCCGACAAGGTCCGGCCGGGTGTGTGTATGGTCACTTTGCGATTCTCGGCCAACTCGCCTCGAACGTAACGCTTCAACCGATTCGCGCACCGGTGAAACCTGCTGTGCGACGGCCGTACGCCCTTGACAGAGGGATGTTTCATTGCCGACACATCGGGCCGGGTCCGGCGGATTGTGTTGCTGCGGACGGCCGACACGCCATAGAGTCGCCGAACGTCGGCATGGTGTCACGCTGACCTGTCTAGAAGTTTCCTGGTCACCAAGGAGGTAAGACGACTTGTGAATGAGTCGACATTTACTCCCGGGGGTGGTCAACCAGGAATGCCTGCACGGGCCCACGGCCCCGGGCGTCTCGAGGCTGTCGGCTCCGTCGCTGTACGCACCTTCGCAGCCGCCCACCAGAGTCCGCAGGCGACTCGGACAGCACACATGAGTATGGATGGCCAACACGTGAACGCCATGGCCGGCGACGGAAGTGGCGCGCCCCGCAACCACTTCGCCGACTACGACGAACTGCCCGAGGGGCACTTCTACGATCCGGACGCGGAGTACGAGCCCGATCCCGAGTACGCGGCGACGCTCGCGCCCGACGCGGCCCGTCAGCGCCGTGAGCGCATCGGCCCGACCGGACGCCCGCTGCCGTACTTCCCGATCCCCGGCCCGCTGACCGAGCACGGCCCCGCGAAGATCATCGCGATGTGCAACCAGAAGGGCGGCGTCGGCAAGACCACGTCGACCATCAACCTGGGTGCCGCGCTCGCCGAGTACGGGCGCCGGGTGCTGCTCGTCGACTTCGACCCGCAGGGCGCGCTGTCGGTCGGTCTCGGCGTCAACCCGATGGAGCTCGACCTCACCGTCTACAACCTGCTCATGGAGCGGGGCATGGCGGCCGACGAGGTGCTGCTGAAGACCGCGGTCCCCAACATGGACCTGCTGCCCAGCAACATCGACCTGTCGGCGGCCGAGGTGCAGCTCGTGAGCGAGGTCGCGCGCGAGTCCACCCTCCAGCGGGCGCTGAAGCCGCTGATGGACGACTACGACTACATCGTCATCGACTGCCAGCCCTCGCTCGGCCTGCTCACGGTCAACGCCCTGACGGCCGCGCACAAGGTGATCGTGCCGCTGGAGTGCGAGTTCTTCGCGCTGCGAGGTGTGGCGCTGCTGACCGAGACGATCGAGAAGGTCCAGGAGCGGCTCAACCCCGACCTGGAGCTCGACGGCATCCTCGCCACCATGTACGACTCGCGCACGGTGCACAGCCGTGAGGTGCTGGCGCGTGTCGTCGAGGCGTTCGACGACCACGTCTACCACACGGTCATCGGGCGCACGGTCCGCTTCCCGGAGACCACGGTCGCCGGTGAGCCGATCACCACGTACGCCTCCAACTCCGTCGGTGCCGCCGCCTACCGCCAGCTCGCCAGGGAGGTGCTCGCCCGGTGTCACGCCGAGTGAGTCTGCCGG
>NZ_WWHX01000664.1 GCF_009862125.1 Streptomyces sp. SID5910
CGCGCGCAGATCAGCTCCAGCTGGAGGCGCGGCGAGTGGGCGCCGCGCATCTCGGTGAGCCCCTCGTTGACCAGGTCGGCGGCGCGGCTCAGCTCGGCCGTGCCGAAGGACCGCGCCTGGGCCTGCATCCGCTCCAGGACGTCCGCGGGGGCGCCGATGAGCCCCTTCTCCGCGGCGTCGGGCACGGCGGCCAGGATGACGAGGTCGCGCAGCCGCTCCAGCAGGTCGGTGACGAAGCGCCGCGGGTCGTTGCCGCCCTCGATCACCCGGTCCACGACCTCGAAGGCGGCCGAGCCCTCGCCCGAGGCGAACGCCTCGACGACGGAGTCGAGCAGCGAGCCGTCCGTGTAGCCGAGGAGGGAGGTCGTCATGTCATACGTCACACCGTCGGGTCCGGCGCCCGCGAGGAGCTGGTCCATCACGGACATGGAGTCACGCACGGAACCGGCGCCCGCCCGCACCACCAGCGGCAGCACGCCGTCCTCGACGGGGATGTCCTCCTTGCCGCACACCTCGCCGAGATAGTCGCGCAGGGTGCCGGGCGGCACGAGCCGGAACGGGTAGTGATGGGTGCGCGACCGGATGGTCCCGATGACCTTCTCGGGCTCGGTGGTCGCGAAGATGAACTTGAGGTGCTCCGGGGGCTCCTCGACGACCTTCAGCAGGGCGTTGAAGCCCTGCGGGGAGACCATGTGGGCCTCGTCGATGATGTAGATCTTGTACCGGCTGTGGGCGGGCCCGAAGAACGCCTTCTCCCGCAGGTCACGGGCGTCGTCCACACCACCGTGCGAAGCGGCGTCGATCTCGATGACGTCGATCGAACCCGGCCCGTTCCTCGCCAGGTCGCGGCAGGACTGGCACTCGCCGCACGGCGTCGGGGTGGGGCCCTGCTCGCAGTTCAGGCAGCGGGCCAGGATGCGCGCGCTGGTCGTCTTGCCACAGCCGCGCGGACCGCTGAACAGGTACGCGTGGTTGACCCGGTTGTTCCGCAGCGCCTGCTGCAACGGGTCGGTGACATGGCCCTGCCCGATGACCTCGGCAAAGGACTCCGGGCGGTAACGGCGGTAGAGCGCGAGAGACGACACGCATACGAGGTTATAGGCGCCCACTGACAACCGGACCGCCCGCGGAACGCAAGCGCCCCCCACGCACCCGCCAGAGCCGACCTACCCTTGCTGCCTTCCGGCCCTGGGGGAGTTCAGTCAGATAGCGCCGCGTGAGGGGCTGGGCCACACGTTACCCGATCCGGGGGCCCGAGAACGAGTTCGCAAGCACTCTCCGACGTCATGTAATGTTTGCCGCGGAGGATTCGCCTAGAGGCCTAGGGCGCACGCTTGGAAAGCGTGTTGGGGGCAACCCCTCACGAGTTCGAATCTCGTATCCTCCGCCAGTGCCTCACCGGGCACGATGTCGAAGGGCCCCACCGTTCGCGGTGGGGCCCTTCGACGTTGTCCGCCCTCTCCCCTCTCTTACTCGTGCCGTACGTCACAAAAGTGCCCTTCGTCGTCATGGGCGGGCGCGAACCGGCTGACTTCTGGCGGTCGAGTGGTCGTTCTCCGTCCAACACCCCTGCGCCGGCCCGCCGCGTGCCACGCTGCCGAGCACACCACGCGGGAGACACCATCCAGGGGACGGGACAGGACATGGCCGAGGACGTTCTTCAACTGCACACCACTCTCAGCGTCGAGGCGATCAAGGAGATCTTCGGCTCGACGCTCCAGCTCTCCCGGAAGGTCGAGTTCGGCACCGTCCCGGGGAGCGACAACCCCTTCGCGCGGGACGCCGACTTCCAGGCCTACGCGTCGCTCAAGACGCTGCTCGGGGGCTGGCTGGTGCAGATCTACATCACGGACCGGGCGGACGGCCGCGAGGTCCGGCTGGTCGCGGCGGGCTCCTCCGCGCTGGGGCGTGCCTGGAGCGGGCTGCGGAACGCGTACTCCCTGAGCGACAGCAGGGAGAAGGCGGCGGCCGTGCGGGAACGGCTGCGCTCCGCCGACGCCGGGCTGCGGGTGGTCTGACGCCGGGCCGCTCCGCGGCTCAGGGCAGGACGCGGATCCGCCTCGACTCGCTCACCTGGTCCACCTCCGTCACGCGGACCGTCGCCTTCATGGTCCAGGTGCCCGGGAGGGGGAGGGTGAGGGAGTTGGCGCTCCAGTAGCCGCCCCGGTCGACGAGTTCGGCGTTGATCGGGCCGAGCTTCTGGTCGGGGAGGGTGAAGGAGAGGCGGAGTTCGGGGACGGCGGCCAGGCTCCCGTCCGGGCCGAAGACGACGGCCTGCACCGCGTTGTCGCCGGTCCGACCGGGGTCCAGGGTGATCTGGACCGTGCCGCGACCGCCGGAGGGGCCGAGGTCGAAGGGGATCGTGGTGACGGACGCGGGCAGCACCCCGCCCGCCGGTGCGGTGCGCGCCGCCTCGGTCGCCGCCCGGCCCGGGAGCGTGCTGGTGAGGAGGGTCGTGAGCACCAGGACCACGGCCGCGACGACGGCCTCGGCCAGCACGGACCGGCGCAGGCCCCGGCGCTGCGCGGCGAGCGCGTCGACGTGCGGGTCCCCGGCGGGCGGCCCGGCGGCCGGCCCGGTGACTGGCTCGGCGGACGGCCCGGTGGCCGACCTGACGGACGGGCCGGTGGCCAACTCGGCTGACGCCCCGGCGGACAGGCCCGTGACCGACTCGGCGGACACACCCGTGGCCGCCCCGGCGGACGGCACGATGGCCAGCTCGGCTGACGCCCCAGCTGACGGCACGGTGACTGACCCGGTGCGCGTCGGCTCCGTCAGCGGTGAGGTGCCCGCCGGTACTAGGGCCTCCGTCGCTCGCTCCCTCTCCCTCTCCGGTGCGGAGGCCCGCGCCGCCTCCCTCGTCAGCAGCAGCGCCCCCGTCCAGCGCCGTGAGACCGCGGCCGTGGCCAGCAGCAGGCACACCCCCGCCAGCTTGGCGAGCAGCAGCCGTCCGTACGTCGTTCCGGTGAGCGCCGGCCAGGAGCCGAGGCCGCGCCAGGACTGGTAGACGCCGGTGACGGCCAGGACCGTCACGCAGGCGAGGGCGACGCGGGAGAAGCGGGCGACCGTGGGGGCGTCCGGGACTCCGCGAAGGGTGGTGAGCAGGGCCACGAGGCCGCCGAGCCAGACGCACGTGGCCAGCAGGTGGAGTACGGACGACGTCACCGCTAGGGGCACCTGGGGGCCGGCGACGGCGTGCTCGGCGGCGGCCCAGGTCAGGGCCAGTCCGACGGCCAGGGCGGCGCCCGTCGCGGTGGTGACGGGGCGGCGGGACGCGCGGGTGAGGAGGAGCGCGGCCGGGACGAGCAGCGCCAGCCGGGTCAGCAGCAGCATTCCGGGACGGCCTGTCAGGATGTCGCCGAGGGCGGAGGCGTCCAAGGCTGTCGCGGGGCCGGTTCCCGCCTCGTACGGGGCGCGCAGCGCCAGCAGCGCCACGGTGGCCGCCAGCAGCGTCCACCACCCGGTCACCAGGGGGCGGCGCAGCGCGGCCGGGTCCGGCGGGCGGCACAGGACGGCGAAGGCGGCGGTGCCGATGAGCAGGGCGGCGGCGAGGTAGGCGAGGTAGCGGGCGATCCGGTGGAGGGTGGCGGTGAGCGGGTCCTCGGTCGGGCCGACGGCGATCGCGGCGGTCGTCGCGGAGGGCTTGCCGACGGAGAAGGTGAAGGCGCCGGAGACGGGGTGGCTGTCGGCCGACACCACCCGCCAGGCCACGGTGTAGGTGCCCTCGGCGAGCCTGCCCGGCAGGGTGACGCGGGCCGTGTCGGCGCGGCCGTCCGCGTGCCCGGCGTCCTCGGTGCGCAGACGGTGGCCGCCGGGGTCGAGGACGCGGAAGGAGTCGTCGCGCAGGCCGACGGACTCGGTGAAGGTCAGCGTGACGGTACGGGGGGCCCGCTGGAGGACGGTGCCGTCGCCGGGGTCGGTGGAACGGAGCGCGGCGTGGGCGGACGCCGGTCCCGCGCCGCCGAGGACGAGGAGGACCAGTACGGCCGCCAGCAGCACCGGCCCCCGTGCCCGCCGCCACCCGGAACCCGGAGCCGTACCGCCCGTGTCACCCGTACCGCCACGCCTCACGTCACATCTCCGTCGCCGGGGCCCGCCGCTTCGGGGATGTGTACGGACGCGGGCGCCGTCGCGCTCAGCGCGGGGCCGGGCCGGTCCTCACCACGTGGGGCGTGCCGTGACCCCGCCGTCCACGACCAGGTCGTGGCCCGTGATCCAGGACGCCAGCGGCGAGGCGAGGAACACGCACGCGTCGCCGACGTCCTCCGGGCGCCCCAGCCGTCCGGTGGGCGCCGCCCGCTTCCACCGCCGTACGCCCTCCGGCCAGGCCTCCTCCAGTCCGTCCCGGTCGACGAGGCCGGGCGAGACGGTGTTGACCCGCACGCCCCACGGGCCGTACTCCAGGGCCGCCGCCCGGGCGTGCGCCACGACCGCCGCCTTGGAGGCGCCGTAGTGCGCGTGGCCGGGGGCGGGGGCGCCGGCCTCGACGGAGGCGATGTGGGTGACCGTGCCGCCGCCGTCCTGGGCCCGCATGATCGCGGCCGCGGCCTGCGTGCACGCGAAGACGCCGGTGAGGTTGGTGTCCACGACCGTCCGCCACTCGGCCGCCGTCATCCCGGCCAGTTCCCGTACCGGCTGCACGCCCGCGTTGTTGACCAGCGCCGTCAGCCGGCCGCCGCCCCAGTCGGCGGCGTCCTCGACCAGGCGCCGGCAGGCGTCCTCGTCGGTGAGGTCGGCCCGCAGCACCACCGCCCGGCCGCCGTGCTCCCGGATCCGCCCGGCCACGTCCCGCGCCGCCTCCACCGCCGTACGGCAGTGCACCGCGACGGCCGCGCCCTCCTCGGCGAACCGCAGCGCGATGCCCCGGCCGATGCCGCCGCCCGCGCCCGTGACCAGGGCGACCTGTCCGTCCAGGAGAGTCATGGCCGGCACAGTCCCACGATCCGCGCGGCCTCGGCCGGATAGTGCTCCGTGAGGACGGCCGCGTCGCCGTGTTCGTAGTCCTCGTAGGTGAATCCGGGTGCCATCGTGCAGCCGAACAGAGCCAACGCGCCGCCCGCCGCCACCCTGCCGCCCATCCAGGTGCCGGCGGGGACGGTGAGCTGCACGTGCTGTCCGCCCAGGACGTCCGGTCCGAGCACGGCCGTGCGTGTGCCGCCGTCCGGGCCGAGGAGCAGCAGCTCCAGCGGATCGCCGAGGTAGAAGTGCCAGACTTCGTCGGCGGGCAGGCGGTGCAGGGCGGAGAAGTCGCCCGGGCGGGCGGTCAGCAGGGCGACGATCGCCGTTCCCTCGGGGCGTCCGTCGGGGCGCAGCGGACCGGCCCAGGTCTGCCGGAACAGGCCGCCCTCCTTCGGGATCGGCTCCAGTCCGTAGTGCGCGACGAGGTCCTCTGGGGTCACCGGGGTCACTCCGGGAAGGCTACCTCCCGGCGCAGGAAGGCGAGTTGCGCCTTCTTCTCGGGCAGGTACACGTCCGGGAGGTCGATCTCCGGCAGCACGACCCGCGGTCCGGCGGTGAAGCCCTCCCGGAGGAAGCGGGCCACGGCCTTGTCGTTGCGCACGTCCGGGTCGACCACGATCCGCTTGCGGTCCAACCCGAGCAGGACGTACGCGACGAGGGTCCGCGTCAGCGCGGCGGTCCAGCCGGGCCGCGCGCCGTCCGCCCCGCTGGGGGCGAGCAGCAGGTGGACGCCGATGTCGCCCGGCTCGACGGCATAGCACTCGCTCACCCGGTCGGCCTCGGGTTCGTAGGTCTGGAACAGCGCGACGGGCTCGCCGTCCTTGACCACCAGGAAGGCGTGGTGGGTGTCGAGGCCGGCCATGTGGGCGTAGATCCCGGCGACCTGATCGGGCGTGAGGCCGTTCATGCCCCAGAAGGCGGCCCGCTCCTCGCTGACCCAGCCGTGGATCACCCCGGCGTCCGCGGCGGGGTCGAGGGGCAGGACCCGGACGGTGCCGAAGCCGTCGAGCGCCTGCTCGTGGACGGCGGTGCGGGAGAGGTACGGGTCAGACATCGGTCTCCTTCACGAGCCGGTCGAAGTCGGTGACCACCGGGGCGAGTTCCCCGGCGAGCCACAGGGGCTGCTGGTCGTGGTGGTGGGGCGAGCCGGGGAGGCCCGAGGCGCCGTGGGGGACCACCCAGCGGCTGTCCTGACGGTCGGCCAGGTCCCAGACGTACCGGGCGGCGGGGCCGCGTGCGGCGAGGTCGGTGAGGCCGGGCACGGCGGAGGTGCACAGCACGCAGTCGTGGTCGCCGGACAGGCCGGGTTCCTCCCGGGAGGCGTCCGGCAGGGCACGCCAGGGGGCGAGGCGGTGGGTGTCGCCCCAGGTGCCGGCGGGCTCTCGCGCGGCCACCTCCTCCAAGGCGGCGCGGACGGCCCCGGCGCGGTCGATGCCGTACAGGTTCTCGGCGCGCAGCAGGTGTTCGAGTGCGTAGGCGACGCGCGGCACGAGCGCGAGCCACGGCAGGAGCACCTCGGGGTACGCGGGCGGGACGGCGGCCACGGCGAGGGCCGGGTGTGCCGCCAGGTGCCGTACGAGGGCGCCGCGCACGGCCGCGTAGGCGGCGGCGTCGGTGCTGCCGGCGTCCATGCGGCGGTCCCAGGCGAGGAGGCGGTCGCGCAGGGCGGCGGCCTCGGGCGTGAGGGCGTCGAGGGCCGCCAGGCGGTCGAGGAGCGGGGCGGCGGAGGCGAGGTGGGTGTCGGTGTGGAGGGCGGGCATGTCGGCGGCCGACCAGCGGTCCTTGGCGGCGAGCAGGGCGGCGATGCGCTCGGCGCGGTGCGGCGGGGCGAACTCGACGCCGAGGGGGGCGGCCGGGCCGCGCTGGTTGGCCATGACGGCGACGCCGGCGGTGAGTCCGGCGCGGGGCGTCTCGTGCCAGCCGTTCCACTCGTGGTCGGGTTCCCAGGCGGGCACCGGGCCCAGGCCGTTGGCGGCGGCCCGCAGCGGCACGCGGCCCGCGACCCGGTGCAGCAGCCCGCCCTCGGTGTCGGCGGCCTGCACGACGTTGACCGGTTCCACCCACGCGTCCAGGGCCCGGTCCACGTCGGCGACGCGGCGGGCCCGCAGCAGCGGGAGCAGGGCGGAGAAGCCCAGCTCGGCGGTGACGCGGGGCGGGTGGCGCAGGGCCAGGGCGGCCGGGGTGCCGTCGTCCAGGCCCTCGGGTCCGCCGGCGATCACCGGGCCCCGGTCGGTCTCGACGACCTCGACCTCGACGGGCTCCTCCCCGGCGACCTCGATCAGCTCGGTGTGCCGGGCGGCGCGGTGCCAGGCGCCGTCCGGGCCGAGCGCCTCGACACCGGCGCCGGTGCGGCGCAGCCGTTCGCGGTAGAGGTCCTGGTAGTCGGCCATGGCGTTGGTGATGGCCCACGCGACCGTGCCGGTGTGACCGAAGTGGGCGATGCCGGGGACGCCGGGCACGGCGAGGCCGACGACGTCGAACTCCGGGCAGGACAGGTGGATCTGCTGGTAGACGCCGGGGTCCTCGATGTAGCGGTGCGGGTCGCCGGCGATGACCGCGTGCCCGGTGACGGTGCGCTCGCCACTCACCAGCCAGCCGTTGCTGCCCGCGGTGCCGGGGCCGTCGGTGGCGAACAGGGCGACGGCGTCCGGGCCGAGGTGTCCGGCGATGTGCTCGCGCCAGAGCTTGGCGGGGAAGCCGGCGAAGAGGATGTGCGTGCCGAGCCAGACGGCGAGCGGCGTCCAGGGCTCCCAGCGGCCGGGGGCGAGGCCGGCGCGCGCGAACTCGGGGGCGGGGTCGTCCCGCTCCAGCGACTCGTTCACGCCGTCGACGTACGCCCGCACCCACGCGGCCGTCTCCGGGTCCCGTTCCGCCAGGGCCGCGAAACAGCGGCGGGCGGTGTCGGCGAGCCGGGCGCGGCGCGCGAACCGGTCCCAGGGCAGGGACTCCGGGCCGAGGAAGGACGCCGAGGTGCCCTGGGCGCGGTGCCGTTCGACCTCCAGCTGCCAGGCCCTGTCCCGTGCGGTCACGCGGCCCTGGGCGCGGGCGAGTTCGTCCGCGCTGTCCGCGCGCAGGTGCGGAATCCCCCAGGCGTCGCGGTATATCTCGGCGCTCACCCCTGTGCCTCTACTTTCCTTTAGGTTAGGCTCACCTAAGTCATCTCGTGGCGGAATCGTACGTGAAAGGTGAACGACCGATGGGGCAGGGGCGGGGTTGGGAGGGCGCGGTCCTCAAGCTGATGCGCGCCAAGGACTTCGAGTTCACCGTGACGGACGCCGAGGACGTCACCCCGCACTTCCGGCGGCTTCGCCTGTCCGACGGCGGTCTGCTCGCGGCGGCCGGCGTCCACCCCACGATGTGGGTGCGGCTCTGGTTCGACAACGCGGGCAAGCCGCACCAGCGGGCGTACACGCTGGTCGACCCCGACCCGGCGGCCGGCACCTTCGGCATGGAGTTCGCCCTGCACGAGGGGTGCGCCAGCGACTGGGCGCGGGCCGCGAAGCCCGGCGACACCATCGAGGCGACGGTCCAGGGCACCGGCTTCCAGCACCCCGACCCGGCGCCGTCGCGCCTCTTCGCCGTCGCCGACGCGGCGTCCCTGCCGGCGCTGAACTCGCTCCTCGACGCGCTGGGCACGGTCCCGGCGACCATCTGGTTCGAGGGCGACACCGAGGGCCTGCCGCTGCGTGCCGACCCGGCGCGGCACGAGATCCGCACGGTCCCGCGCCGCGACGGGGGCGCCCACTTGGTGGCCGAGGTGAAGGACGCGCTGCCCGGGCTGCTCCGCGAGACCACCGAGCCGTACGTCTGGATCGCCTGCGACACGGCCACGACCCGGGCGCTGGCGGCGTACGTCCGCAAGGACCTGGGCGTGCCCAAGCAGCGGGTGAACGCGCTGGGGTACTGGCGCGCGACCTGAGCCCGCACGCGCGATCATCGGGGCATGGACGTCACTCTTCACCTCGCCCAGGACCCCGAGGCCGACGAACTCCTCGGCCGCAGCCCGCTCGCCGCGCTGGTCGGCATGCTGCTGGACCAGCAAGTCCCCATGGAGTGGGCGTTCAAGGGCCCGTCGACCATCGCCCGCCGCATGAACGCCGAGGACCTGGACGCCCACGACATCGCCGCGTACGACCCCGAGCAGTTCGCGGCCCTGCTCTCCGAGAAGCCCGCGGTGCACCGCTACCCCGGCTCCATGGCGGGGCGCATCCAGCAGCTGTGCCGGTACCTCGTCGAGACCTACGACGGTGACGCCGAGGCCGTCTGGCGGGGCGTCGGCACCGGTAAGGAGCTGCTGAAGCGGCTCCAGGACCTGCCGGGCTTCGGCAAGCAGAAGGCCCAGATCTTCCTGGCCCTGCTGGGCAAGCAGCTCGACGTCCGCCCCGAGGGCTGGCGCGAGGCCGCCGGCGACTACGGCGCCCCCAAGTCCTTCCGCTCGGTCGCCGACATCACGGGGCCGGAGTCCCTGACGAAGGTACGGGCGCACAAGCAGGAGATGAAGGCAGCGAAGGCCTCCGGCAAGTAGCGGACCCACGACTCGGCGCGCCCCAGGGGACGGCCCTGGACGTGCGGGACTGGCGCCAGGGCGCGCGGCCCGGTCCCTGAACTCGCCGCGGCCGGCACCCGGACGAGCGGCCCGGACTGGGCCCCCTGGGGGGCGAGGTCGATCACCGCTGTCCCGGGGCCAGGGCACGCGGCCCGGTCCTGCGCCCGCGGGGCTGGCGCCAGGCCGGGTGGCCCGACCCGAGCTCACACGGCTGGCGCCGGGGCGGGCGAACTCGATCCGGGCCCCCGGGGCGGGATCGATCGCCGCTGTCGCGAGGCTGGGGCACGCGGCCTGGTCCTGAGCCCACGGGGCTGACGCCGGGGCGCGCGGCTTGGCTCCGGGCCCGCAGGCTGGTGCCGGGGCGGGCGGAGTCGGTCCGGGTCCCGGGGCGGCGGCGCGGGGTCAGTCCGGTGGACCTCTTCGGGTGGCGGGAGCGGCGCGGTCGCTTTCAGCATGGACCATGACCGAGCCACCGAACGGCACCCCCGGGGGCCCGCCGTACGACGACCGCGGAGTTCACGCCCGGCACGGGACGCACACCCGGCCCCCGGGCGGGCCCGAGCCCGAGCCGCCCTTCGAAGGGCCCCTGCACCTCCTGTCCCGCGCCGCCTGGCAGACGGTCCTGCTCACCGGGATCGCCTCGCTGGTCCTCGGCGTGCTGGTCCTGGTCTGGCCGGGCGCGTCCCTGCGCGTCGCCGGGGTGCTGTTCGGCCTGTACCTCGTCGTCAGCGGCATCCTGCAACTCGCGGCCGCCTTCGGCACGCACAGCAGGACCTCGCTGCGGGTCCTCGCCTTCATCAGCGGGGCCGTGTCGATCCTGCTGGGCCTCTTCTGCTTCCGCGGCCTGCTCCAGTCGGTCCTGCTGCTCGCGCTGTGGATCGGCATCGGCTGGCTGTTCCGCGGCATCACCCAGACCGTGGCCGCCGCCCACGACCCTGCGATGCCCGCGCGCGGCTGGCACATCTTCCTCGGCATCGTCACGGTGCTCGCCGGCATCGTCCTGATCGACTCGCCGGTCGAGTCGGTCGCCGTCCTCACGGTGCTGGGCGGCTGGTGGCTCGTGGTCGTCGGCGTGGTCGAGATCGTCACGTCCCTTCAGATCAGGAGCCGGGCCCGCCGGGTCCCGCACACCGTGTGAACGGCACCCGCCGCCGCACCCCGCCGTGGGCCGACCGAGCGGTTCCCGCGCGGGACGTGCTGAAGGGCGTACGCGGAGCGGGGACATGACCTCCGTGACACCCGCCTCGCCCGCCCCCGTCCCGGCCCCCACCGGACACGCCCCCCACGCCGCCCACCGCGGCACGACGGGCGAGGACACGCCACGCACGACGCCGGCATCACGTCCCATCCCCACGAACCGCCCCCGGCCCACACCCCACACCACTCGCGCCACCGGCCACCGCAGCACCACGGGCGGAGACCCGCCCCGCACGACGCCCGCACCGTCCTCCACCCCCACGCACCGCGCCCGACCCGGGGCGCACACCACCCACGCCACCAGGCACCGCGGCACCGCGGACCGCGCGAGGCCCGCACCACGTACCGCCCGTGCCGGGCGACGCGGTGCCTGGGGGCGGGTTCTCGTGTTGCTGCTCGCCCTGCTCGTGCCCTGCGCGCACGCGCAGGGACTGGCGGTGGCGTCTCCCGTGGTGGCGGTCGAGAGCGGCGGGGCGGGCGGCGCCGAGTACGACCACCTCGACACCGTCCCGAGGGCCCCGTCCCGGATCGCCCGGCCACCGGCACCGCCCCACTGGACCGCCCTGCCCGCCACCCTCACCGCCACCGCCACGCACACCCGCGCCGAAAGGCACCCCGCTCCGCCGCACTCACCCCGCGGCACGCGCTCCCTGGTCCTGCGCTGCTGACCGGACCGGCCCCACCGGTCCCCCAGCCCACCCACGGAACGCGCCACCAGGAGCACAGCCATGCTCAACGACCCCTACGCCGTCCTGCGCGCCCTCCTGCGCGCCGAAGCCACCCGCCGCACCCCCACCGAACCCGACACCGCCCACCGCACCCCCGCCGAACCCGACGCCGCGCGGCGGGTCCCGTGCGAACAGCGGTCGCCCGCGCGGGAAAAGAGGCGTGACTGACGGGGAAATCCGCGGTCACCGCGCCCGGTGGGACGTCCGCACAGACGTCCCACCGTGGCCCCCTTCCCCTTTGCCCTCGTTTACGGCGTCTTTTCCGGCGCCGCACTGCCCCGCCATGGCTGCGCCCGCGACGCCCGGGCCGGTAGGCTTTCCGTGTGATCTTCAAGCGCATCGGAAACGGCCGGCCGTACCCCGACCACGGCCGGGAGAGCACCCGGCAGTGGGCGGACGTCGCGCCGCGCCCGGTCCGCCTCGATCAGCTCGTGACGACCAAGGGCCAGCTGGACCTGGAAACCCTCCTCGCCGAGGACTCCACGTTCTACGGCGACCTCTTCGCGCACGTCGTGAAGTGGCAGGGCGACCTGTATCTGGAGGACGGCCTCCACCGCGCTGTCCGCGCGGCGCTCCAGCAGCGTCAGGTGCTGCACGCCCGCGTCCTCGAACTCGACTGACCGGCCCCGCGGCGCCGCGGCTTGACCCTTTCGGGTTGCATTGCACCGAACCGCGGAACACCGACTGATCATCTAATAGGCATCGCCGCCCGCGCGCACTACGCTGCGCTCATGAGCATGCTGACTCCCCCTGGCATGGGCGGCCAGTACAAGATCACGGGGGACAAGTACCCGCGGATGCGCCCGGCCCGGCGACGCGGCAGGCTCGCCTTCGCCGGCGTCGCCTGCGCCGCCGTCCTCGGCGTCCTCGGCTGGGGCACGTTGCAGCTCATCGACGTCTTCACCGGCGGCGACGAGGCGTCGGCGGCCGGTGCCGGGGCGGCCTGCCGGACCGCACCGGCCCGCGCGAGCGCCTCGCCCGCCGTGGCCGTGCCGAAGCCGGCGCAGATCACCGTCAACGTGCTGAACGCCACCACCCACAAGGGTCTCGCCCAGCAGACGGCCGACGAGCTGAAGAAGCGCGGCTTCCGCATCGGCGACGTGACCAACGCGCCCGCCCAGTACGACAAGAAGGTCGACGGCTCGGGCGTGCTGCTCGGACCCGCCGCGGCCCTGAAGGGCTCGCTGCCCGTGCTCGGCACGCAGCTCCCGGCCGCCGAGCGCCGCACCGACGCCGCCCGCAAGGGCGCCACCGTGGACCTGATCATCGGCAACGGCTTCAAGGGCCTGGCGAAGCAGGCGGACGCCGACGCGGCGCTGGCCAGGATGACCGCACCGCAGCCGACGTCCGCCGCGGAGAAGAAGGACTGCTGAGCAGCCGTACGGATGTGCCGGGCGGCTACTCGGCCGCTCCGTACATCCGGTCGCCCGCGTCGCCGAGGCCCGGCACGATGTAGCCCTGGTCGTTGAGGCGCTCGTCGACCGAGGCCGTCACGACCGTCACCGGGGTGCCGGCCAGCTCGCGCTCCATCACCTCGACGCCCTCGGGGGCCGCCAGCAGCACCACGGCCGTGACGTCGTCGGCGCCGCGCCTGATCAGCTCCTGGATCGCGGCGACCAGCGTGCCGCCGGTGGCCAGCATCGGGTCCAGGACGTACACCTGGCGACCCGAGAGGTCGTCCGGCATGCGGGTGGCGTAGGTGGAGGCCTGGAGCGTCTCCTCGTTGCGCACCATGCCGAGGAAGCCCACCTCGGCGGTCGGCAGCAGCCGGACCATGCCGTCGAGCATGCCGAGACCGGCCCGCAGGATCGGCACCACCAGCGGGCGCGGGTGGGAGAGCTTGACGCCGGTGGTCCGGGTGACCGGCGTCTGGATGTCGACCTGTTCGGTGCGCACGTCGCGCGTGGCCTCGTAGGCGAGGAGGGTGACCAGCTCGTCGGCGAGACGGCGGAAGGTCGCGGAGTCCGTGCGCTGGTCGCGCAGCGTGGTGAGCTTGTGGGCGACCAGGGGGTGGTCGACGACGTGGAGACGCATGTCCCCCACAGTAACCGGGCCCCGTCCCACCGGCTCCCCGCGGGCGGGCAAGCGCCCGCGGCAGGTGCGTCACCCGCTCGCTGGAGTCAAACGGCCCGACCGGGGGAAGGCGGAAGGGACGGACGCTGGGTGGTGAGACTGTGCCTGACCGGGACATTCGTGACACGTCGTCCCCGAGCGAGGAGCCGGGGACGCGTCAGAGGACGAGGACGCAGCGCAGGGCGGGGCCGGAGGTGGAGTCCGAGCGCCGACGGCGCCGGGCCCAGTTCCTGCGCGACCTCGCGGAGGCCCGGGAGCTGCGGGACCGCGTCCAGCCGCGCCGCGCCAAGGCCGCACGGCTGCGGCACGCGATGCGCATGCGCACGTTCCGCTGGTAGCGCGGGGCATGTTCCGGAGCCCGTCGGTGGCGCGGGGCCTTCTCAGAGCCCGTCGGTAGCCCGGGTCCCGTTCCGGAGCCCGTCGGTGGC
>NZ_WWHX01000665.1 GCF_009862125.1 Streptomyces sp. SID5910
GCCGGGCGGTGGGGGGCGGTGCGGATCCCGGCGTGCGGGGTGCCGTGCCGGTGGGGGCCGGGGCCCGGGTGGGCGTCGTGCCCGGGGTGCGTGTCGTCACCGGGGACACGGTCACCGGGGACGGGGGCGCCGCCGTCGGGTGCGGGGGCCCAGGCGCCGGGCGCGGAGGCGGGGCCGTCTGGCGCGGGAGCCCAATCGCCGGGCGCGGGAGCGCGACCGTCTGACGCTGGAGCCCAATCGCCGGGCGCGGGAGCGCGACCGTCTGACGCTGGAGCCCAATCGCCGGGCACGGGAGCGCGGCCGTCTGACGCGGAGGTCTGGTCGGGCGTCCGGTCGGCGGGCGCGGACGACCGCCCGCCGGAGGCCGGTGCCCGGCGGGCGCCGGAGGCCGGGTCGGGTTTCTCCCGTACGAGGGCCAGCGCCTCCTCGACGTCCAGGTCCTCCGCCTCCTCGCCGGACCGTGTGCCGGGGGAGGTCATCAGGCGTCCGGGCGCGTGTCGGGGACGGCGCCGGGGGCCACGTCCGGCTTGCCCTCCACGGGGGCCGCGCCAGCCTTGCCCTCCGCCTTGCCCTCCGCGCGGGCCGCGTCCGTCTCCTCCGCCCAGCGCTGGGCGAGGGCGGCGGCCTTCTGCGCGGCCTCGGCGACGGCCTCGGTGCCGCCGCCGGCCCGCGCGGCGGCGTAGCCGACGAGGAAGGTGGTCAGCGGAGCCGCGGGCCGGGCCACCCCGTGGGCGGCGTCCCGGGCGAGGTCGAGCAGGACGCGGGTGTCGACGTCCAGGTCGATGCCCAGCTCGTCCTTGGCTGCGGAAATCCATTCATCCAACACGTGCCCATGCTCCCTGATGCGTGCCCTGGCGATGGCGATGTCGTCCCAGGTGTCGCAGTCGAACGAGGCGACGGCGTCGGGGACGCGAGTAAGACGCAGACCGTCGGTCAGCCGCCGCAGCGGCAGCCCGGTGAGCTCCCGTCGGCCGCCGGCGAGCGCGGCGAGTCCGCGGCGCAGTGCCGGCGCCCGGTACGCGGCGACGAGGGGCTGGTCGCGGCCGTCGGCGTCGGTGAGCAGCACGCCGTCGGCGTCGCTCGCGGCGAGGGCCACCGTCAGCCGGCCTACGGTCGGCCCCGCGAGGAACGGCAGGTCGGCCGAGACCACCACGACGTGCTCGGCCGTGGTGTGCCGCAGACCGGCGTCGAGCGCGGCGAGGGGCCCGCCGCCGGACGGTTCCTCGCGGGCCCAGGTCACCGGCCGCGCGGTGGGCCGGGGATCGGCGACGACGACGGTGGTGCGGGCGCCGGCACAGGCGGCGAGCACCCGGTCGAGCAGGGCACGTCCGCCCACGCGCAGACCGGGCTTGTCCGCTCCGCCGAGCCTGCGGGCGGCGCCGCCGGCGAGCACCACGGCGTCGTACACGGCGGGCGCCTGCCCCGGCACGGGGTCGGTGCCTGCGCCGGGGTCGCCCGGGGGTTCGTACGCGGTCACCCCCCGAGTATGCGTGCCCGCGCGATCACAGGGAACGCGGGGGAGCCCGCGCGATCAGCGTGCGTGCGCGGGCACTCCCGTCACAGGGTGCGCAGCAGCACCGCCGGCTGTTCCACACAGTCCGCCACGTACCGCAGGAAACCGCCCGCCGTGCCGCCGTCGCACACCCGGTGGTCGAAGGTGAGCGAGAGCTGCACGACCTGACGCACCGCCAACTCGCCCTCGTGCACCCACGGCTTGGGGACGATGCGGCCGACGCCGAGCATGGCCGCCTCGGGGTGGTTGATGATCGGCGTGGAGCCGTCGACGCCGAACACGCCGTAGTTGTTCAGCGTGAAGGTGCCGCCGGTCAGCTCACCGGGCGTCAGCCGGCCGGCCCGGGCCGTCTCGGTCAGCCGGGCGAACTCTGCGGTGAGCGCCTCGGCGTCCCGCGCGTGCGCGTCCCGGACGACCGGCACGACCAGCCCCCGGTCGGTCTGGGCGGCGAACCCGAGGTGGACCTCGTCGAGTTGGACGACCTCGCGGGCCTCCGTGTCGACCGTGGAGTTCAGCTCGGGGAAGCGGGCCAGCGCGGCCGTGCAGATCCGGGCCAGCAGCGCGACGAGGGAGATCTTCGGTCCGCCCGCCGCGTTCATCGCGGCGCGCGCCCGCATCAGCTCCGTCGCGTCGGCGTCCACCCAGCAGGTCGCGTCCGGTATCTCGCGCCGGCTGCGGGAGAGTTTGTCGGCGACGGCGCCCCGCACTCCCTTGAGCGGGGTGCGGACACCACCGGGACGCGGCGCGGACGACACGGGCACCCGGCCCGCCTCCGCCGCGTGCGCCTCGGCCTCCTGGGCCGCCGTACGGCCGCCCCGCGCGGCGGCGGCACGCAGCGCGTACTCCACGTCCGCGCGCAGGATCAGCCCGTCCGGGCCGGAACCGGTCAGCTCGCGCAGGTCCAGGTCGTTCTGGCGGGCGAGCCTGCGCACGAGAGGGGAGATCACGGGGACCGGCCCGTCCACCGGCTCGGCGGCACGCACCCGGCCGTTCGCCCCGCCGGACGCGGGAGACGCGTGGGCAGCGGACGACTCGTGGGCCACGGGAGACGCAGGGCCGGCAGTAGACCCGTGGGCCACGGGAGACGCAGGACCAGCAGCAGACCCGTGGGCCACGGGAGCCGTGGGGGCCGCGGTGACCGCCCGCCCGTCCGCCCGTACCCGGCGGCGCCGCGCGGGCGCCTCGGACGTGCCGTACCCGACCAGGACGTTCCCCGAGCCCTCGGCCCGCCCGCCCCCGGGCTGCTCCGCCGCAGGCTCCCCGGCGCTCCCGGCCCCGGCACTCCCAGCCCCGGTGCCCGAGCCCCGTCCGCCCGGGCCGGAGGCCTCCTCGCCCACCGCCACCGTCAGCAGCGGCGCCCCGACGGGCAGCTCCGCGCCCTCCTCGCCGAAGCGGGCGGTGACCACACCGCCGTAGGGGCAGGGGACCTCGACCATCGCCTTGGCCGTCTCGACCTCGACGACCGGCTGGTCCACGACGACCACGTCGCCGACCTCGACCAGCCAGCGCACGATCTCCGCCTCGGTGAGCCCCTCACCGAGGTCGGGGAGCTTGAACTCCAGCACCTGTGCCATCAGCTTTCGGCCTCCCACTGAAGGCGCCCCACGGCGTCCAGGATCCGGTCCACACCGGGCAGGTGGTGACGCTCCAGCATCGGCGGCGGGTACGGGACGTCGAACCCGGCCACGCGCAGCACCGGCGCCTCCAGATGGTGGAAGCAGCGCTCCGTGACCCGGGCCGCGATCTCCCCGCCCGGGCCCCCGAAGGAACCCGACTCGTGGACGACGACCGCGCGTCCCGTCCGCCGCACCGAGGCGCACGCCGTCTCGTCGTCGAACGGCACCAGGGAGCGCAGATCGACGACCTCGAGGTCCCAGCCCTCGGCCCGGGCCGCCTCGGCCGCCTCCATGCAGACGGCCAGCGACGGCCCGTACGTGATGAGCGTGGCGCTCCGGCCCGAGCGCCGCACCACCGCGCGGCCTATGGGCTCAACGGGTGCCGGCTCCTCCGGGTTCCACGTGTCCTTCGACCAGTACAGCCGCTTGGGTTCGAGGAAGACCACCGGGTCGTCGGAGGCGATGGACGCCCGCAGCAGCCCGTAGGCGTCGGCGACGGTCGCGGGCGTGACGACATGGAGCCCCGGAGTCGCCATGTAGTACGCCTCGGACGAGTCGCTGTGGTGCTCGACGCCGCCGATGCCGCCGCCGTAGGGCACGCGGATGGTCAGGGGGAGGGGCATCTTGCCGCGGGTGCGGTTGCGCATCTTGGCGACATGGCTGACGACCTGCTCGAACGCCGGATAGGCGAAGGCGTCGAACTGCATCTCCACGACCGGGCGCAGCCCGTACATCGCCATGCCGACCGCGGTGCCGAGGATGCCGGCCTCGGCGAGCGGGGTGTCCGTGCAGCGGTCCTCGCCGAACTCGGCGGCGAGCCCGTCGGTGACCCGGAAGACACCGCCGAGGGCGCCCACGTCCTCGCCCATGACGTGCACGGCCGGATCGTCGGCCATGGCGTCGCGCAGCGCCCGCGTGAGGGCCTGCGCCATGGTGGCCGGCTTGACGGCGACGGTGGTCATCGGTGTCCCCCCTCGGACGCCCCGGACGCGGTCTCGGCCTCGGCCGCCAGCTCCGCGCGCAGCAGGTCCCGCTGCTCGCGCAGCTGCGGGGTGGGCTCGGCGTAGACGTGCGCGAAGAGATCCATCGGGTCGAGCTCCGCGTCCTGGTTCATCCGGGCGCGCAGGTCTGCGGCCATCGCCTCGGCGGCCTCGCGGGCGGCCGAGACACGCTCCTCGTCGAGCAGGCCGCGCTCGGTCAGCTCCCGCTCCAGCAGCTCGACCGGGTCGTGCCGGCGCCAGGTCTCGACCTCGGCGTCGCCGCGGTAGCGCGTGGCGTCGTCGGCGTTGGTGTGCGCCTCGACCCGGTACGTCACCGCCTCCACCAGCGTGGGTCCGCCGCCCTCGCGCGCGCGGCGCACGGCGTCGGAGAGGACCTCGTGAACGGCGGCGGCGTCGTTGCCGTCGACCAGGCGGCCGGGCATCCCGTAGCCGACGGCCTTGTGGGCCAGCGACGGGGCGGCGGTCTGCTTGGCGAGCGGCACGGAGATCGCGAAGCCGTTGTTCTGCACGAGGAAGACGACCGGGGCCTGCCAGACGGCGGCGAAGTTCAGCGCCTCGTGGAAGTCGCCCTCGCTGGTGCCGCCGTCGCCGACCATGGCGAGGGCGACCACGTCGTCGCCCTTGAGGCGGGCGGCGTGCGCGAGGCCCACGGCGTGCGGCAGCTGGGTGGCGAGCGGCGTGGACAGGGGGGCGACCCGGTGCTCGTAGGGGTCGTAGCCGGTGTGCCAGTCGCCGCGCAGCAGGGTGAGGGCCTCGACGGGGTCGACTCCGCGGGCGACGACCGCGAGCGTGTCGCGGTAGCTCGGGAAGAGCCAGTCGCGCTCCTCCAGGGCCAGCGCGGCGGCGACCTCGCAGGCCTCCTGGCCGGTGCTGGACGGATAGACCGCGAGCCTGCCCTGCTTGGTCAGGGCGGTCGCCTGCGTGTTGTACCGCCGGCCGCTGACCAGCCGGGCGTACAGCGTGCGCAGCAGCTCGGGGTCCAGCTGCCCGGCGGCCTTCGTGCCGAGGACGCGGTACGGCTCCGCGTCGGGCAGCAGCGGCGCGGGGTCGGTACGGGGCTGCCAGGCGGGCGGCGGTGTGGGCCGGTACGCGCCCCGCTGCTCCATGACCGTCATGACGGCACCTCCTCGTGGGAGCGGCTCGGGGCCCGGCACGGGTGTGACGGGCCTCACCTACCGATTGTTCGGTCGTCGGCACATTTTGGCTACAGGCACCCCCAGGCTGTGGACAAACGGTTCTCCACGGCCTGAGATGGACGCAGTACGTCCATGGTAGGAAGGCGGGGGCACATGGCATCTGAACAAATGGCCGAACGCCCGGGAGAGGCCGGCGGCCCGGACGACGCCGGCGCCCCGCCGCCCCCGCGCCCGCTGGACGCGATCGATCAGGACATCCTGCGCATGCTCCAGTCGGACGGCCGCGCCTCGATACGGTCGGTCGCCGAGCGGGTGCACGTCTCGCGGGCGAACGCCTACGCGCGCATCAACCGGCTCGTCGAGGACGGCGTCATACGCGGCTTCGGCGCCCGCGTCGACCACGAGCGCGCCGGGCACGGCACCTCGGCGTACATCACGCTGAAGATCGTGCAGAACTCCTGGCGCACGGTCCGCGCGCAGCTCAGGCAGCTCCCCGGCGCCTCCCACATCGCCCTGCTGGGCGGCGACTTCGACGTCCTGCTGCTGGTGCACACGCCCGACAACCGGGCCCTGCGGGAGCTGGTCCTCACCCGCCTCCAGGCCATCCCGGAGGTGCTCAGCACTCGCACGCTGCTGGTGTTCGAGACGGAGGACCTGGAGCCGCAGGGCTGAGCACGGGCGGGCCCGGCCCCGGGACGGCTCAGAAGGTCCCGCGCAGCCCCGCGAACACCAACCGCGCCACCGCGTCCACCACTTCGCGCTCGCCCGCGCCGCTGCGGCCGTCGGGACCGTCGGGCCGGTACCACTCGACGATCGAGTTGATCATGCCGAAGACCAGCCGCGTCGCGAGCCGCACCTCCACGTCCGCGCGCACGTCGCCCTCGGCCGCCGCCGCCCTCAGCAGCTCGGCGACCCGGTGGTCGAACTCGCGCCGCCGCTCCAGCGCCCAGCGCTCGGTGCCGGTGTTGCCCCGCACCCGCAGCAGCAGCGTCACGTAGGGCAGTTCGGCCATGAGCACCTCGACCATGCGCCGCACGACGTACTCCAGCCGTCCGGCGGCGGGCCCCACGCGCGCGTGCTCCTCGTCGAGGATGCCGAACAGCTCGTCCAGGGCCCGGCTCACGGCCCGCCGCAGAAGCTCCTCCTTGCCCGTGACGTGGTGGTAGATCGAGGACTTGGAGATCCCGGCCGCCTTGGACAGGTGCTCCATCGAGGTGCCGTCGTAGCCGCGCTCGATGAAGACCTGCACGGCGACGGACAGCAGCGTCTCGGGCGTGTACGTGTCGCGCTTGGCGGTGGTCATGAGGTGCTGCCCTCCCGCTGGTCGGAGGTGTGCGCGTGGCGGTGGAGGGCGAGCGACGGCGCGTACCGTCCGCCGGGGTCGCGCAGGTGGAGGTCCTCCAAGACGGAGTAGGCCCAGCGGCGGCCGAGCCGGCGGCTCCACTCCAGCGGGCCGAGCGGGTAGTTGACGCCGAGGCGCATCGCGGTGTCGACGTCCTCCTCGCCGGCCACGCCCTTGGCGACCGCCTCGACGGCCAGATCGACGATCCGCGCCACCGTGCGGGCCACGATCATGCCGGGGACGTCGCCGATGACGCTGACCTTCTTGCCGAGCGCCTGGAACAGCCCGGTCGCCTCGGCCAGGGTGCGCGGGGCGGTGTCCGGGGAGGCGGCCAGGGCGATGCGGGTCGCCCGGCGGTAGTCCAGGGCGAGGTCGAAGCTGACCACGTCCTGGTACTCCGCCGTGGTCTGCCCGTCGGCGAGGACCAGTTCGCCGCCGCCGGGCAGCACCAGCCGGGTGCCGTGGTCCTCCGCCTCCTCGCGGACCTCGATACCCGCCTCGCGGATCATGGCGATCAGCTCGCCGGCCGGCCCCAGGTCGCCGACCGCGACCACGTACGCCGGCGCCTCGGCCGGCTCGGCGGTGTGCGGCTCGGGCCGCTCGGCGCCGTCGCGGTAGTCGTACCAGCCCTGCCCGCTCTTGCGGCCCAGGCGGCCGGACTCGACCAGGCGGCGCTGGGCGAGCGACGGGGTGAAGCGCACGTCCTGGAAGAACGCCTCCCACACGGAGTGCGTGACGGACTCGTTGACGTCCTGCCCGATGAGATCGGTCAGCTCGAAGGCGCCCATCCTGAAGCCGCCCGACTCGCGCAGCACGGCGTCGATGGTGGCCGGGTCCGCGCCCCGGTCCTCGTACACGGCGAAGGCCTCGGCGTAGAAGGGCCGGGCGACGCGGTTGACGATGAAACCGGGCGTGTCCGCGCAGGCCACCGGCGTCTTGCCCCAGGCGCGGGCCGTCTCGTACGCGCGCGTGGCCGCGGCGGCGTCGGTGGCGAACCCGGAGACGACCTCCACCAGCGGCAGCAGCGGGGCCGGGTTGAAGAAGTGCAGTCCGACGAAGCGGCCCGGGACGCGCAGCGCGCCGCCGATGGCGGTGACGGACAGGGAGGAGGTGTTGGTGGCGAGCAGGCAGTCGTCACCGACGACGTCCTCCAGCGCGCGGAACAGCTCCTGCTTGACGTCCAGCCGCTCCAGGACGGCCTCGACGACCAGTGCGCAGTCGGCGAGCTCGGCCAGGGCCTCGGCGGGTTTCAGCCGGGCGCGGGCCGCGTCGCGGTCGGCGGCGGTGAGACGCTCCTTCTCGACGAGCCGGTCGAGCCGGGCGCCGATCGCGTCGGCCGCGTCCCGGGCCCGCCCGGGAGCCGCGTCGTACAGCCGCACGGGGTGGCCCGCGACCAGCGCCACCTGGGCGATGCCCTGGCCCATGGTGCCGGTGCCGACGACGGCCACGGGGCTGCTGAGGTCGAGTGCTGTCATGTGCGCGATCCTCCCGCACGGGGTTTTCCACAGATGCGGCGGTCCCCCTTGTCCCGACCGATCGTTCGGTTACTCTAGCCGTGTCCGCTTGTTTCTGCCCAGGTTTCCCCCAGGTCACGACTCGACGGAGAGCTCGTGAGACGAGGAGTTGGTCCCGCATGGCCGCCGAACTCACCGCGCACCAGCTGATCGACCGGCACCGGCCGACGCTGGACCAGGCGCTGGAGACGATCCGCACCCGCGCGTACTGGTCCCCGCACCCCGAGCACCCCAAGGCCTACGGGGAGAACGGCAGCCTGGACATGGCGGCGGGCAAGGCCGCCTTCGACGCCCTGCTCGGCACCCGCCTCGACCTCGGCCAGCCCGGCACCGACGGCTGGGTGGGCGGCGAGGTCTCCCCGTACGGGATCGAGCTGGGCGTGGAGTACCCGCACGCGGACCTCGACGTGCTGCTGCCCGCGATGAAGGCCGGCCAGAGGGCGTGGCGGGACGCGGGCGCGGAGGTGCGCGCGGTGGTCTGCCTGGAGATCCTGAAGCGGATCGCCGACCGGACGATGGAGTTCGCGCAGGCGGTCATGCACACCTCCGGGCAGGCCTTCATGATGGCCTTCCAGGCGGGCGGCCCGCACGCCCAGGACCGGGGCCTGGAAGCGGTGGCCTACGCGTACGTGGAGCAGGTCCGCACCCCCGACACCGCGGAGTGGACCAAGCCGCAGGGCAAGCGCGACCCGCTGGCGCTGACCAAGCGGTTCACGCCGGTCCCGCGCGGCATCGGCCTGGTCATCGGCTGCAACACCTTCCCGACGTGGAACGGCTACCCGGGCCTGTTCGCGTCCCTCGCCACCGGCAACGCGGTCCTGGTCAAGCCCCACCCGCGCGCGGTGCTGCCGCTCGCGATGACCGTGCAGGCCGCCCGCGACGTCCTCACCGAGACCGGCTTCGACCCGAACCTGGTCGCGCTGGCCGCCGAGCGCCCCGGCGAGGGCATCGCCAAGACCCTGGCGACCCGCCCCGAGATCCGGATCATCGACTACACCGGCTCGACCTCCTTCGGCGACTGGCTGGAGGCCAACGCCCGCCAGGCCCAGGTCTTCACCGAGAAGGCCGGCGTCAACACGGTGATCGTCGACTCGACCGACGACTACAAGGGCATGCTCGCCAACCTGGCCTTCTCCCTGTCCCTCTACAGCGGCCAGATGTGCACCACCCCGCAGAACCTGCTCATCCCCCGCGACGGCATCCGCACCGACCAGGGCGACAGGACCTACGACGAGGTCACCGCCGACCTGGCCCGCGCCGTCGACGGCCTCCTCGGCGACGACGCCCGCGCCAACGCCCTGCTCGGCGCCATCGTCAACCCGGACGTCAAGGCCCGCCTGGAGGCCGCCGCCGGGCTCGGCGAGGTCGCCCTCGCCTCCCGCGAGATCACCAACCCGGACTTCCCGGACGCGACCGTGCGCACCCCGGTGATCGTCAAGCTGGACGGCGCCAAGCCCGACGACGAGGCCGCCTACACCAGCGAGTGCTTCGGCCCCGTCTCCTTCGCCGTCGCCGTCGACTCCGCCGGGCACGCCGTGGACCTGCTGCGCCACAGCATCCGCGAGAAGGGCGCGATGACCGTCGGCGCCTACACGACCGACCCGGAGGTCGAGGAGGCCGTGCAGGAGGTCTGCCTGGAGGAGGCGGCCCAGCTCTCCCTGAACCTGACCGGCGGGGTGTACGTCAACCAGACGGCCGCCTTCTCCGACTTCCACGGCTCGGGCGGCAACCCGGCGGCCAACGCCGCCCTGTGCGACGGCGCGTTCGTCGCCAACCGCTTCCGGGTGGTGGAGGTCCGGCACCAGGCCTGAGCTAGAGGGACCTGGGCGGCGCGCCCCCGGTGGCGCTCCAGTGGTACAGCGTCATGGCCACACTGGTCGCGAGGTTGTAGCTGGAGACCTGGGGGCGCATCGGCAGCGCCACCAGGTGATCGGCCCGCGCGCGCAGCTCGCTCGACAGCCCGCTGCGCTCGGAGCCGAACGCGAGCAGCGCGTCGTCGGGCAGCTTCAGAGCGCGGATGTCCTCACCCTCCGGGTCCAGCGCGAACACCGGCCCGGGCGGCAGCCGCTCCACGTCCAGCCGCTCCACGGCGGTCGCGAAGTGCAGCCCCGCCCCGCCGCGCACGACCGTGGGGTGCCACGGGTCGAGCGGGCCCGTGGTGACCACGCCGGTCGCCCCGAAGCCGGCGGCCAGCCGGATCACCGCCCCCGCGTTGCCGAGGTTGCGCGGCTGGTCGAGGACCACGACGGGGCTGGTGCGGGGCGTGTGCGCCAGCGTCCGCAGCGCGGCCTCGCGCGAGGGGCGTACGGCCAGGGCGGCCACCGCGGTGGGATGCGGGCGCGGGACGAGGGAGGTGTACACCGGGTGCGGCACCTCGGTCAGCAGCCCGTCCAGCGCCTCACGGACGTCCGGCGCCAGCTCGTCGGCGAGGGCGAGGGCGCCCGCGCGGTCGCTGGTGACGGCCACCGGGACGCCGGCGCCGAACCGCAGGGCGTGCTTGAGGGCGTGGAAGCCGTCGAGCAGCACACACGCGTCGGCGTGCCCGCGCCAGACGGACAGGGCGTCGGGGCGGGGCCCGGAGGCGGGGTCGGTCATGCCGTGAAGCCTACGTGCGCCTGCCCGGCGTCCTCCCGGGCGCCGCGGGGCGCCGGCACCTTCCCCGGGCCGCCCCCGCGCCGCACCAGACGACCCCGCGCGCGTGCCGCCCACCCGCCCAGGCGGCGCAGGAACGAGGTCGGCAGGAAGACCGCGTCGGCGGCGATCATCGCCAGCGAGAAGAACGGCAGCCCGAGCGCCACGGCGATCACCGCGTGCTCGGTGATCATGGCGGCCAGCAGGACGTTCTTGACCCGCCGGTTGAACAGCGTGAACGGGAAGGCGACCTGCACGGCGACCGTGCCGTACGTGATGAGCATGACCATCGTGCCGTTGGCGGCCAGCACCTCGGACAGGCCCGGCCAGGGCGAGAAGTAGTCCAGGTGGAGGGGGTAGTGGACGGCGGTGCCGTCCTGCCAGCGCGAGCCCTGGATCTTGTACCAGCCGGCGGTCGCGTAGATCAGACAGGCCTCCGCCATGATCACCAGCAGGGCGCCGTTGTGCACGATGTCGGCGACGACGTCGAGCAGGATCCGCGGCTGGCCGCTCCTGGCCCACCGCCCCACCGCCCACCACAGGCCCTGCGCCGACCACACCGCCCACAGCAGCGCCGGGACGAACAGGTCGCCGTCGAGCCGGCCCGCCAGCGTCACCAGGAACAGCGCGAAGCCGAGCACCGTCCACAGGGCGGGCCCGGTCCGGTCCACGACGCGCTCCCCCCGCGCGCGTGCCTCGCCCGCGCGCCGCGCCCGCCGCGCGTCCAGCGACCACACCCGGCCGCAGCGGGTGAGGACCAGGTAGATGCTCATCAGGTGCAGGACGTTGTCGCCGCCGTCCCCCATGAAGATGCTGCGGTTCTGGAGCGAGAGCACACCGACCATGAACAGCACCGACGTGGTCCGCGTCCGCCACCCCAGCAGCAACAGCACGCTGCTCAGCACGGACAGCGCGTAGACGGCCTCGAACCAGGCCGCGCCGTCCCACCACATCAACGCCGTGAACGCGCCGTTGTCCGAGATCAGCTGCTCGGCCAGCTCACGGCTCCAGGGGCCGTCCGGCCCGTACAGCTCGTGGCGGTGGGGGATCTCGCGGAGCAGGAAGAGCAGCCAGGTCGCGCTGAAACCGATGCGGACCGTCGCGGTCTGGTACGGGCCGAGCGCCGACCCGGTGACGCGGGCGATGCCGCGCGAGAGGGACAGGGCGAGGCCGTTCACGCGACGCCCCCCTCCGCCTCGGCGGCGGGCACCTGCCACCAGGGCAGCTCCCGGTACACCGGCCGGTCGGACACCGTCTCGCCGCTCCAGTCGGGCGGCGGCACATTGGTCGTCCGGGAGCGGTACTGGACGCGCCGGACGGTGCCGTCCGGTTCGGCGGCGTCGTTCCGGTCCAGCCGCAGGACCGCGACACGGCGCAGATAGGTCTCGGACAGGGTGCCCCGCAGGCCCACCGGGCGGTTGCCGGAGTCGTGGGTGGCGAGGAAGAAGTCCCAGGCCCGGCGCAGCTCGTTCTGCTGGGTGTGGCTCGGCAGCGGATTGCCGTCGATGGCCCGGCCGTCCTCGGCGGACAGGTCGTACCAGCCGGTGGTCCGGACCCCGCCGTCCGACGTGCTCACCTCGGCGCGCACCTGGACGGAGATGTTCTGCTGGAGCGGGTTGGGCGCGAAGAGCTTCCAGTTCTGCTCGAACTCCGGGTAGATCCACTCGTCGACCACGGAGCCGTGCTGCTTGGACAGGGTGTTCGCCGGGGCGACGTGCAGGAAGGTCAGCCCGATGTGGGCGCAGACGGCGGTCGCGACGACGGCGAGCGCGAGCACGGCCCCGACCTGGTAGCGCGGGGAGAGGGCGGCGACCCCGGTACGGGGGGCTCCGGCGGCGGGGGCCTCGGTGCTGCCGGGTGGCCCGGCCCCCGGAGGCCCGGTGCGCGCGGCGGACGGCTCGGCGGGCCGGTCCGGCTCGTCCGGCGCCCGCCGGGCGTCCGAGCCTGTGTCGTGCGCGTCCATTCCGCCCCGTTCCCCGGTCCGTCTCTCCGCCCGCCCTGCCGCGGGGGCGCCGCGTGACACCACCGGTGCGGATGCTCCACGACGCTCGAACGGGAACGGTACTCAGGACGGCCCGTCGGCACAGCCCCCGGCGGACCGCCCGCGCAGTGGCCGTCACCACACCCGCGCCGCGGCCGGGGGACCGTGCCCCGCGCGGGGACGGCTAGAGGACGTGCCCCGGCTCGCCCTTCCCGTCCACGACGGGCCGGCCGGCGGCGGCCCACACCTGCATGCCGCCGTCGACGTTCACGGCGTCGATGCCCTGCTGGACCAGGTACATGGTGACCTGGGCCGAGCGTCCGCCGGAGCGGCAGATCACGTGGACCCGGCCGTCCTCGGGCGCGGCCTCGGTCAGCTCGCCGTAGCGGGCGACGAACTCGCTGATGGGAATGTGCAGGGCCCCGGCGGCGTGACCCGCCTGCCACTCGTCGTCCTCGCGGACGTCCAGCAGGAAGTCGCCGTCCTTGAGGTCCGTGACCTCGACCGTGGGCACACCGGCTCCAAAACTCATGCCCCCGACGCTACCCGACGCGACGGGGCCTGCGGCCGGCCCGCCGGGCGCGGGCCGGGACGGACAAAGGCCGCGCGTTCAGCGGAAGGAGCGCAGGGTCCGGCCCAGCTGAAAGACGGCCGCGAGCAGAGCGGCCAGGACGACGGCGCCCAGACCGTAGCGGGCCGCGTCGCCCATGTCGCTGCCGACCACGGCGACTTCCGCGCCGCAGAGCACCATGACGAGGGCGGCGATCGGGACGGTTCTGCTCGTACGGGCGGTCTCACTCATGCTGCTCTCTCCTCCGGACGGGGTTCAGGACGGACGTGGAACAACTCTGGCGGTACGACCGCCCCCGGACGAGACGACCGGCGCGCAGCTTGCTGCACCGCCCTTGTGCCGCTTCCTGCACCACCGGCCGCCGCAGGCACCGTCCACCGGCATGGCGCCAGGGGCGGAACCCGGTGTATGCCTGGGAAAACGACCGGCACAGGCCGCGTGCACACAGGGGGGACCGTGCCACCACCACGCCTCGACTTCCTCGGCGTGACCGAGGCCGAGGAAGCCGCCTATCGCCGGCTGTTGCGCCGGGGCGTGCGCGAGGACGACGAGCCGGGCGCCCAGGCCGACGCCCCGACCGCCGACCGCCTGGTCGAACTGGGTCTGGCCATCCGCACCCACACCGGCGTGCTGCGCCCGATCGCCCCCGCGCGGGCCGTCGAGCACCTCATCGACAACCGGCTCGACGCCCTTCAGGAGGAGCTGGAGCAGGCGGCCCGCACGGGCGGCGTGGTCGAGTCGCTCCAGCAGGAGCGGACGACCGCCCCGGCGCCGCGCCCGCCGGAGGAGGCCCCGACCGTCCAGCAGATCGAGGGCATGGAGGCCGTCCGCGCCGTCATCGACGAGTTGACCTTCTTCGCCCGCAGCGAGAGCCTCACCACCAACCCCACCGGCATCATCAGCCGGGAGTCGGCCGACTTCTCACGCCCCATCGACCTGCGCGTCCTGCGCCGGGGCGTCCGCATGCGGACCCTGATGGCCGCCCCCGCCCTGGACGACCGGGCCACCATGTCCTACCTGCACGAACTGGCGGGCAAGGGCGCGGAGATCCGGATCTCGCAGCAGCCCCTGGAGCGCATGATCATCTGCGACCGGGCCGCGGCCCTCACCCCCCTCGACCCGGCGCACACCGCCAAGGGCGCCCTGCTGACCCGGGAGCCCGGCCTCGTGGCCACCCTGGTCACGCTGTTCGACCGCATGTGGGCCATGGCGCAGGGGCTGCCGGCGCCGGACGACGAGCTGCCCACCGAGATCGAGCGCAGGATCCTCAAGTCGCTCTACACCGCCGACAAGGACGAGAGCGGCGCCCGTGACCTGGCCATCTCGGTGCGCACCTACCGCAAGCACGTGGCGTCCCTCATGACCCGCCTTCAGGCCACCAACCGCTTCCAGGCCGCCCTGCTCGCCCGGGAACGCGGCTGGTTCTGAGCAGCGGTACACCACCGCGCCGGTACGCCACGACGGCTGCCCGCGACCGACGGACGCGGGCGGCCGGGGATCCGCACCGTCGAGCGGGGCTACTGCGCCAGCAGCTCCGCCAGTTCGGCCTCCCGCTCGCCCACCTGGGCCGCCAGCTGCTCGGCGATCTCCTCCAGCAGACGGTCGGGGTCGTCCGGGGCCAGCCGGAGCATGGCGCCTATCGCACTCTCCTCCAGCTCCTTGGCGAGCACGGTGAGCAGTTCCTTGCGCCGGTCGAGCCATTCGAGGCGCAGATACAGCTCGTCGCCGCGGCTCGGGCGCCGCTCGGGCGCCGGACCCGCGGCCCACTCCTCGGCCAGGCTCCGCAGCTCGGTCTCGTCGCCGCGGGCGTAGGCGGCGTTGACGCGGGTGATGAACTCCTCGCGCCGGGCCCGCTCGCCGTCCTCCTGCGCCAGGTCGGGGTGGGCCTTGCGGGCCAGCTCGCGGTAGAGCCTGCGGGCCTCCTCGCTCGGCCGGACCCGCTTGGGCGGGCGCACCGCCTGGTCCGTGAGCATCGCCGTGGCCTCCGGGAACAGTCCGTCCCCGTCCATCCAGCCGTGCAGCAGCTCCTCGACCCCGGGGATCGGCATGAGCCGGGCCCGCGCCTCGTCGGCCCGGCGGCGGTCCTCGGGGTCGTCGCTGCGGGCCGCCCTGGCCTCCAGGATCTGCGCCTCCAGCTCCTCGAGCCGCGCGTACACCGGACCGAGCCGCTGTTCGTGCAGCCGGGAGAAGTTCTCGACCTCCACGCGGAAGGTCTCCAGGGCGATCTCGTACTCGATGAGCGCCTGCTCGGCGGCCCGTACGGCCTGCTCCAGCCGCTCCTCGGGCCGCGGCGCACCACCCTGCTCGGGCTCAGCTTCCGGGGTCGTCACCCGACCAGCCTAGGGCACGGACGACCGGCACCGTCCGGCCCGCCGCCGGGCCCGCTCACACCCCCGTCTCCGCCGCGAGGCGCCCGGACCGCACCGCGGCGAGCAGCGCGGCGTGGTCCGCCTCGGTGCGGTCGGCGTAGGTCAGGGCGAAGGCGGCCACCGCCTCGTCCAGCTCCTCGTTCTTGCCGCAGTAGCCGGCGACCAGGCGCGGGTCGGCGCTGTGCGCGTGGGCGCGGGCCAGCAGGGCGCCGGTCATCCGGCCGTAGTCGTCGAGCTGGTCGGCGGCGAGGGCGGCCGGATCGACGCTGCCCTTGCGGTTGCGGAACTGCCGTACCTGGAAGGGCCGTCCGTCGACCGAGGTCCAGCCGAGCAGGATGTCGCTGACGACCTGCATGCGCTTCTGCCCGAGCACCACCCGGCGGCCCTCGTGCGCGACCTCGGGAGCCGGGAAGCCCGCCGCCGCCAGGTGCGGCACGAGCGCGGAGGGCCGGGCCTCCTTCACCTGGAGCACGAGCGGCTCGCCCCGGTGGTCGAGGAGCAGCACGACGTACGACCGCGTGCCCACGCTGCCCGTGCCGACGACGCGGAAGGCGACGTCGTGCACCGCGTACCTGGCCAGCAGCGGCAGCCGGTCCTCGGACAGGGTGGTCAGGTAGGTCTCCAGGGAGGCCGCGACCGCCGCCGCCTCCTCGTCGGGCACCCGGCGCAGCACCGGTGGCGCGTCCACGAAGCGGCGCCCGCCGTCCTCGGTGGCCTCGGTCGAGCGGGCCGCGAACCGCCCGCTGGTGTTGGCCCGTGCCTTCTCGCTCACCCGCTCCAGCGTGCCGAGCAGGTCGTGGGCGTCGGTGTGGGAGACGAGCTCCTCGTCGGCGATGGCGTTCCAGGCGTCCAGTGCGGGCAGGCGGGCCAGCAGCCGCATGGTGCGCCGGTAGGCGCCGGCCGCGTCGTGGGCCGCCTCCCGGCAGGTGTCCTCATCGGCGCCGGCCTCCCGGCCCGCGAGCACCAGGGAGGTGGCGAGCCGTTTGAGGTCCCACTCCCAGGGGCCGTGGACCGTCTCGTCGAAGTCGTTCAGGTCGATGACAAGGCCGCCGCGGGCGTCCCCGTACAGACCGAAGTTGGCCGCGTGCGCGTCGCCGCAGATCTGGGCGCCGATGCCGGTCACCGGCGTGCGCGCCAGGTCGTACGCCATCAGGCCGGCCGACCCGCGCAGGAAGGCGAACGGCGTGGCCGCCATCCGCCCGGCCCGGATCGGGGTCAGCCCCGGTATCCGGCCCCGGTTGGACTCCTCGACGGCGCTCACCGCGTCCGGCCGGTCCGCGTCGGGGTCGAACACGGCGTGCGCGGACCGGGCGACGGAGGCGCGCAGCGCCTTGCCCCGCGCCTTCGGCGACCCCTCGACGGGCCACCGCGCGAACCCGGGCACCACCGGCACCCGCCCCACCGCACGGCGGCCCCCGGCGTCCGCACCCTGCGCCGTGCCGGCCGCGTCCGCCACAGGGGCGGCACCGCCCTCACCGGCACCAGAGACCCCACCGGCCGCCCCGGCCGCCCCACCCCGCGTCGCCGCCGTCACCTCGGTCATCCGACCGCCCTCCCCGACTCCCGTACCCGACCCACGCAAGCGCCCCGGCGCACCACGGCGAACCCGCCGCACACCGCGCGCCCCCGCACCCACCGTCCACCGCCCGCACCGGCCGCCGCCGCCCGCACTCACCGGACGCCCCCGCCACCGCCCCGGACGCGCC
>NZ_WWHX01000068.1 GCF_009862125.1 Streptomyces sp. SID5910
TGCCTCCGCTGCGGCCGGGTCGGCGGCGAGCCGCACTCCGCCCGCCTTGCCCCGACCGCCGGTCTTCACCTGTGCCTTGACGACGACGCGTCCGCCGAGCCGGCGGGCGATCTCGCGTGCCTTCGCGGGCGAGTCGGTGACCTCCGCTCGCGGCACCACGATGCCGTGTTCCTCGAAGAGTTCCCTTGCCTGGCGTTCGGCTTCATACAGTATTCGTCGACTGTATGCAATGTACCGCGAGAGCGCCCCACCCCTCTTGAAGGGACAGGACTTCGCCATGCCCGACGACACCCAGGACGTCATATCCGGCGGGCACCTCGTGGCCAAGGCCCTCAAGGCCGAGGGGGTCGACCGCATCTACACGCTGTGCGGCGGCCACATCATCGACATCTACGACGGCTGCGTCGACGAGGGCATCGAGGTCGTCGATGCGCGCCACGAGCAAGTCGCCGCGCACGCCGCCGACCGTTACGCCCGCATCACCGGCAAGCCCGGCTGCGCGGTGGTCACCGCCGGGCCGGGCACGACCGACGCCGTCACCGGGGTCGCCAACGCCTTCCGCGCCGAGTCACCGATGCTGCTGATCGGCGGTCAGGGCGCGCACACGCAGCACAAGATGGGCTCGCTCCAGGACCTGCCGCACGTCGACATGCTGACGCCGATCACCAAGTTCGCGGCGCGACCGTGCCGGACACGGCGCGGGCGGCGGACATGGTGTCGATGGCGTTCCGCGAGTGCTACCACGGGGCGCCCGGCCCCTCCTTCCTGGAGATCCCGCGCGACGTGCTGGACGCGAAGGTGACGGTGGACAAGGCACGCGTGCCGAAGGCCGGGGCCTACCGTGCCTCCACCCGTTCGCCCGGCGACCCGGAGGCCGTCGAGAAGCTCGCCGACCTGCTGGTGCACGCCGAGAAGCCGGCCATCCTGCTCGGCAGCCAGGTGTGGACGACCCGCGCGACGGAGGCAGCCGTCGAGCTGGTGCGCACGCTCAACGGATCTTCTGCCAGGCCGCGGTCGCCTTCCCCGCGGGGCGGCTGCGGGAGAACGGGAAGCTGCCGGCGCGCTGGGCGATGATGCTGGGTTCGGCCGGCACGCTGCTCGGCTATCTGTCGCTGGCGTTCGCGCCGCACGTCTGGCTCGCCTTCATCGGCTTCGGCGTGTTCAGCGGCATGGGCGCCGGCATGGTGTACGCGACCTGCGTCAACATGGTCGGCAAGTGGTACCCGGAGCGCCGGGGCGGGAAGACCGGCTTCGTCGACGGCGGTTTCGCCTACGGCTCGGTGCCGTTCGTCTTCATCTTCCACGGCTACATGGACGGCTCCAACTTCCGCTGGGTGCTGGTCTCGGCGGGTGTCCTCCTCGCCGCGATGGTGGCGGTCGCCGGCTTCTACTTCCGGGACCCGCCGAAGAACTGGTGGCCGGCCTCCGTCGACCCGCTGAACCCGCCGGACGACCCGCGGGCCCGGCGCTCGCTGGCGAAGAACCCCCCGGCGACCAAGCAGTTCTCCCCGCTGGAGGCCTGGCGGACCGGCCGGGTGGCGCTGATGCGGTTCTGTCTCGCCTGCACCTCCGGCGTGAACATCTTCGGCATCACCTTCCAGGTCGACATCGGTGAGGAGGCGGGCTTCGCGGCCGGCATCGTGGCCACCGCGATGTCGCTGAAGGCGATCGTCAACGGCACCGGGCGCGGGGTCATCGGCTGGCTCTCCGACCTCTACGGCCGCAAGCAGTGCCTGCTGTACGTGTGCGCGATCCTGGGCTTCGCCCAGTTCGGCATCATCTTCGCGGCCGAGATCAAGAACCTGCCGCTGTTCCTGCTGTTCTCCGCGATCTCCGGTTTCGGCGGCGGCGCCATCTTCCCGATGTTCGCGGCCCTGACGGCGGACTACTTCGGTGAGAACAACAACGCCACCAACTACGGCATGGTCTACAGCTCCAAGCTCCTCTCCGGCCTGGGCGCGGGCATGGGTGCCGTGGTCGTCGGCGCCTGGGGCTACAACGGCGCATTCATCCTGGCGGGCTGCATCTCGATCTTCGCCGGGTTCGTGGCGCTGTTCCTCCAGCCGCCGGGACGCTCCAGGAACAAGCGCGTCACGCCCAACCCGCGGCCGCTCGGCGAGGGATGAGAGAGGGACGACGAGAGGGTCGGCCTGACGAGGAAGTGCGCTCCGCACATGACCGGGCGGCCCCTCCCGCGGTACTACGGGAGGGGCCGCCCGGTCCGTGTGCGGGGTCAGTGGCGGCGCTTGCGCAGGGCCGCCAGGCCGTCGTAGCTGATCTTGGCCTCGCGCAGCGACTGCGCGGGGTCGGTGGCGCTCGGGGAGTTGTCGTCCTCGACCATCGGGTTGTGGTAGTTCCGCTCCCCCACCCGGGAGAAGAACGTCGTGTAGTCGATGACGCCGGTGCCGAAGGGAACCATGTCGTAGCCCTGGCCGTTGGTGGTGCTGACGACGCCGTCCTTGGCGTGGAACAGCGGGTAGCGCTTGTTGTTGCGCACGACCAGCCCGGCCGGGTCGAAGACGTTCTTCCGGGTGGAGCCGTCGTGCGCGGTGTACGTGTGGAACTTGTACTGGGCGACGTGCGCCCAGAAGATGTCCATCTCCAGCCAGACCACCTTCGGGTCGGTGACCTTGAGGAAGTACTCCAGCTTCCGGATGCCCGAGCTGCGGGTCGGCCGGCCCTGGTCGTCCAGCGGGCCGCCGTCGAGCAGGAAGCCGTACGCGCTGTCGTGGTTGTGGGTGTAGAGCTTGATGCCCTCGCGGCGGGCGATGGCACCGAGGGCGTTCCACTTGTCCGCGGCCACGTCCCAGTCGGCGCGGTAGGAGCTGCCGGTGGGGTCGCCGCCGGTGCCCATGTGGTCCATGCCGAGGATGTTGGCGATCTCCAGGTGCTTCTTGAAGGTGTCCAGGTCCGCCTTGGTCAGCGGCCAGGAGGACGGGATGAAGCCGTGGTTGCCCTGGGCGCGCAGCCCGTACTCGTCGAGCCAGGAGCGCAGCAGCCTGGCGCCCGCCACGGACTCCAGGCTGGCGCCGCCGGGGGCGTTGGCGTGCTGGCCGTACCCGGCGAACTCCACCTGGCGGTAGCCGTGCCGGGCGAGCTGCTTGAACACCTCGCGGAAGCCGGACGGCAGGTCGCTGGCGAGCGGGTCGCGGGCGGTGGCGTCGCGGACGGTGTAGAGGATGATGCCGCGCTTGTCGGCGGGGACGAGGACCTGCCCGCCGCCGTGCCCGTGCCCGTGGTCGTGGTCGTGCCCGTGGCCGTGGTCCCTGCCGTGGCCTCCGGCGAAGGCGGGGGACGCGCCGAAGACGGGGGCGGCGACGGCTCCGGCCGCGACGGCGGTGCAGGTGCTGAGGAAGCGGCGCCGGCCGACGCCGAGGCTGCGGCGCAGGGCCTCGTCCGGGCCGGCGGAGGCGGTGTCGGCCTCGGTGCGGGAGGGGTCGGAGTACAGGGTCACGGGTGCCTGCCTTCTCGTTCGTGGCCTGCCCTGATGCGGCTCGGGCGGGCCGTTGTCAGTGTCGTGTGTTTCACTCTCAGTAGCCGGAAATTCGGGCCTGACCGTGGATGCGTCAGCCGAGTCCGGCGAGCCGGAGCAGGAGTTGTTTCACGTCGGTGGCCGCCACGCGGTCTCCGACAGCGCGGGGGGTGGAGCAGATGAGGAGCGGACCGTCGTCGTCGCTCGCCGGGAGGCGGCCGTGGCTGCCGCGAATAGGTGAGGCGTCCAGGGGCACGACCGCCATGCGGTAGCGCATGCCGAGCTTCTTGCGGGCCACGGCCGTCGCGGCCTTGACCTTGACGTAGGGGTCGAGCGGGTCCATGAACAGCTCGACCGGGTCGTAGCCGGGTTTGCGGTGGATCTCGACCAGCTGCGCGAAGTCGGGCGCGCGGTCGTCGTCGAGCCAGTAGTAGTACGTGAACCAGGCGTCCGGCTCGGCGACGGCGACGAGTTCGCCGGCCCGGGGATGGTCGAGGTGGTGGGCCTTCTTGCCCTCGTCGTCCAGGAGTTGCTCGATGCCGGGCAGGCCGTCGAGGGCGGCGCGGGTCGCGTCGAGGTCCTCGGGGCGGCGGACGTACACGTGGGCGATCTGGTGGTCGGCGACCGCGAAGGCGCGGGAGGCCATCGGGTCCAGGTACTCCATGCCGTCCTGGGTGTGGACCTCCAGCAGTCCGGCGCGGCGCAGGGCGCGGTTGATGTCCACGGGCCGGTTCACGCGGGTGATGCCGTACTCGGACAGCGCGACGACGGTGCGTCCCTCGGCGCGGGCGTCGTCCAGGAGGGGCGCGAGTGCCGCGTCCAGGTCGGTGGCGGCCTTCAGGGAGCGGGGGTCGTCGGGGCCGAAGCGCTGGAGGTCGTAGTCGAGGTGAGGGAGGTAGCAGAGCGTGAGATCGGGGTGGCGGGTGGCCATGATGTGCCGGGTGGCGTCGATGATCCACTGGCTGGAGACCAGGTCGGCGCCGGGGCCCCAGAAGTGGAAGAGGGGGAAGGTGCCGAGTTTGTCGGTGAGTTCGTCGTGCAGGGCCGGGGGCCGGGTGTAGCAGTCGGGTTCCTTGCGGCCGTCGGCGTAGTAGACGGGACGGGGGGTAACGGTGATGTCGGTGTCGGCGCCCATGGCGTACCACCAGCAGATGTTGGCGACGGTGTAGCCGGGGTGGGCGCGGCGCGCGGCGTCCCAGAGTCTGTCGCCGGCGACGAGGCCGTTGTGCTGGCGCCACAGCAGGACGTCGCCGAGTTCGCGGAAGTACCAGCCGTTGCCGACGATGCCGTGCTCGGAGGGCATCGTGCCGGTGAGGAAGGTGGACTGGGCGGCGCAGGTCACGGCGGGCAGGACGGTGCCGAGCGGTGCGCGGGAGCCGGACCGGCCGAGCTTCTTGAGGTGGGGCATGTGGTCGAGGAGACGGGGGGTGAGGCCGACGACGTCCAGGACGAGGAGCGGGGTCGGTCGGCCGGAGGGGGCCGCTGGGGTGGCCGGTGGCGTCATGGCAGTTCCTTCAGGCCGAGGTCGGTCAGCAGGTCGCGGGCGAGGGTGAGCTCGGCGGCGATGCCGTCGGTGAGCTGGGCGCGGCCGCGGGGGCGCAGCTCGGGCGGGAGGGCCTGCCAGGTGTAGGTCTCGACCTCCAGATGGCGGGTGAGCGGGTGCGGGCCGCCGACGAGGCGGGTCAGCGCAGCCTTGAGCACGGGGAGCGTGGAGGTGAGGGGTGCGGCGGGGGCCGCGTGCAGGGGGACGTGGAAGTGGGCGCGCCAGGGCGCGGTGTCGGGCAGCGGGCTGTCGGCGGACAGGGCCTCGTCGAGGTCGTCCGTGCCGTGCGGCGGCGCGGTCCCGGACCCGTCGGCGGTGCCGGCGCTGCGGGTCTGGTGCAGGAAGCGGGGTTCGGCGAAGGTCGCGAGTGCTTCGCGGACCCCGGGGCGCCGGGGGTGCTCGGCGTGCAGGGCGGCGGAGAGCTGGGACTTGACGACGGGGACGCGGGCCTCGGTCAGGGCGTCCAGGGCGGTGTGCGGGTCTTCGAAGGAGGTGGCGAGGTGACAGGTGTCGACGCAGACGCCGATGCGGTCGTGGCCGATCGCGGTGAGCGGGGCGATGGCGTCGCGGGTGGTCTCCACGACGCAGCCGGGCTCGGGTTCGAGGCCGATGCGGATGGAGCGGCCGGTGAGTTCCTGGAGGGCGTCGAGGCGTTCGGCGAGGGTGACCAGGGCGCCCCGGGCCTTGTCGGCGCGGGTCTGGTCGTAGGCGGTGCGCCAGGCCAGCGGCAGGGTGGAGATGGTGCCCTCGGTGACGTCGTCGGGCAGCAGGCCGGCGAGGACGCGGGCGAGGGAGGTGGTGTGGTCGAGGCGCTCGGGGTCGGCCCAGTCGGGTTTGTAGACGCGGTACTTGACCTCTTCGGCGCCGAAGCCCTCGTAGGGGAAGCCGTTGAGGGTGACGACCTCCAGGCCGCGCCGGTCGAGTTCGGTGCGCAGGCCGCGCAGGGCCGAGGGGTCGGTGACCAGGGCGTGGGCCGCGTCGCGGGCGAGCCACAGGCCGATGCCGAGCCGGTCCCGGCCGAGGCGTTTGCGGACCGGCTCGCAGTGGTCGCGGAGCTGGGCGAGGACGCCGTCGAGGGTCTCGGCGGGGTGCACGTTGGTGCAGTAGGCGAGGTGGACGGTGGAGCCGTCGGGGTGCCGGAAGCGCATCGTTCACTCCCCGCCGCGCAGGATGGAGTTGCCCTCGTGCGTGGCGTCCACCGGGGTCACGTCGAGTTCCAGCCGCCCGCTGAGCCCGTAGAAGGCGACGGGGTTGCGCCACAGCACCCGGTCCACGTCGTCCTCGGTGAAGCCCTCGGCGAGCATCAGGTCGCCGACCTTGCGGGTCTTGAGCGGGTCGCTCCTGCCCCAGTCGGCGGCGGAGTTCACGAGGACCCGTTCCGGGCCGTACTCGCGCAGCAGGGCGACCATGCGGGTCTCGTCCATCTTGGTGTCCGGATAGACGGAGAAGCCGAGCCAGGCGCCGCTGTCCTTGGCCTCCTTGACGGTCGTCTCGTTGAGGTGGTCGACCAGGACCCGGTCGGTGGGCAGGGCGGACTCGCGGACCGCGTCGAGGGTGCGGCGCAGGCCGGCGAGCTTGTCGCGGTGCGGGGTGTGCACGAGGGCGGGCAGGCCGTGGTCGGCGGCGAGCTGGAGCTGGGTGGCCAGGGCCTTGTCCTCGGCGGGCGTCATCGAGTCGTAGCCGATCTCGCCGACGGCGACGACGCGGTCCTTGACGAGATAGCGGGGCAGTTCGTCGAGGACGGGGAGGCAGCGCGGGTCGTTGGCCTCCTTGGGGTTGAGGGCGATCGTGCAGTGGTGGGCGATGCCGTACTGGGCGGCGCGGAAGGGCTCCCAGCCGAGGAGCGCGTCGAAGTAGTCGCGGAAGGAGTCGGGAGAGGTGCGGGGCTGGCCGAGCCAGAAGGACGGCTCGACGACGGCGCGGACGCCCGCGGCGTGCATGGCCTCGTAGTCGTCGGTGGTGCGGGAGGTCATGTGGATGTGGGGGTCGAAGATGCGCATCAGGACTCCTTGCCGTGGGGGTCGGCCGTGCCGTGCGCGGGGCGCGGGGGCTCGGTCAGGGCCAGGACGCGGTGCAGGTCGTCGGGGACGGGACGGCCCGCCGCGGCGCGTTCGGCGGCGTAGTCGGCGAGCATGCGGGCGAGTTCGCGATCGGCGCCGGCCCGCCGGTCCAGGTCCGCCACCTGGTCGACGGGGACGCCGGTGAACAGGCACTTCAGCACGGCGTGCCGCCACTGGTGGGCGTCCAGGTGCCGAGCGGCGTAGGGGCCGAGGGCGGCGGCGACGAGGCGGGTGTCGTTGGTGCGCAGGGCGTCCTCGACGAGCGGGAGCGCGTCGGGGCCGGGCACGAGGTGGGGCAGCGCCTGGAGCACGGCGCGGCGTTCGTCGGCGGTGCCCTGCGCGTACACGCGGGACAGGACGGCGGCGTCGGCGCGGGCCGCGTGCAGGATGAGGACGCGGGCGGCGTCGGCGTGGGCGGGGCCGCAGCGGCGGCCGGCCTCGGCGAGGCGCAGTTCCCAGACGGAGATGGGGCCGTGGGCGCCGGGGTGGGCGGCGGCCTCGTCCAGGGCCTGGTCGAGCCAGGCGCGGGCGGCTCCGTCGAGCCGGGCGGTGAGCGTGGCGCGGAGGTCGGCCGGCGCGGTGCGGGCGGGGGTGGTGCCCTGGGCGGTCTGCTCGGCGGGGGCGCCATCCGTGTCCTGGGTGCGGTGGGTGGCGTGGGATCTGGTCATGGGGTGGCTCCCTTCAGAGGGTGGCGGTCGGCGCGCCCGGGTGGTTCGCGGTGTCGGGGGCCGCTGCCGCCGCCCGGCGGAGGAACGGGAGGGAGTGTGCGGCGAAGTGGGGGCCCGCGTGCGAGTGGCGGGGCAGTTCGACGACGGTCAGGCCCTGGTAGCCGGTGGCGGCGAGGGCCGCGAGGACGGGCGGGAAGTCGATCTCGCCGTCTCCGAAGGGGAGGTGTTCGTGGACGCCGCGGCGCATGTCCTCGATCTGCACGTGCCGCAGCCAGGGCGCGGCCTCGCGTACGCAGTCGGCGGGCGGGAGGGGTTCGAGGCACTGGCAGTGGCCGAGGTCCAGGGTGAGGCCGAGGTTCCCGGGGTCGCCGAGGGTGCGGCGCAGGACGTGGAAGTCGGCGAGGGTGGCCAGGAGGTGGCCGGGTTCGGGTTCGACGGCCAGGGGCACGCCGGCGTCGTCGGCGGCGTCGAGGACCGGGGCGATGGCCTCGGCGAGCCGCTTCCAGGCCGTGTCCTCGTCCGTGCCGGGCGGGGTGATGCCGCTGAAGCAGTGCACGGCGTGCGCTCCGAGGTCGGCGGCGACCCTCACGGCCCGCACGAGGAAGTCGGTGCGGCGGGCACGGTCCTCCGGGTCCGGGTCGAGGAGGGACGGGCCGTGCTTGCGGCGCGGGTCGAGCACATAGCGGGCGCCGGTCTCCACGGTGACGTCCAGCCCGAGTGCGTCCAGCCGGTGCGCGACCCGGCGGGTGCGGGCGGCGAGGCCGGGGGCGAGCGGGTCGAGGTGCATGTGGTCGAGCGTCAGCCCGACGCCGTCGTAGCCGAGGTCGGCGAGGAGACCGAGGGCGTCGTCGAGACGGAGGTCGGTGAGCCCGTTGGTGCCGTAGCCGAAGCGGAGGGGCGACGCGGAGGCTCCGCCGGGCTCCGGCCCCGCGCCGGCGCCGGTCGCGACCGGGCACGCGCTCGCGCCCGGTCCCGGGGCCGGCCTCTGG
>NZ_WWHX01000666.1 GCF_009862125.1 Streptomyces sp. SID5910
TGAAGAGGCCCAAGCGGACCGGCTGGCGCCGGCTGATCCCCACCTGGCGCATGACGCTGGGCGCCCTCGTCGTCGGCGTCCTGCTGGTGATCGGCGGCTTCTTCCTCGGCTACTCGCTGGTACAGATCCCGTCGGCGGCCAACGCCCTCGCCACCAAGCAGAGCAACGTCTACCTGTACGCCGACGGCAGCGTCCTCGCCCGCGACGGCGAGGTCAACCGGGAGAACGTCAGCCTCGCCCGGATCTCCAAGGACGCCCAGCACGCCGTCCTCGCCGCCGAGGACCGCGACTTCTACACCGAGTCCGCCATCGACCCCAAGGCGATGATCCGGGCCGGCTGGAACACCGCCACCGGCAAGGGCAAGCAGTCCGGCTCCACGATCACCCAGCAGTACGTCAAGAACTACTACCTGGCGCAGGAGCAGACCGTCACCCGCAAGGTGAAGGAGTTCTTCATCTCGATCAAGCTCGACCGCGAGACGAGCAAGGACGAGATCCTCGAGGGCTACCTCAACACCAGCTTCTTCGGCCGCGGCGCCTACGGCATCCAGGCCGCCGCCCAGGCCTACTACGGCATCGACGCCACCCAGCTCACCGCCGCCCAGGGCGCCTACCTCGCCTCCCTGCTCAACGCGCCCAGCGAGTACGACGTCGTCGCCCACCCCGAGAACAAGGCCGCCGCCGAGGCCCGCTGGAACTACGTCCTCGACGGCATGGTCAAGATGAAGTGGCTCGGCCAGGCCGAACGCGCCGGACTGAAGTTCCCCACGCCCAAGCAGTCCACCGTCTCCACCGGCATGTCCGGACAGCGCGGCTACGTCGTCCGTATCGTCAAGGACTACCTGATCAAGAACGGCGTCGTCACCGAGGACGACCTCGCCCGCGGCGGCTACCGCATCACCACCACGCTCCAGAAGAACAAGCAGGACGCCTTCGTCAAGGCCGTCGACGACCAGCTGATGTCCGAACTGAGCAAGGACCGCAAGGTCGACTCCTACGTCCGCGCCGGCGGCGCCTCCGTCGACCCGAAGACCGGCAAGGTCGTCGCGATGTACAACGGCATCGACTACGTCAAGCAGTACACGCCCAACGCCACCCGCCGCGACTTCCAGGTCGGCTCCACCTTCAAGCCCTTCGTCTTCACCGCCGCCGTCGAGAACCACTCCGACACGCAGGACGGCCGCATGATCAACCCGAACACGGTCTACGAAGGCGACAGTGAACGCCCCGTGGAGGGCTGGAGCGGCACCCGCTACGCCCCGGAGAACGAGGACCACCGCGACTACGGCAACATCACGGTCCGCGAGGCCACCGACAAGTCCGTGAACGCCGTGTACGCGCAGATGGCCACCGACGTCGGCCCCGCCGAGGTCAAGGAGACCGCCGTCGACCTCGGACTCGCCGCCGACACCCCGGAGATGCCCGAGGGCCCCGCCATCGCCCTCGGCACCGCCACCGCCAGCCCCCTCGACATGGCCCAGGCCTACGCCACCCTCGCCAACCACGGCCGGCACAGCACGTACACCCTGGTCGAGAAGGTCATGAAGGACGGCAAGCACGAGGTCCAGCTGCCCGAACGGCACGAGAGCCAGGCCGTCAGCCGCGAGGCCGCCGACACCACCACGTCCGTGCTGCGCGGCGTCGTCCAGAACGGCACCGCCACCGCCGCCCAGGCCGCCGGCCGCCCCGCAGCCGGCAAGACCGGCACCGCCGAGGAGGACACGGCCGCCTGGTTCGCCGGCTACACCCCCGACCTCGCCACGGTCGTCGCCGTCATGGGCCAGGACCCCGTCACGGCCGCCCACAAGCCCCTGTACGGCGTCATGGGCCTCGACCGCATCAACGGCGGCGGCGCGCCCGCCGAGATCTGGGCCCAGTACACCCGCAACGCCCTCAAGGGCCAGCCGGTCACCGACTTCGACCTCCAGCTCCAGGCCGGCGCCGACGTCACCGCGCCGCCCTCCGCCGACCCGTCCGACGACACCGGCACCGGCGACGAGTCCGACGGCGGCACGGGCGACGAGGACGGCACCGGCGACGAGGAGACCGACACGGCCACCCCGGGCGAGAACGGCGGCGCCAGCACCGACCCGGGCGACACCGGCGACGACGGCGGCCCCACGACCGGCAGCCCCGGCACCGGCGGCGCCAGCACCGAACCCGGCCCCACCGGCGGCGGGGACGGCGACAACGGCGACGGCGGCACCGACGAGGGCGCCGACGGCGGGGCGGGCGGCGGCGAGTCGGACACCGGCGGATTCGTCGGCGGCCTGCCCGGCACCCCGCGCGACCAGTGAGACCCGCGCCCGGTCAGTGACCCGAGGTCGCCTTCAGACCCACCACGGCGACCAGCAGCAGACAGATGAAGAAGATCCGGGCGGCGGTCGCCGGCTCACCCAGCACCACCATGCCGAGCACCGCCGCACCGGCCGCACCGATCCCCACCCACACGCCGTAGGCGGTACCGATGGGCAGCGTCCGGGCGGCGTACGACAGCAGCAGCATGCTGGCCACGATCCCGGCGCCGGTGAACAGACTCGGCACGAGCCGGGTGAAACCCTCGGTGTACTTCATGCCGATCGACCAGCCGACCTCGAGCAGACCGGCGACGACGAGCAGAACCCACGCCATGACAAGCACCTCCGTGTAGCGAACTGAACGGGGTGCGTCGTCTTTTCCTTCAACCCGGTACGGCGCGTCTCGTCGGGATGTCTCCAAGGTAGCAAAGACAGCGCGAAGGGGCTGGTGACAGTGGTCACCAGCCCCTTCGCGCACTCTGCTCTACAGGTACAGCCCGGTGGAGTCCTCGGACCCCTCGAAGCGGTCCGCGGCCACGGCGTGCAGATCACGCTCGCGCATCAGCACGTACGCGGTGCCCCGCACCTCGACCTCCGCCCGGTCCTCCGGGTCGTACAGCACCCGGTCGCCCGGCTCCACCGTCCGCACGTTCTGCCCCACCGCGACGACCTCGGCCCAGGCCAGCCGCTTGCCGACGGCCGCCGTCGCGGGGATCAGAATGCCGCCCCCGGAACGCCGCTCGCCCTCACTGGTGTCCTGCCGCACGAGCACACGGTCGTGCAGCATCCGGATGGGCAGCTTGTCGTCCGGGGAACCGCTCTCGTTTCTCTTGGCGCTCACGCCCTGAAACCTACCTGCCCCGCCTCAGCCCTTGCGCCGCCGGGTACCGAGGGTGAGCAGGCCCACCGCCGCGACCACGACGAGCGCCACGGGCACGACCCGCTCCAGCCGCGGCGCGCCCCCCTCGTCCACGAACTGCGACTTCACATCGCTGACCACCCGATTGACCTGGACGTACGCCCGTCCGAGGGTGTGGTCGACGCTGGAAGCGACCTTGGCCTTCGCATCGCCCATGATCGTCTTCGGGTGCACCCGCACCCCGATCTCGTCGAGCGTCTCGGCCAGCACCTCGCGACGGCGCTTGATGTCCGCCTCGATCTGCGCCGGGGTTCTGATGTCCGACGTGTCCGCCACCGTACGCCTCCGAAGTCCTCTGACACTGTCCCGGACAGTCTGTCAGCTACTCACTGCTCTGCACTGTCAGGACCCCCGGTTACGCTGATCCGATGAGCGAGCGACTCCAGCCGGGGGACCCGGCCCCCGCCTTCACCCTCCCGGACGCCGACGGCAACGAGGTGTCCCTGGCCGACCACAAGGGCCGCAAGGTCATCGTCTACTTCTACCCTGCCGCGCTTACCCCCGGCTGCACGAAGCAGGCGTGCGACTTCACGGACAACCTGGAGCTGCTGGCCGGCGCCGGGTACGACGTGCTCGGCATCTCCCCCGACAAGCCGGAGAAGCTCGCCAAGTTCCGCGACACGGAGTCCCTGAAGGTCACGCTCCTCGCGGACCCGGACAAGAAGGTCCTGGACGCGTACGGCGCCTTCGGCGAGAAGAAGAACTACGGCAAGACGTACCAGGGCGTCATCCGCTCCACGATCGTCGTGGACGAACAGGGCAACGTGGAACGAGCCCTCTACAACGTCCGCGCGACGGGCCACGTAGCCAAGATCATCAAGGACTTGGGGATCTGAGGACGCCGCCCGGCCAGTAGCATGACCGGGCAGCAACCTCCCGCGGCCGTGGTGGAACTGGCAGTCACGCTGGGTTTAGGTCCCAGTGGGGTAACTCCCGTGAGGGTTCGAGTCCCTCCGGCCGCACCAGTATGTTCTCGGCGTCTCAGCCGAGCAGCTCCCTGACCACCGGTACCAGGGCCCTGAAGGCCTTGCCTCGGTGGCTGATCGCGTTTTTTTCCGCTGCCGTCAGTTCCGCGCAGGTGCGGGTCTCGTCGTCCGGCTGGAGGATCGGGTCGTAGCCGAAGCCGCCTGTGCCCGCGGGCTCGTGGCGGAGGGTGCCTCGGAGTTGGCCCTCGACCACTCGTTCCGTGCCGTCGGGCAGGGCCAGGGCTGCCGCGCAGGCGAAGTGGGCGGCGCGGTGGGGGTCCGCGATGTCGCCGAGCTGGGCGAGGAGGAGGTCCAGGTTGGCCTGGTCGTCGCCGTGGCGGCCGGCCCAGCGGGCGGAGAAGATGCCGGGGGCGCCGTTCAGGACGTCGACGCAGAGGCCGGAGTCGTCGGCGACGGCGGGCAGGCCGGTGGCCTGGGCGAGGGCGTGGGCCTTGAGGAGGGCGTTCTCTGCGAAGGTGACGCCGGTTTCCTTGACGTCGGGGATCTCCGGGTAGGCGTCCGCGCCGACGAGCTCGTGGGGCAGGCCCGCGTCGGCGAGGATGGCCCTCAGTTCGGTGATCTTTCCGGCGTTGCGGGTGGCGAGGATCAGGCGGGTCATGGGGTCCAGTATTCCGGACCCCGCGCCGTCCTCTTACGGCGTGCGGATCACGGCGTGCAGACCTTCGTCAGTTCGCCCGCCGCGTCGGTGACGGGGCTGAGGTCGGGGGTGTTGTCGCCGTTGTGGACCGAGGTGCGGACATTGTCGACGGCCTTGCCGAGGTCGTCGACGGCCTTGTTGACGTCGGCGTTGTCGGTCTGGTCGCCGATCTTGTCGAGGTTCTTGTCGATGGAGTCGAGGGACTCCTCCAGCTGCGTCGGGTCGGACGCGTTCTCCACCGCCTGCTGGAGTTCGGTGACGCTGTCGGCTATCGCGTCGGCCGTGCGGACGCAGTCGAGTGCCTTGTCGACGGCGTCGCAGCCGGTGGTCAGGCCCACGGTCAGGGCGGCGGCCGCCAGGGCTGCGGCGGCGTATGCGGTGCGGCGACGGCGGCTGCGTCGGATCGCGGCCATGGGTCTCGGTCCTCCCCTTGGGACAGGGCCGGTCGGCCCGTGTGAGGTGTTGCGCCGGGCGTACGGCGATGCGGCCGTACGCCCGTACTGCCCAAGACGCCGCGGCGGGCGGTGGAGTTGCGCGCCGGCCGTCGTTTTCTTGGCGTCCTCTTTACCGTTCGAGGACGGTGTCGAGGGCCTTGCGCTGGAGTTCGGCCAGTTCGGTGCAGCCGGCGGTGGCGAGGTCGAGGAGGGCGTTGAGTTCGTCGCGGGCGAAGGGCTCGGCCTCGGCGGTGCCCTGCACCTCGACGAAGCGGCCGTCGCCGGTGCAGACGACGTTCATGTCGGTGTCGGCGCGGACGTCCTCCTCGTAGCGGAGGTCGAGGAGCGGGGTGCCGCCGACGATGCCGACGGAGACGGCGGAGACGGTGCCGGTGAGGGGCTTGCGGCCGGCCTTGATCAGCTTCTTGCCCTGGGCCCAGCCGATGGCGTCGGCGAGGGCGACGTAGGCGCCGGTGATGGCGGCGGTGCGGGTGCCGCCGTCGGCCTGGAGGACGTCGCAGTCGAGGACGACGGTGTTCTCGCCGAGTGCCTTGTAGTCGATGACGGCGCGCAGGGAGCGGCCGATGAGGCGGCTGATCTCGTGGGTACGTCCGCCGATGCGGCCCTTGACGGACTCGCGGTCGCCGCGGGTGTTGGTGGCGCGGGGGAGCATGGCGTACTCGGCGGTGACCCAGCCTTCGCCGCTGCCCTTGCGCCAGCGCGGGACGCCTTCGGTGACGGAGGCGGTGCAGAGGACCTTGGTGTCGCCGAAGGAGACGAGGACGGAGCCTTCGGCGTGCTTGCTCCAGCCGCGTTCGATGGTGACGGGGCGGAGCTGTTGGGGGGTGCGGCCGTCGATTCGTGACATGCGGTGAGCCTAGCGACCCATGGGGAAGGGGCCCCTCCCGCAGTGGGAAAGGCCCCTTGCCGGTGAGCGGGTGGCTCACATCATGTCTTCGATCTCCGCGGCGATGGGGTCGGCGTCGGTGCCGATGACGACCTGGATGGCGGTGCCCATCTTGACGACGCCA
>NZ_WWHX01000667.1 GCF_009862125.1 Streptomyces sp. SID5910
CCCCGACCGTGCTGGTCGGCAAGAAGCTCGGGGACTGGCGGTCCCAGCTCTCCTTCCTCGCCGGTGACGTGTTCGGCAAGAAGAACGTCTACGACGAGCACGTGGCCGCGTACGACAAGCGGATCGCCGAGGTGAAGAACGCGATCGAGCCCCCGCCCGGCCCGGTGTCCTTCCTGGCCGTCACGGGCGACGGCACCGCCTACGGGCTGGTGGAGAGCGTGGGTCTGCCGACCGAGTTCAAGAAGGTCGGCATCGAGCCGGCGCCGGTCTTCGCCAAGGGCGGCTTCAAGGTGTACGGCGGGGGCGGCGACATGTTCGAGCTGTCCACGGAGAAGGCGGGGCAGACGCTCACCCAGCCGTCCGTGTTCGTGATGGGCTTCAACGCGGACACGACCGACGTCGCCACCCTGAAGAAGAACCCGGTCTACGGCGCGCTGCCGGCCTTCAAGTCCGGTCACGCCTACGACCTGCCGTACTGGGTGCTGCGCGGCGACTACGACGAGTCGATGGCCCTGCTCGACATCATCGAGGAGAAGTTCGCCTGATGGCCGCCCAGCGCACGTACACCACGCACCCCCTCGTCCTGCGCCGGGTCACGGTGCGCCGCGTCCACGAGGTGACGCCCCGGATGCGGCGCGTCGTCCTCGGCGGCGACCAGCTCGGCCCGTTCACCCGGGACGGGGTCCGCCATCCCGCCTTCGCGGCGCCGGGGTTCGACGACCACGTCAAGGTGATCCTGGCCGCGGACGGGGACGTCCGCGCGGCGCTCCCCGCGCAGTTGCCGCACGGTGTCGAGTGGACGCCGGCCGAGCACCGGCTGACCCGCGACTACACGCCCCGGCGGGTGGACGCCGAGGCCGGCGAGTTCGACCTCGACTTCGTGGTGCACGGTGACGGGCCCGCGGCGGCCTGGGCCGCGTCGGCGCGGGTGGGCGACGAGCTGTGGTTCGTCGGGCCCAAGTCGTCGCTGCGGCTGCCGGAGGGGCTGGACTGGATCCTGCTCGTCGGGGACGAGACGGCGCTGCCCGCGATCGGCCGCTTCCTCGACGAGCGTCCCCTCGACGTCCCGGCGCACGTCCTGGTGACCGTCGGGGACGAGTCCGCGCGCCAGGAACTGGCCCTGCGGGACGGCGACACGGCGACCTGGGTGGTCGCGGAACCCGGTGACGCGGCGGCGTTGGAGGCCGCCGTGCGGGCACTGCCGTTGCCGGCCGGCGAGGGCTACGCCTGGGCGGCGGCGGAGAGCCGGGCGCTGCTGCCGGTACGCCGCTATCTCCAGCGCGAGCGCAAACTCCCCAAGGACCGGCTGAACATCACGGGGTACTGGCACCTGGAGGAGGCCGCCGAGGCGGGCACGCCGCAGGCTCCCGCGCCGGAGCAGGCGCACATTCCGTCGCCGCTGCCGTGGCTGGCCGCACGGGCGGCGGTGCAGCTCGGCGTGGTCGACGCGGTCGCCGACGCGCCGGGCGTCCCGCTCGGGGAGCTCGCGGCCCGGGTGGGCGTGCCGGCGGCGGGGATCGGCGTACTGCTGCCCCTGCTCACCGCGCACGGGGTGCTCGCCGGTGACGAGGACGGGCTGCGGCTCGGTGCGGCGGGCGAGGAACTCCTCGACGACCACGAGCGCGAGGAGTACGACGGCCAGGAGGCCGAGCTGCTGCTCTCGCTCGCCCACCTCGCCCCCGCGATCCGGGAGGGCGCCTCGCCCTGGGAGCGGGCCTCGGGTGCGACCCTGCTGGACGCGGTGGCCCACGACACGGACCGGTATGCCGAACTGGTCGAGGAATGCGAGCAGTTGGTGTTCCTGCTGGGCGGTCTGACGGCCGACCGGCTCTGGGAGGGCGCCGGGTCGTGCCTGCTGACCGGGCCGGGCAGCGCCTCCGTGGCCGCCGCCCTCGACGACGCGGGGCTGCGGTCACGGCTGCGGCTGCGCGTCGCGGAGGACGACATCCCCGCCGGGGTGCTGCGCGACCGGGTCCCGGCGCCGGAGCGGGTCGACTGGACGGCGGGCCCCGCCGATGTCGCGGTCGCCGCGAAGTCCCTCGCGTACCGGACCGACGAGGAGGCCGCGCTGCTGCTCACACGGCTCGCCGCGTGGGCGCCGACGGCGGTGGTCATCGAGGCCTCCCGCCCCGACGGTCTGAGCCCGCACGCGGCCGAGGCGGCCCTGCACGCGTACGCCGCGACCGGCAGCCCACTGCGCGACGCCGCCGCGATCGCGGCCCTCGCGCGACGGACGGGCTGGCACGTCGACCGGGTCATCCCCCTCGGCTGGGGCACGGAGGCGACAGTCCTGCGGCGCACCTGAGCCCGGCACCGGCGGCGGAGGCGGAGGCGGGGCGGGGCCGGCTCCGGCGGCCGGCCGGGCGGGTCAGGACGACGCGCGTTCCACCAGTTCCGTTGCCAGGACCACCTGGTGGCGCTCTCGGTCCCGGGTGCCCGTCGGGCGGTGGGTCGCGATCTCGGTCAGCAGGAGGTCGATCATCGCGCGGCCCATCTCCTCGATGGGCTGCCGGACGCTGGTCAGCGGCGGGTCCAGGTGGCGGGCGATGGCCGAGTCGTCGTAGCCGACCAGCGCCACGTCGTCCGGGATGCGCCGGCCCGCCTCGCGCAGCGCCTGGCGGGCACCGGCCGCCGTCACGTCGGAGGCGGCGAAGACCGCGTCCAGGTCAGGGCAGCGGCGCAGCAGCTCCGTCATCGCGCGCCGGCCGCCCTCCTCGGTGAAGTCGCCCGGCTCGATCAGCTCGTCCGCGCCGGCGAGCCCGCCCCCGCGCAGGGCGTCGCGGTAGCCGTCGACGCGCCGCTGGGCGCCGTACACGTCGAGGTGGCCGGTGATGTGGGCGATGCGGCGGCGGCCCCGGGACATCAGGTGCTCGACGGCCGAGCGGGCGCCGCCGTAGTTGTCGGAGTCCACGGACGCCAGCGTCTCCGTCGCGGAGCGCGGGCCGCTGATCACCGCGGGGATCTCCAGCTGGGTCAGCATGTCGGGCAGCGGGTCGTCGGCGTGCACCGAGACCAGCAGGACGCCGTCCACCCGGTGCGCGGCCAGGTACTGGGCGAGCCGCTGCCGCTCCCGGTCGCTGCCCGCGAAGATCAGCAGCAGCTGCATCTCGGTGTCGGTGATCTCCGCGCCGACCCCGCGCAGCATGTCCGAGAAGTAGGGCTCGGCGAAGAACCGGGTCTCCGGCTCGGGGACGACGAGGGCGATCGCGTCGGTGCGGTTGGCGGCGAGCGCGCGGGCGGCGGTGTTCGGGACGTAGCCGAGTTCCGCGACGGCCGCCTCGACGGCGGCCCGGGTCGCGTCGCTGACCCGGGGCGAGCCGTTGATCACCCGGGAGACGGTGCCGCGGCCGACGCCGGCCCGGGCGGCGACCTCCTCCAGGGTCGGGCGCCTGGCGCCCCGGCTCCGCCCACCGTTGACCGCCATGGTCGTCGCCTTTCCCTCGCAGCTGTCCGGCCTGGAATCTAACAGCCCCGCGGGGACGCGACCGGGGTCCGGCCCCGCCCCCGCGGGTGGGAGCACGTCACGGCTCAGCCGCGTCCGCCCCCGGCGGGCAGCGCGTTGCGGCGGATCACGTCGGCGTACCAGTGGGCGCTCGCCTTCGGGATGCGGCGCTGGGAGGCGTAGTCGACGTAGACGGCGCCGAAGCGCTTCGAGTAGCCGTAGGACCACTCGAAGTTGTCCAGCAGGGACCACAGGAAGTAGCCGCGGACGTCCGCGCCGTCGGCGACGGCCCGGCGTACGGCCTCCAGGTGGGAGCGGAGGTAGGCGATGCGCTGCGGGTCGTTCACCCGGCCCTCGGGCGAGACGTAGTCGTCGAAGGCGGCGCCGTTCTCGGTGACCATCAGCGGCAGGCCCGGGTGGGTCTTCGCCAGGCCGGTGAGCAGGGTGTGCAGGCCGCTCGCGTCGATGGCCCAGTTCATGGCGGTGAGGTCGTCGTTGGCGAGGTGGAAGGCGACGTCCTCGGAGCCGGTCCACGGGGAGTGGTCGCTCGCGCCGTGGCCGTCGTTCTTCGTGGTGGCCGCGCCGTCGGCGGGCCGGGAGACCACGGTCGGCGAGTAGTAGTTGACGCCGAGCAGGTCGATCGGGCGGGAGATCTCCGCGAGGTCGCCGTCCCGGACCAGCTCGTCCCAGTCGACGAGGTGCGCGGTGTCGGCGAGCAGGTCCTCGGGGTAGGCGCCGTCGAGGAGGGGGCCGGTGAAGACGCGGTTGCCGACCGCGTCGATGCGGCGGGCCGCCTCCGCGTCCTCGGGGGCGTCGGTGAGGGGCCGCACCTGGTGGAGGTTGAGGGTGATGGAGGTCTGGGCGGTCGGCGGCAGGGCCGCGCGCAGGACGCCGACCGCCTTGCCGTGGGCCAGGTTGAGGTGGTGGGCGGCGCGCAGGGTGGCGGCCGGGTCGGTGCGGCCGGGGGCGTGGACGCCGGAGCCGTAGCCCAGGAAGGCGCTGCACCAGGGCTCGTTGAGGGTGGTCCACACGCCGACGCGGTCGCCGAGGGCGCGGGCCATGATGCCGGCGTACTCGGCGAAGCGGTCGGCGGTGTCGCGGTGCGGCCAGCCGCCGGCGTCCTCCAGCTCCTGGGGCAGGTCCCAGTGGTAGAGGGTGGCGACGGGGGTGATGCCGGCCTCCAACAGCTCGTCGGTGAGGCGGCGGTAGAAGTCCAGGCCGCGTTCGACGGCGGGTCCGCGGCCGGTGGGCTGGACCCGGGACCACGAGACGGAGAAACGGTACGCCTTGAGGCCGAGGTCCTTCATCAGCGCCACGTCGTCGCGGTAGCGGTGGTAGTGGTCG
>NZ_WWHX01000668.1 GCF_009862125.1 Streptomyces sp. SID5910
CGCAGGGGCACACCGGCCAGCGCCGCCACCACGTCCCGCCGCAGGTCGACCGGGGCCTCGCCGGCCGGGTCCGCCGCCCGGGCCGCCCGCCACCGCCCGGCGAGCCCCGCATGGCCCGCGGCGGTCAGCCGGGCCTCCAGGTCACGGGTCTCGGCCGCCGCGTACAGGATGAGGCCCCGCCCGGCGTCCAGGGCGGTCGCGGCGTCCTCCGCGGCGTTGTCCGACAGGCACCACCGGGCGGTCTCCAGGGCGTCCTCGGTGGCGTTGCGGGCGGTGGCCTGCACCTCGTCCGGAGTGGACTCCAGCAGCACCCTCCAGGCGTGCCCGCGCAGACCGCGCAACGCGGTCGAACGGCTCAGGTCCCGGCGGTCGGCCAGCCGGTACGCGTAGGCGAGCGGCATGGCGATGTTCGTCCACATCGTGTGGGCCGTCGACGCGGCCGCGTCCCGGGCCTCTTCGAGCAGTGCCGTGGCGGTCCGCAGCGCCCGGCGGTCACCGCGTTCGAACTGGCGCAGGTACGCGGTGCCGGCCTGGAGCCGGTAGTAGGTGCGGCGCGGGTCGTGCGCGGGCGAACAGTCGAGGGCCTCGGTGAGGTGGCCGATCGCGTCGCGCACCGACTCGGGCGTGTCCAGGGACAGTTCGGCCAGGGCGAGCTGGCTCAGCTGGAAGGCGCGGTCGACGCCGGAGAGCCCGGGCCGGGCGGCCAGGTCACGGAAGACGCTCAGCTCCTCGGCGCCGACCGGACGTGTCCACCCGCCCGCACTGCCCTGGCCGGTACCGTCCACGCCGAGCATGCCGAGGAACGGGCCGACCGTCGCCAGCGCCTGGTCCAGTTGTCCGCGCAGCGGATCGCCGGGCGGCAGGCGCTGTGCCAGGTCGCGCAGTTCCCCCGCGCGCTCGGCCATCGCCGGGAAGTCCGAGCGCACCGCGCAGGCGTGCATCTCCTGCATCAGTCGCATGACCTCGCCCGGGCCGCTCAGCGGAGAGCGCCCGTCGGGCCGGTCCTCTCCGCGCCGTGGATCCGGAACCCCCAGCCGGTCGGTGTACCGGCGCATGTCGTCGGTGACCCGCCGCGCCTCGGACGCGCTGGGGTCCTCCTGGACGAGCAGGTGGCGTACGGCGAGTTGCGCCGCGTCGACCGCGTCGGCGTACGGGGTGCCGTCGACGAGCGCCGCGTACTCCTCCAGAGAGCGCAGCGCCGCCCGAGGGTCGAAGCCGGGACGGCTCTCCTGCGCGGCCACCACCAGGTCGCCCGCGCGCAGGGCGGCGGCCGTCCTCGGCCACTGCGGCATCGGCTCGGGGTCCGCGTCGGCCACGTCCGCCAGGGCCACGGCCCAGGACAGCCGGGGTGAGCCGAACAGCGTGCCCGACCCCAGCATCAGCTCCGCGAGGACCGCCGCCAGCTTCGCCCGGCCCGGTGCGTCGGGGGGCAGGGCCTGGAAGTCCGCCAGGGCCAGGTCGATGTCACCGTCCCGGCCGGAGGCCTCGTAACGGGCCGCGTGGGCCAGGCAGCGCGCGAACAGCCACGGGGCCCCGCCGTCCGGTCCGGCCGCCTCGACGATCTGCGTGATGCGGCCGACGACCACCGCCGACGCGTCCGCCCCAGGCACCTCACTCATGGCGACCCCCCGGTCGTTCCGGTGCCGGCACTCGAACCCCCGACCGCCCGTCGAGGCCGGCGCCGCCCCTGTGAACGGTAAGGCCCAACACGGCCGCCGGTACCCGTCCGTGCACCGGCGGACCACAAGTGACGGACAATGATCAGCACCTTGCCGACTCCGCCCGCATGCACGCCGCTTTCGCGCCGGACTCGCCCCGCCCACTCGCCCCGCCTCAGGAGGAACCCGCCATGACCGAGCAGTTGCTGGACCGTGTAGCCCGGTACGAGCGCCGGTTCAACACGCTCTTCGCGGACTACTTCGACAAGGTGGGCGCGACGCTGGAGGCGCCGTCGTTCAGCCGGTTCACCCCGGACTGCCTCGACCTGCTGCGCGACCTGTCGCTGCGCGGCGGCAAGCGCATGCGGGTCGTCCTGCTGCACGAGGCCGCACGGCTGGTCCGCGACGACGCGCCCGCCGAGGCACTGGACGCCGCGGCGCTCAGCATCGAACTGCTCCAGACCCACGGCCTGGTGCACGACGACCTCATCGACGACAGCGCCACCCGCCGGGGCGGGCCCACCACCTACTACGCCTACCGCGAGAGGTTCCCGCGCCATCCGCGGGCCGCCCTCGGGCTCACCGTCCTCGCCGGCGACCTCGCGCTCGCCCTCTGTCTGCGGGTGCTCCTCGACTCCGGGCTGCCGGCCGGGCTGCGGCAGGCCATGATTGAGGTCCAGACCCGGGCCGCGGCCGACACCTTCGTGGGCCAGATCGCCGACCTGGAGCGCGACTTCGGCCCCGTGGTCACCGACGACGTCCTGCACGACGTCGCCGACCACAAGTCGGCCCGCTACTCGATCCTCGCGCCCCTGTGCCTCGGACTCCTGGCCGCGGGGGAGCAACCGGTCGACCACGAGGCGGAGTTGCGCCGCTACGCGCGGCTGGTGGGCATCTGCGGCCAGCTGCGCGACGACTACCTCGACCTGTTCGGCGACGCCGCCGCGATGGGCAAGCCGACGGGCACCGACCTCCGCGAGGGGAAGCGGACGTACGCCACCGTCCGCCTGCTGTCCACCGTCAGCGGCCCCGACCGCGCTCTCGTGGAACGGGCCCTCGGGGACCCCGCCTGCACGCCGGACACCGTCGCAGCGGTCCGCGAGGCCGGCGAGCGCCACGGCGTGGCCGACCTCATGCGGGCGGACATGCGGCGGTACGCCGAGCAGGCCGGCCGGGTGGCCGCGGGCTGGCGTCCGCGGTGGCGCGAGGAGGCGGTCACCTTCTTCGAGCGGCTGCCGCTGTGGAGCGTGGAGCGGGACGACTGACCCCGCCGGACAAGACGTACGCGCCCCGCCGGCCTCTCCCGAGCGGGGCGGACGTCAGGCGATGGAGGCCGAGACGATGGCCGACACCGCCAGGTTGCAGCACGCCGTCACCCAGACCGCCGGGTGCGGCTCGGGCTCGACCAGCGTCGCGCCGAGGCGCCCCGGGGTGATCACGTCGACCACCAGGAACGCCAGCGCCATCATCACCAGCCCCAGCAGACCGAACGCCGCCGTCGACACCAGGCCCTTGCCGAAGTCCTCGTACGTCGTCCATATCGACGTGAACACGATGCCGCCGACACCGAGCAGCGCCGAGCTGAGCACCAGCGCGGCGTTGCGGTTGCGCTGCTCCCAGATCTGCCGGCCGAGCTTCCCGGGCGTCAGCACGTCCACCAGGAGGATGCCGAGGACCAACAGGACCAGGCCCAGGGCCCCGTAGGCGGTGGCGCGGCCGAGTCCGTTGACGATGTCGCTCATGGGGTTGCCGGCTCCGTAGCGTGAGTGATCGTGGGTGATCGCGGTCAAGGCGATGCAAAATGTAGCGCACCTGTTCGGCGCCGCGAGCGCCGCGGGGCGGCCGATCCGGTCCCGGACGCGGCGTCAGCCGGTGTTCGCCAGCGCCTTGTTGCGCCGTACCGAGGACCAGAAGGACAGGGCGATCAGGACCACGCCGATGAGTCCGGTGACGATCTCGCTGATCTGGTACTGGATGGTGACGAGCAGGATGACCGCGAGGGCGCCGATGGCGTAGTGGGCGCCGTGCTCCAGGTAGACGTAGTCGTCCAGGGTGCCCTGGCGGACCAGGTACACGGTCAGGGACCGCACGTACATGGCGCCGATGCCGAGGCCGAGGGCCATCAGGACGATGTCGTTGGTGATGGCGAACGCGCCGATGACACCGTCGAAGGAGAACGACGCGTCCAGGACCTCCAGGTACAGGAACATGAAGAACGCGGCCTTGCCCGTCAGGGCCACCGCCGAGCGGGCCCCGCCGGAGCGTTCGGCCTCCTCCTCGGCCTCGTGCTCGCGCTCCTCCTCCGCTTCGAGCCGGTTCTCGAAGTACGCGGAGAGACCGTGGACGGCCATGTACGTGATCAGCCCGGCGATCCCCGCGACCAGCACGGTCTGCGCCTTGTCGGCATGCGTGCCGCCGTGCTGGTGGGCGTGGGCGGCGAAGGTCATGGAGGAGACGAGCAGCACGATCAGGGCGACGCAGACCGAGAGCATGTCGACCCTGCCGAGCTTCGCCAGCGGCCGTTCGACGGCGCCCAGCCACTTGATGTCCCGGTCCTCCAGGACGAAGTCCAGGAAGATCATCAGCAGGAACATGCCGCCGAACGCCGCGATCGACGGGTGGGCGTCGGTCACCAGCTGCTGGTAGCGGTTCTTGTCGGTGAGCGCGAGGTGGACGGCGTTCCAGGGACTCAGCCGGGCGCTGATCGCCACGATGACGACCGGGAACACCAGGCGCATGCCGAAGACGGCGATCACGATGCCGACGGTGAGGAAGATCTTCTGCCAGAAGGCGCTCATCTTCTTCAGGATCCCGGCGTTGATCACCGCGTTGTCGAAGGACAGCGAGATCTCCAGGACCGCCAGGATGGCCACCAGGCCGAGGGCGGTCCAGCCGTCGTAGAGGACCCCCGCGGCGAGGCCGAGGACGGTGACGGCGAACGCCCAGCGGAACGTCTTCACAAGCACGGGCTACTCATTCCTGTCGTCGCGCTGCGCCGGTCGCGGCATCCCTCTGCCAGTGCCCACCACCCACGTTGTCTACCACGATCGTCAGCCGTCACGGCGGATGCGTGGACGGACGCCGTCCGGCTCTCCCGGCCCCCTCCGCCTCGCCCTGCCGTGCTCGTGTTCCCAGGCTTTCTTGAATTGGAATCGTTCGTTTCCTTGAAGAGTTCCGGTTTACCCGAGTAGGTTCGCCGCCATGACCGCCTCCCCGAGCACGGCCACAGCGAAGGACCTGCGCGGAGCAGGGCTGCGGGTCACCGCCGCCCGCGTCGCGCTGCTCGAGACCGTCCGGGCGGGCGATCACCTCGGCGTGGAGGCGATAGCCGCCGGCGTGCGCGACCGGGTGGGCCACGTGTCCCTCCAGGCCGTGTACGAGGCCCTGCACGCGCTCACCGCGGCGGGCCTCGTACGCCGCATCCAGCCGCCCGGCAGCCCCGCCCGCTTCGAAGGGCGCGTCGGCGACAACCACCACCACGTCGTGTGCCGGTCGTGCGGCGCGCTCGCCGACGTCGACTGCGCCGTCGGCGAGGCACCCTGTCTGACCGCTTCCGACGACCACGGCTTCGCGATCGACGAGGCCGAGGTCATCTACCGGGGCCTGTGCCCCGCCTGCTCCAGCACCAGCACCTCTCCCACCAGCACCTCTCCCGCACCGTGAACCGCCCGTTCGGAAGGATCCCCATGTCCGAGAACCACGACGCGATCGTGACCGACGCGAAGACCGAGGAGACGGGCGGCTGCCCGGTCGCCCACACCCGCGCCCTCCACCCGACCCAGGGCGGCGGAAACCGTCAGTGGTGGCCGGAGCGGCTCAACCTGAAGATCCTCGCCAAGAACCCCGCCGTGGCCAACCCGCTGGGCGAGGAGTTCGACTACGCCGAGGCGTTCCGGTCCCTCGACCTGGCCGCCGTCAAACGCGACATCGCCGAGGTGCTGACCACCTCGCAGGACTGGTGGCCCGCCGACTTCGGCAACTACGGCCCGCTGATGATCCGTATGGCCTGGCACAGCGCGGGCACCTACCGCATCAGCGACGGACGCGGCGGCGCCGGGGCCGGCCAGCAGCGCTTCGCCCCGCTCAACAGCTGGCCCGACAACGGCAACCTCGACAAGGCCCGCCGCCTGCTGTGGCCGGTCAAGAAGAAGTACGGCCAGAACATCTCCTGGGCCGACCTGCTGGTCCTCACCGGCAACGTGGCCCTGGAGCAGATGGGCTTCGAGACCTTCGGCTTCGCCGGCGGCCGCGCCGACGTCTGGGAGGCCGAGGAGGACGTCTACTGGGGCCCCGAGACCACCTGGCTCGACGACCGCCGCTACACCGGCGACCGCGAGCTGGAGAACCCGCTCGGCGCCGTCCAGATGGGCCTGATCTACGTCAACCCGGAGGGCCCGAACGGCAACCCGGACCCGATCGCCGCGGCCCGCGACATCCGTGAGACGTTCCGCCGCATGGCGATGAACGACGAGGAGACCGTCGCGCTCATCGCCGGCGGCCACACCTTCGGCAAGACCCACGGTGCCGGCCCGGCCGACGCCGTCGGCGACGACCCCGAGGCCGCCTCCATGGAGCAGCAGGGCCTGGGCTGGAGGAGCACCCACGGCACCGGCAAGGGCGCGGACGCCATCACCTCCGGCCTGGAGGTCACCTGGACCACCACGCCCACGCAGTGGAGCAACGGGTTCTTCAAGAACCTCTTCGAGTTCGAGTACGAGCTGGAGCAGAGCCCGGCCGGCGCCAACCAGTGGGTGGCCAAGGACGCCCCGGAGATCGTCCCGGACGCGCACGACCCGTCGAAGAAGCACCGTCCGAAGATGCTCACCACCGACCTGTCGCTGCGCTTCGACCCGATCTACGAGCCGATCTCCCGCCGGTTCTACGAGAACCCCGAGGAGTTCGCGGACGCCTTCGCCCGCGCCTGGTACAAGCTGACCCACCGTGACATGGGCCCGAAGTCCCTGTACCTCGGCCCGGAGGTCCCGGAGGAGACCCTGCTGTGGCAGGACCCGCTGCCCGAGGCCGAGGGCGAGACCATCGACGCCGAGGACGTCGCCACCCTCAAGACGAAGCTCCTCGAGTCCGGTCTGACCGTCTCGCAGCTGGTGTCCACCGCCTGGGCCTCCGCGTCCACCTTCCGCGGCAGTGACAAGCGCGGGGGCGCCAACGGCGCCCGCATCCGCCTGGAGCCGCAGCGCGGCTGGGAGGTCAACGAGCCCGACGAGCTCGCGCAGGTCCTGCGGGTCCTGGAGGGCGTCCAGCGGGACTTCAACGCCGGCGCCGGCGCCAAGAAGGTCTCCCTGGCCGACCTGATCGTCCTCGGTGGCTCCGCCGCCGTCGAGAAGGCCGCCAAGGAAGCCGGCTTCCAGGTGGAGGTGCCGTTCGCCGCGGGCCGCGTGGACGCGACGGAGGAGCACACCGACGCCGAGTCGTTCGAGGCGCTGGAGCCGACCGCCGACGGGTTCCGCAACTACCTGGGCAAGGGCAACCGCCTGCCGGCCGAGTTCCTGCTGCTGGACCGGGCCAACCTGCTCACCCTGAGCGCGCCCGAGACGACCGTCCTCGTCGGCGGCCTGCGGGTGCTGGGCGCAGGCCACCAGCAGTCCCCGCTCGGTGCCTTCACCAAGACGCCCGGCTCGCTCACCAACGACTTCTTCGTCAACCTGCTCGACCTGGGCATCACGTGGAAGTCGACGTCCGAGGACCAGACCACGTTCGAGGGCCGCGACGCCGCCACCGGCGAGGTCAAGTGGGCGGGCAGCCGCGCCGACCTGGTCTTCGGCTCGAACTCCGAGCTGCGCGCCCTCGCCGAGGTCTACGCCTGCGACGACGCCAAGGAGAAGTTCGTGCACGACTTCGTCGCCGCCTGGGTCAAGGTCATGAACCTCGACCGCTTCGACCTGGTCTGACGACCGTGACGCCCGGGCCGGTACCTGTGCCGGCCCGGGCTCGCGCGTCCGCGTTGTCAGTGGCGGATGCGAGGCTGCCCGGCATGGATGAGGTGGAGTTCATGCGAGGCCGGGTCTACGGCGCCGACCACGACACCCCCGGGCCGCGGCCGGGACGCGCATACGCGCAGCTCGTCGGCGGCCCGCTGGACGGCCTGCTGCTGGACGTCACGGACCTCGCCGAGGACGAACGCGCCCGGGGCGTGACCCTGGCGACGGAGATAGGCCGCTACGGCGCGGGCGGCCGGTCACTCTACGGGCCGAGGACCGGCGACCCCCGCCGTTTCGACTGGCGGGGCGACATGCCCTGACCGGTTCTCGCGAGGGGCGGGCGGCTCAGGCCGCCGTGGTCGCCGCCTGCTCCCGGAGCGCGGCGAACAGCCAGTCGTGCGCGGCACCCGGCGTCGGCTCCGGCCGGCCCCCCGGCGGGGTGATGACCTCGGCCACCAGCTCCCAGTAGCGGTCGATCCGCGGGTCGTCCGCGAGCTGCCGGACCAGCAGCCGGCGGAAGTCCGGGGTGTCGCGGACGCCGTACGTCTGCGTGTAGGCGCTCACGAAGCAGTCCAGCGCGTCACCCGCGTGCGGCTCCGCGCCCCGGCCGATGCGCACACCCGCCAACTCGTACGCCTCGGCCAGCCCCGCGTACAGCACCGCCGCACCGCGTCCCCCGGCCGCCCGGTGCGCCTCGGGCTGCGGCTGGGCGGTGCCCGGGCACGGGGCGAGCGTGAGGGCGTTGAGCCGGGCGAAGGCGAGGACCTGGCTGGGGGCGGGGTCGTCGGGCGGCCGGGGCACCGCCGCCTCCAGGAACGCGGCGGTCGCCCGCGCCGGCATCCGCGGC